>JAPYUK010000017.1 GCA_029936155.1 Dehalococcoidia bacterium | reverse complement strand
ACTGAAGAGGACAATATGAAACCAGCTGATCTAAAAGCTGCACTGAAAGCTAAGAAGCCCGTATTTGGATTTATGGTCTCCGCCACCGCAAGCATGCGCTGGGAACGGGTTTTTGCTGGTAGCACTCTGGATTTCGTTGTTATCGACTCGGAGCACGGCTCACGTGATCGTCAGTTGATTTCCGATACGTGTGCACAGATGAAGTCGCTCGACATCACGGCAATTGTTCGAACCCCCAATACTGAAGAGGTTTGGGTGGCGATGGCGATGGACGCAGGTGCCGATGGAGTTTTGGTTCCTTACTGCGAGACTGTTGATGAAGTTCGACACACTTGCATGAAGATGCGAACCCACCCTCTCAAGGGCGAGTACTACGAACGAGTTGTTGAGACTGGCGAGTACCCGAGCAAGAAGTCTGAGGACTACCTGAACAACCGCCACAAAGACCAGATCTTCATCATGGGTATCGAGAGTGAGCCGGCAGCGAACCGTGTTGAAGAGCTGATCGACTGCGCACCGATCGATGCGGTGTTCATCGGCCCGAACGATATGACCACTTCACTTGGTATTCCTGACGAGGTCGCCAATCCGATCTACCTCAACACGCTCAGCAAGGTCATCGGTGCGGCTGATGACCGTGGTCTGCCGACAATGATTCACCAGCAGACGATTGAGGCGTCCACTACGGCAATCGACCTCGGTGCACGATTCATCATGCACTCGTCTGACTCCGGCATTCTGCTCCGGGGGACTCAAGACGAGTTCGCTCAGCTTCGCGGTATTGCGGGTAAGAAGCACGGTGGCGTCGCCAAGGTGAAAGCCGAAGACACGCTGGACGTCGTTTAGCGTTCGTGTGGCGGTTCAGCGAACTACCTGAACATTCGAAACCAAGAATCCCCGGTCAATACGACCGGGGATTCTTTTATTAGTGTTACACCACTACTGTCATTCTGAATCAAGTTCAGAATGACAGATGACCGCTTCCAGCCTCTTGTCCAGAGCGCCCCACGCACGATCTAGCTCAGCGTGAACTTTTTAAATGATTCGGCGTAGTTGGCGCCGATCTTCTTGCCCAGTTCGGCTCGGCGTTGTTTCATCCATTTAGCTGCCTGATCGGGATCATTGACCTGACTTGTGTGTTCTTTCAGCGCCGCAATCGAAGTATCGACATCCTGCTCGGTAAGTGGATTCCAGAAATCGGCACCGTCTCCGAACGTCATCACCCAGACTTCTCGAACCTTGTGCGGTTCAAGTCCTTCGTCGCTGAACAATTCCGGGAACGTCAGATGGTCGCGCGCAGACGGAAAAACAGCTGAAAGTGCCGCTTCGCCCGCTGCAAAATGATCGGGATGGCCGACGTAGCCACTGCTCATCAGATCACGCGTCGGGTTGGTTGTGATGAGAACGTCGGGTTTGTGCTTCCGTATCTGCCGGGAGATGTCTCGTCGAACATCAAGCGTTGGTTCGAGATAGCCGTCGGGGTAACCGAGAAACTCGACCGTCTTGAGCCCGAGCGTCTTGCCAGCGTTGATTTGCTCTTCAGCCCTGATCTCTACAAGTCGTTTGGATGTGATTTCGCGGTCCTCCGATCCCTTTGAACCGTCGGTGCAGAGCACATAGACAACTTCCCAGCCCATTCGACACCACTTCGCAACCGAACCCGAGCAGCCATACTCGGCATCGTCCGGGTGAGCGGTCACCACCATCGCACGCTTGAAATCATCGTTCGAACCGTCGCCGGTCGTCATATATTGAGTAGCTCCCGTGGGTAAGAGAAATTGGCTCGTTGAGTGAGCACACAGCAGAAAATGGTAGCACCAGAAGTGCTGTACGCCGCCGAGTTAGGACAGGTGAGTCGACACGAATTCAGCTACAGAGCGAACCGCTAGTTCAGACGAGAAGAACGTTTCTCGATGATTAGTATCTGGGAGACTCACGAATTCGAAATTCATAGTGATTGAACTTTCGTAAGCGTTTTTGTGGTGCGGATCATCCTCGCCGCAGAAAAGGATAGTCGGTGCCGTATGACCATCGAGCCGTCCGTCTATGCCCTTCCACTCCAGAAGAGCTTCGTTCGAGGTAGCAAGAGCGAGGGGGTCGTTACCCGAGAAATTACCCCTTCCAGATCGAAGTGTGCGGGCTCGGCTTCTCGTCCGCTCTGCGCCAAACGAAGGAGGTAGTAAATGCATGCCGCCAATCGCCAACATAGACAGCCGCTCGGGACTCGAAGCAGCGAGTTCAAGACCAGTTCTGCCGCCCATAGAAAATCCCAGAAAACCGAACTTTTTCTCACCGATTTCGTCGGCAAGTGTCGTCACTACCTCAGCTCGCTTCTCAACTGTGTGGTCAGCAGAATCGTGTGAGAGGGTAGACGCCCCATGCCCAACAGAATCAAATACTAAAAGTTGAGCTTGTGGTTCTAGCGCCTGAATCCACCCGCCTTCTTCCCAGTCGCTACCCCGCGATCCCCACCCGTGATGAAGAATCAACAGCGGGCCAGATCCGGATATTTCATAGTGAATGTCGAGCGAGTTGAACGATAGCGTTGGCATTGCACGATTCTAAAGGCTCGAATCTCCCGCAATGGGTTGGGACGGCTGTAAAATCAATCGGTCGTCAACAATTTCCAGAGTTTTGAGTCGGAGCCTAGAAGATAATGGCAGAACCACTAGTTTCAGTGATCATGGGTAGCACGTCGGATCTGCCGACCATGCAGCACGCGGCCGATATCCTCGAAGAGCTGGGAGTGGAGCACGAAATTCGTATCATTTCCGCACACCGAACTCCCGACCTGATGTTTAAGTTCGTTGAAGAGGCGAAAGAACGGGGAATAAAGGTCATTGTCGCCAGCGCAGGCGGTGCGGCCCACCTGCCCGGAATGACCGCTGCGAAGACGATACTGCCGGTGATCGGCGTGCCCGGCGTGGGCCCGCATCTCGATGGCATGGACTCGCTGCTGTCGATGGTCCAGATGCCGCGTGGCTACCCGGTCGGAACAGTAGCCATCGGCGAGTGGGGCGCAGTGAACGCTGGCATATTGGCCGCACAGATCGTTGGGTTAATCGACCCTGCTGTTCAAGAAAATGTCGAAAAACGGCGAGCGAAAATCACGGCCGAAATCGAAGCTGTCACGTATGTAAAGCCTGAGTCAGGGTCTGGCGACTAGTAAATGCAACGAGAATCTCTGCTGAACCCGGGCTCGACGATCGGAATAATTGGTGGCGGCCAGCTTGGGCGGATGATCGCCATGGCAGCGCGCCAGATGGACTATAAAACTGTGGTTTTGGATCCTGATCCCGGATGCCCGACAGGGCAAGTTGCTGACGGTCAGATTACCGATGCCTATTCGAGCCGGGACGCCTCCCGCAGCCTGGCCCGAACGTCTGACGTGGTGACTTACGAGTTCGAGAACGTCGACGCCGATTCTGTTTCTGCGGCAACCGAGCTTGTTCCCGTTCATCCTTCATCGTCGGTACTGCGGACTACTCAACACCGGCTGCACGAAAAGAATGCTCTCCTGAAAGCAGGTGTATCGGTCGCGCCGTTCCGTGCCGTAACCTCGCTTGAAGATCTGCACAATGCCGGACCGGATCTCGGCTACCCGATGGTTCTCAAAACAGCGACCCAGGGTTACGACGGCAAGGGGCAGGTCATCATCACCCGTACCGAAGATATAGAGAACGCCTACGATTCGTTGAACGCACGACACGTAGAGTTAATTGTTGAGCAGTTTGTGCCGTTCAAGATGGAGATTTCGACGATCTGTGCCCGCACATCCGATGGGAAAACAGCGACTTTTCCGCCATCAGAAAACATCCATCGGAACCACATTCTGGATATTTCGATCGTGCCTGCGAGAATCCCCGATAGCGTCATTGAGAACGCTCGTTTGCTTGCTGCGGATATTGCAGTACAACTCGACGTAGTGGGTCTGATTGCCGTCGAGATGTTCGTGACGAAAGAGAACGAACTCCTCGTCAATGAACTCGCACCTCGACCGCACAACTCGGGTCACTACACGATGGACGGCTGCGATACGTCTCAGTTCGATCAACTTGTACGCGTGCTCGCTGGGCTACCGATTGCCGAGCCGAAACTTCACTCACCTACTGTGATGGTTAATTTGCTTGGCGAGATATGGGTAGACACTGACGGCGATCCCGACTGGGCGAGGGCTGTCGAAATGCCGGGTGTGAGTCTGCACCTCTACGGCAAGGCAGAGCCACGAGTGGGCCGCAAGATGGGTCATATCAACGTTGTTGCCGATACTGTCGAGGACGCTCTCTGCATAGCTATTGAAGCTCGCGACCGAGCCTGGCGCCGCAATCGGTAGCGGGATTCTGGATTAAGTTCAGTATGACACTGCGTCCAGTTCAGAACGACAATCAGTCTCGCAGTGACGAACCTCACCCAAAATTACTCGTCGTCGGGGCGCTTGAACCGGGCGTCGGCATCGACGCGAGTACCGACTCCGCTCAGCTCGATTTCGCCGTTGTGAACGGTGTAAATCTTGTCGGCCATGTCGAGGAGCGTGCTGTCGTGCGTCGTCGCGACAATCGACATCTCTTCCTCGTGAACCATCTCCTGAAACAGCCCAAAAATCTGGGCGGCGTTCACAGAGTCGAGCTCACCAGTTGGCTCGTCAGCCAGAATCACGTTGGGTCGCATCGCAACCGCTCGAGCGATAGAAATTCGCTGTTGTTCACCACCAGATAGCTCGTATGGACGGTGCTTGGCACGTCGGCCCAGCCCCACGATTTCGAGCACTTCGTTCGTGCGTTTTGACCGCTCAGATGCTCCAATACCAGCTATGCGCAACGGCAGTTCAACGTTTTCGTACGCCGAGAGAAGCGGAAGCAGCGCGAACGACTGGAACACGACACCGATGCGGTACCTGCGGAGTTGAATGAACTGCTTCTCAGAAAAGTTAGCCATATCGGCGCCTTCAAATAACACATGCCCGGAAGTCGGGTGATCAAGGCCCGCAAGCAGGTTCAATAGCGTCGTTTTACCCGAACCAGAACGTCCTACGAGGGTGATGAATTCACCAATTCGAACGTCGAGACTCACGTCGCTGACGGCGTGCACGATCTCACCGGCCAGCTGATAATCACGAGAAGTGTTTATGGCCTGGATAATTGGTGTGCTGGCGCCACGTGACTCGCGCTCAGTGATCTGTTCAGTCGCCTGACTCAAGTGTCACCCTTCCATCTTTGATATTTACCTTGGCTCGTCGTCCGATATTCAGATCGTCGAGCAATTCACGGGGAATCTGTACCGAACCTGCTGAATCGATGAGCAAGAACTCTTCTGTGCCAGTGCCTTCACCACCGAGTCTCCGTTCGAACGAAACCTCGCGGGTAGTTTCCGTACTTGTTTTGCCGTCCTTGATCGCAACGGCTCGGCCAACGCTTGTTGCGATTGCGGGGTCGTGAGTAACGATTACGATCGTAGTTCCGAGATCCTGGTTGACCGTGTTCAGAAGTTCGAGAACCTCTTCACCGGTCTGGTCGTCCAACTCACCTGTCGGCTCGTCAGCGAGTAAGAGAGGCGGCTCGTTCGATAGACCCACCGCAATCGCGACTCGCTGCTGTTCACCACCTGATAGCTGCGCCGGCTTGTGATCGGCACGGTCGGACAACCCAACAACGTTGAGAAGTTCTTTGGCTCGCTGGCGACGCTCTGGGCCGGGAGCACCGGAAATGACCATTGGGAGTTCGACATTTTCGAGCGCAGTTAGATACGGGAATAGGTTCCGGGAAGTTTCCTGCCAGATGAATCCGACTTCGTGGCGCCGGTATTCGACGACCTCTTTGTTGGTCATCTGGAGCAGATCGTACTGACCAACTCGAATTGTTCCGGCTGATGGCGCGTCGTACCCGGCGAGGATGTTTAGCAGTGTCGATTTTCCACTACCAGATGCTCCGACAATTGCGATGATCTCGCCGCCGTTGACTTCAAGCTCAAGTCCACGCAAAGCCACAACCTCAAGATCGGCGGCTTTATATATTTTAAACAGACCGCTGCACTCGATATACACGGAATTCGGTGTTGTCACTAAGAGTCACCTCTACTTGTCGGGCCAAGTTTTACTTTCCAGCCATTTTCAGCTGCGCAGCACGCACTCAGCACGGTCAATTTGATCAACTTTCGCCCATCCTCATTATTCGGTGGATCGACATTCGGTATACAGAAATCAATATCACGCCGATGACAGTAAGGAATACTAACCCCAACAGCCCGAAAGTAATGCCAAAACCGAACCAGTCTATTTGAACTGCCATAGGTGGAACAACCACAGCGTTTTCGCCGGAACTGGCGAGATAAGGCATGATGGTCGCGCCCATACGTGCTCCCATGAAGATTCCAAGCGCAACTGCAGTCCCAATTACCATCACCTGTTCCATCACCACCAGGAACAGCAGTTGCTTCATAGAAAGTCCAATTGTGCGCAGCAGCGCAAGCTCGGCTCGGCGACCGTCGAAAGACACTTTAGCGTGAACGAGGAAACCGACCGCACTGACTATTAGTACTGTTAAGAAGGCGATACCCAATAGCGCTCGCCAGCCAGCAGATACGAGAGGGTCGAACGCCACCCCGGCGAGCTCTGCGGTTCGATCAGTTGTGTTTAATCCGGATCGAATGCGGAGCCCGGCCAGCGTCAATTGAATAGCTTTCAAGGTCGGATCACTTGTGAAATCTGATTCAAGGATTCCTACATCGGATGCAACAAGCTCAGACCCGAACTCTGTTGCGATCCAGAACTCCGTTGGCTGCCTGTTTCCGACTGTGTGCGTTACGTTTAGGCGTTCGTGTATTGCTTCAAAATCGGCCAAGAGAAACGGTTCTTCGTCGAGTGCCATCGTTGGGAAGTACTCGATAACGTCCTGCACGGAAACATTGACCGGTGTGCCGTCGAGGGCTATTTCGATGACTCCCCCGTCTTCACCACCGAACTCCTCTACAAACCGGGTGCTGGCGATGACCGGAACAATTTCAAGTTCCGATCCGTGTGCTAGACCTCGGTATTCGCGGGGTTGAGATGCCGTCCAACGTAGCCGAGCAATGCTAGGGAGTGGCGAGCCGTCGGGTGCAGAAGCAGGTCCGAAATTGTCGCCCAGAGCTTCACGGGTAGGAGTCATCGTTCGCCAGTTTTTGACTGAGTCGAACGTTTCGATAATGATCAGCTCTGTTCCAGCGCTATTTAGAACGGCTATGTCGTCGATATCAAGAGCCGCAGGTCCAAGTCCGTTTTCGTAATCGATAACCCCGAGGGAGTGAAGCCGGATCGGGTTTTTCGGTAACAAGCCCGGTACGTTTCTGAACCTGGTCGCCTGAAGACTCGCACCAATTCGACACCACTGTGGGGATTCGCCCTCAATCGGTGTCGGGCATTTGAATCTCAGCTGATCGGTCGCCAGCGGTACGAGCGTGCCGAGCGGAATTGAGAAAAAGTGGCCGTTGTCGTCAGAGAGTCGTGCAACTATGAATGTCGATGGCTGCCTGACCAGAGGGAGAATGTTCGCCGTGAGCCAGCGACCATCTTCTGGGAGGATGATGCCGGCAGCTCCACCAATATCAAGAGATGAAACCTTCGCGTCGAACGGCGTAAGCCCAAAATCATCTCGAATCCAACCGACATCGTCAATGGTTTTGAGGTCGACGCCTACGAACTGGAATCGATCAAAACTGATTCCGGCTAGGATACTCCCCGTTTCGCGATAGATCGGCGACACCGCTTCAACGCCCTCGAGATCACTGAGGGAGTCGACTACAGAGTTGGAGATACCACCAGGCCTGATGTTTACCGATGTCATTTTGATGTCGGCACCAGTTTGGTAGTAGGCCTGGTCTATAGCGCTCTGTTCAAGCGTCGCTCCGAAGCTGGCTGCGAACACGCCGAGAGCCGCGGTGAGAATCAACAGCAGCGAGAGCCTCGAATGATGGGCGGGGTTCCGAGCGAGCTGCCAGATGCCGAGAATAAGCGCCGGAGGCGTGATAGTCGATAGCGGTCGCCTAGATAGCACTCGTCCCATCAAATCCATCCCTACAGGGAAGATTCTGAGCAGCACCAACCCGGCTGCAACAAGAAATATCGCTGGAACTCCAAGAATCAGCTGATTCACCGTAGTTTCGCCGAACAGGCTTACGGCAACAAACGATCCCTGTTTTGTTAGCTGCCAGAAGAGAAACAGCACGAGACCCAAGAACCCAAGGTCGAGGTAGTAGCGCTGAACGAGCGCGAGTCGCGCCGGACGTGCACGAGTCACTCGACTAGCAAGCGCTCCGAGTCGTGTGGCTCTCAGCGCGGGAATGAACAACGCGAGCAACCCCAGCAATCCGCCGAAGAACGCCATACGGAATGCCGCAAATGTCAGGCGTACAGGCAGCGGGTCACCGTTGTTCAACTCGCCATAGATCGGCAGTACGCCGATGAAGCCAACGCCGAATAGTGCGAGGAACGGTCCACTCGCTGTAGCGATCGCGGCGAGTAGTGCTGCCTCAATAACGAATACCGCAAGAATTTGCCTAGACGTAGCACCGCGTGTTCGCAGAAGACCTACTTCACCGCGTTGTGCGTCAACGAGTAGCGATGCGAGCGTAACTACGTAGTAGAGAACTACGAGCACGATGAGGATCAGCACGATGAACATCGGCAATCGGTTGAAGAATAGATCGGTTTCAAAGTCACTGAGCACCTGCGGGAGATCAGACCTCAGCAGGAAGCCGTCAACAATCGCCTTTAACTCTCGTTCCGTGGCGTCGATAGTGTTGCGGATATTCTCTGTTTCAGTTGCCTTAATACGGTTTGAGTCGACATCTAGCCACCACGCGTAGTCTGTTCCCATATTGGGGAGATACGAGCCGAGTCCTTCGAGAATCGTGGCTTCTGGCACGACGAATCTTGCGAACTGAAGCGTGTTTGTGCGGGATCCGAACGCCTCATTCTGAATACGCCAGTGGTCCGACTCTGGGTCGACACGCTCATAAACACCAGTGACAAGTACCTGTACTTCGGCGTGTATGTCTTCCCAGTGCGGTGTGATTGGATAGATGTCACCAACCCGAATGTCGAGCATTTTGGCTGAAGGCACGTCGAGAATGCCCTCAATTAGCAGAGGGGCATCAGTTCCGTGGTCGAACACCTCTCGTGGCATTACGCCTTCGACAAGCTGTACCCGATTGTCGACGTCTGGCAACGTCATCATCACAGCGCGACGGCAGTCACACTCGATCAACTCGCCAGCGTTGCCAGAATTTCTTCCCACCGTGGTTCGGCATGTGCAATCGGCAGGCGCCACCATAGGCGGTGGAAGATTGACGAAGAACGTCCATGTTTTGATCGCAAACTCGCGTTGGTCGAGGAACGGGTCGAATCTTCGGACGATTGTGCCATTCATCGCATCGACAATAGTTGCGTGTGATTCGGGAGTGGTTGGGACCTGCCCTGCCTCAACGATCACATCGATATCGGAAGCATCGTGGTTAGCAAGAGCCCTTTGAAGTGCGACATCTCGCAACGCATCGAAGAAGATGACCGAGCTCGCCATGATCGTTGACGCGAGTACAACACCCACCACAACTGCCGATAACAGTCGCCAGTGAGCGAGCGTTCGCTTGACGATGAGTTGGAAGGAGTTACCGATCATGTTGAAGCAGCAGAAAACCCTTCACGTGCCATGCGTGCAATTTGGATTTTGCGGAATGACCGTACAGAATTAACCACGCCGATCAGAACGATCAAAAATATCGCAGCAATTGTAACTAGAGGAAGCGCCCAGTTGGTCTGCAATATGAACGGAGGTAGTAGATGTCCACCCGACCCTGTGTGCGCCATAGAGCCGACCATAAGTGAACTGACGGCGAATCCGGTTCCCAATCCAACGGCGGTGCCGACAAGGATTGCCGGAAATAGTTCGGCAAGCGTACTTATCCAGTGATCACGACTGCTCGCTCCAAGTGCGAGGATCAGGGCAGAGTCTCCTTTGGTGCGCAGCGAGTATGCCGCCAGGAAAATGGCATATGCCATCAGTACGACGAAACCGGCCGCAATGGTTGCAATGATGCTCATACCCCGCCAACCAGCTACTGCGATCGGGTCGACAAAGGTCGTATTGATCTGCTGAGAACGCGACACGATGTGCGCAAGCCGGAAGACTCCGCGGATGTTTTCAGATATCTCTGCTTCCGGGATGTCGGATTCTTCCAGGCTGGCGAACAGTTCGTTGGGAGTAATTTTCCGGCGACCCCTGAGAAGAACAAAATCGACGATGGCGTCGAGGTCGGCAATAACGAATGGACCATCCTCAGGGTCGATCGTGGGAAAGTATTTGATTGAATCAATCACTTCTACGGGAACTAGTCCGCCCTGAACATTTATTAAAAATGGTCGACGCAGTCCGACGCCGGTGTGGGCAAGAAAAAATTCGTTGGCGATTATCGGAATTGGACGGTCGACTGCTCGTCGGTAGATCCCCCGTACCCCCTGTGATGAGCCGCGCCCCAGTGAGATGTTCCCGATTCCCGTTCCCGAATCGCCATCTGTTAGGCCGTCAATGGCCTGGGGTTCAGGGGTGATAGTGAATCCGGTGTCTTCACCTTCTGCCGTGGGCAACCCGGTCCACAGTTCAGGTTGATCGAAATCTATTACCAGGTGAGTCTCACCGTTGCTGGTTGTTGCAATCAAATCGTCTACAAGCAGAGTTGCCGTAGGTGCGCTATCGGGTCCGACAGCCAGACTGGTCTGAATGGAAGCGATAGTTATTGGCTCAGCTAAATTCGGCATGTTCGTCGCTGTGATAAACCAGCCTTCTCTGATCTGGCCCATGTTGAGAGTGTGGGAATCACCAAGACTGTCTCTGACGACGATCCACAGCTCATGTTTTGGCGTGAACACATCGATGTTAGCGCGGATAGACAGGTGTGTTGTATTCGGCGGCAACTCTATCGCTTCTGGATGAATTCGAACTGCCAATCGATCGACCAATTGGGTGATTGACGTTTCGGAGTCTGAAAAATCGTCTCTGAACCACGCGACCCTCTGGAAATCGATTGGGTCTATCGCCAACAGATGAAATTGCGATCCTGATGACGTCGTTCCGACCGTGGCGATTGTCCTAAGCGCCGGAGTTGCGACGTCGACCGCTTCGATCTCTCGAACCACTTCCAGTCGGTTTCGATCGACCTGTCCGGTCGTCCCTCTGGTCACGACATGAACGTCGGCGCCAGTTCTGTAGAAAACCTGCTCGTTGGTTGAGCGCTCGAGGGTCGATACGACCGAACCGGCAACGATGCCGGTACTGATAGCCAGAGAGAACGCCAGCATTGGCCAACCGTGAAAAAACGGCCGTCTCGCTACGCTGGCGAAACCAAGACCGAGAGCTGTCGAGTTCGTCCGTAAGCCGAAAGAGGCGAACACGGTGGTGATTATCGGGAACAATCTAAGTGCGACAAGAGATACCGCGAGCACGATGAGAATTGGAGCCGCAAGCAAGCTGAGATCGGGAGTGAAGTCTTCTCCTCGTTCTGAAACAACAATTCCATTTCTAGCACCAACTTCCCACCACAAAATGCCGCTCAAAGCGACCAATAGCGCATCGATGTAGAAACGCTGAAACCACGGTGCGCTAACACGCGTGCCATCAGAAATTACAGCTGTCGATAATGTTGATCGATCCCAGAACGAAGACGCCGCGGTGATCATCACAACAGCAACGAATGCCGCGCCGAACGACCATATCCAGGCTGAGGCGGCAACCTCGAACGGCATCGTGCTTCCGCCGGTGATGCCATCATATGTTGGAAGATACCCGATGACAGCGATCGTCAAGATTGACACAACCGGACCCAGAATTGCCGCCGGGATCGCAATGATAGCCGCTTTCAGAAGATGAATTCCAAACTGCTGGCGGATATTGAATCCACGACTTCTTAGCATCATGTATCCAGCAATCCGGCGTCGACCTAGAAGGCCTGCTGCCATCGTCAGGTAGAAGCCGACGCAGGCGAGCACCATTAGCCCCATAAGCAACAAAGGGATGCTGCCAAATAACGCCCGCTGCTTCATGGCCGCAAGCCTCGGTGTCATCTCCGTGATGATGAACGGCCGGGCAATCGTTGACTCAAGTTCGGCTTGAAAATTTCCAAGAAATGTTTGGAGTTCCTTGATCGACATATCCGACATGAGCACCGGATCGACGTAGAGGAACCAGTCGTAAGAGGCGGGCAACCCGGCATTTGCTTCGGCGACCACCGAGAACATTGAACTTTCGGTTGGAAGCAAGATCAATGGCTGGTCACGACCTTCGATGGCGGGTTCGAGGTACTCCTGCCCAAGCTGAAGCCAGAACATCTCGGATGGGTCTGTCATCTCGAATGTTCCGGTGATGATGGCGCGTACCAGCCCAGTGCCTCGATCAACGGGTTGGGTGCTGATGACATCTCCGACTGAGATCTGGAGAATCCTAGCTCGTTCGTGAGCGACTGCTACTTCGATAGTTGTTTCGCCGTCGATTGTTGAGGTTGTGTCGGTCGGAGCCACCCCTTTGATATAGTCGACGTGGTCATCAAGATTCTCGATGTACTGGAATGCCGCCTGCGATGCTAGGTCGTCGGTTCTCAACCCTTTCTCGTTCCAGCCCCACCAGTGGGCTCGGCTCTTCGTGAGTCGAGTGGAATTGACAATCAGAGCACCGAGATGAGCTTCCGATGCTGCGCGCACAGCGCTGTCGGCACTCACATGGCCTTCGTAGGACAAAGGAATCCATGAGCTATTTACGTGTACGTTTCGGTTGTGCTTCCCAACATCTTCGACCGCAGCTCGCATCGAAACGATTTCCAGCGAGCGGGCGTACTGCGGAATTCCTGCTGCAGTTGCTGTGGCGAACAGAACACCGACCATCAGCCCGACGATCATCCAGGGATCGGAGCTAGCTCGGGTTTTTATGAGTCTTATGAGGTTCAGATTCGCACTCGATTTATCCCGTACATAAACTGCCTGGCGCCGTACTGTTTGTGGCTCAGGGTTTCGCATCCGAAGGCTCCAAAGGAACCGAACCGTTGCAGGCGCACATCTTCATCGCTTGATACGCTGGCTAAACGGGAATTGGTCTATTCGACCCAGACATTACCACTACCGTGACCATTCGAAACCTTTCTACACTCCCGATTATTGTGTTAGCTGCTTTGGCTTTCGCACTGCTGGCAGTCGCCTGTACAACGGCTACGGTTGATGATTCTCTAGTCGGATCATCTGAGAACAACCCTACTCAGACACCGGTGGTACTCCCGACGACGTCGACTCGTGCGGATGGCATACAGTCATTGTCGACCCCTGAGTTGGTCGAGTTGTTGACGCCATCTATAGTTCAGATCGCAGTAAATCTCGGTCGTGGGCAGGGCGTTGGTACAGGAGTGATCCTCGATGAAGAGGGCCTAATTCTCACTAACTGGCACGTTGTGGAGGGTGCTCAGACAATCACGGTTGCGTTCGAAGATGGCACGGTTGCTGAGGGCGAACTATTCAGGCGTGATACCCAGCTTGATCTGGCGATAGTCCGAGTGACCGGCCAGTACGGGCTAAAGCCCGCAACGTTTGGCGACTCCGACGCACTCCGAATTGGAGAAGATGTCGTAGCAATCGGCCATGCGCTGGGATTGCGCGGGGGGCCAACAGTTAGCAAAGGCGTGGTGAGCGCACTCGATCGGACTATCGTTGGCGAGGTGGGTGGTGACCTGACGGGTCTGGTTCAGACCGACGCCGCGATCAACGAGGGCAACTCGGGTGGCCCACTTGTGAATATGTTCGGCGAAGTGGTTGGGATCAATACAGCGAAGATCAATATCGGTGATCGAATTGGCTTTGCTATCAATATCAATGCTGCGAAAACGGCTGCATACAGCCTTATCGCACAGGGCCCGGTGCCGCCTCCCGGCTTTCTCGGAGTGGGCGGAGTAGACGTTACCCGTGCGCTGGCTCGGGCTTTGCGCTTGCCAGTTGGCGAGGGCTTTGGCGTTACGGTGCTGGAACCTGGATCACCGGCTGCCGAAGCTGGAATAGAGATTGATGACATCATCATCGAACTGGACGATTTCGAAATAACGCGTGGACAGGATTTGACCGATTTCCTTCGTGACCACCCTAGTGGTACCGACATCACAATCAAGGTCGTTCGAGGTTCCGAGTTTCTGGTCACGTTGAACGCGACGCTGATCGAGCGCCCACAGCGGTAGTTAACCCTTCGTTCGACAGCGACATCCCTTCAAAACATCGTGCAGAATGTGCGGGATTCCTAGTTGTGTGTAGTTATTGGAGAAGGGTGTCCAAATGACCGATCAGACTGATTCCGAACTCAAAGGCAAAGTAGCGATCATTACCGGTGCGGGTCGAATGCGCGGGATTGGACGCGGGACTGCCGTGGCTCTTGCTCAAATGGGCGCAAACATCGTAGTGACCGGCACAGGGCGCGACCACGCTTCCTTTCCACAGGACGAGAAAGATGCTGGCTGGCGTGATATCGAGTCAACTGCCGAACAGGTTGAGTCGTTCGGCGTCAAAGCGCTCCCACTGGTCTCAAACATTGCCGACCAGAGCGATGTGCAGCGGATGGTCGATGCGACGGTTGCCGAGTTTGGCCGGCTCGACATCATAGTGAACAATGCCGCGGCCCCAAAAGGTACCGATAGAGTTTCAGTATTAGATTTGGAAGCTGACGTTTTCCGAACCGTGATGGATGTGAAGGTCATGGGTACCTTTTTTGCCTGCAAATCTTCTGTTGCGCAGATGATCAAGCAGGGTGAGGGCGGCCGGGTCGTCAACCTATCGTCGACCATGGGCAAGAGCGGTCGGGCGAACACGAGCGCTTACAACGCTGCCAACTTTGCGATCGACGGGTTCACTCAGGCGCTGTCGAAAGAGGTTGGGATGCACAACATAACGGTGAACAGCGTCTGCCCGGGGCTTACCGATACGTCTCGACTCGACGCCATGGGGCGAACGGATGGCTGGGACGCCCGGGTTGCAGAGGTGCCGATGCGCCGGGCGGGCACCGACGAAGAGGTTGGTGAACTGATTGCCTTCCTGTGCAGTCCCCGAGCCGGGTACATCACCGGCGAATCGATCAACATCAATGGTGGATCGATCACAGAACGCTAGCCAACTTTTGCGCTAAATATCCTGGCCGTCGAACTCGGCGATCTCGACAAAATCCTCTTCATCGCTATCCCATGCGAAAAGTCGTGCCTCGACTACTCGCTCACCATCGATGCCGACCACGATCTGCTGTACTGGGTATGCCGGACCATCGCCCCATGGATCGGTAGCGTTTGTCTTGTCAGTAGGTGAAAAGTAGGCGCGTCCGTTTGGATGCGAGTGGTAGATGATCCGGGGTCGCACATCGTCGTCGAGGGTTCGGTTCAGGTCTAAAAGGTCGCCGTCTGAAATCACAAATGCCGTCTGTGCGGAGCGATTTTTTTCGGTTGGGTGAGTTTCAGGTTCGTAGGCGTTTATTGCCCGCCGAACTCCACCGGCTGTGTTTGAATCGTGGTCACCAGTGATCCACCCGCAACATTCGTCTGGGAACGACTCTCTTGCATGCTTAAAGATTTCTTCGAGTGCGCTGCGAGGTACTTCGATCGGTTCGGGTGTCGGCAACGGGTGAGTCCTGGACGGAGTTGTGGAAGGTCAGATGCAAAGTGTAGTCAATGGTTGCGGGGCGTGGATCACACCCTGCTCATCACATGCCGACTGAAGCGTAGCGCAGTGGAAGGATCTTCGGAGGTGCGAGGTGGTTGACGACCGGTCCGCTGCAAAGGGGGAGAAAGATCCTGAAAATGAATCCAGGGTGACAATTTGTGTATTGATCAGTTGATTCTTGATATTTAGCGATTATTTCAATGACGAAAAACCCAATCCAGCCGCCCATTTACCATGATTACAGCACACGTTTCCGTGTAGATTGTGTTGTGGTGATCGCAACACATCATGACACTGCTTCGCATGTTCGATGCTGGGGTGTGTAACGATCTATGTCCTCCTAACGAACTTACCGTATAAATAACAACTCACCCGATGGCTGGACTTCCAAAAAGCTGGATGGATCGTCGACGGCGCAAGCTGCGTCGTGTTCAACGCGAGGCGCTATCGAGAATCGGTCTTGCCACCGCGGGTGCACCAGCAGTCGGCGAAACCACGCTGTGTATCGCATACATGTGTCCGTGGGCACACACCTGCAACAACCCCACTCCGCGTCCTGCTCTGGTTCCAGAGCGAGACTGCCTGAGGAAATTCCCGGAAGAGCATCGCCCGAGTTCTGGACTGTCCGACAATGCTCTCGACAATCTTGCAAAGCAGCGAGAAGATGGCGTAAGGCTTGAGACAGTAACTGTCACTGTGTTGAACGAATTTCGACCGAACGGGCCAACACCGTCGATGAACCAGAGACGACCGGAACGACCTATATACGACTCGGGCGTACGAGGTAAACCTTTTCTGTCACCACAGGAGCGTAAGCCAGAACATCAGAGCCCGGCTGCCGAAGCGGGCTCACAGGACGTCGTGCCCGCTTAGGAATTCTTCCAGCACAAGGTGATATCTCTGAGGATCGACTAGGTCGAGCCCGTCATGATCTCCACCGGGGATGATCTCCAACTGTTTTGGTTGTGAAGCCGCTTCGAATATGCGTTCAGCGTTCTTATACGAGACTGTCCTGTCGGAGTCACCGTGAATCACAAGTAGGGGTGTTGAACGGCTAGCGACGTAGCGTGTTGTTGGGAACTTAGACCGGATAATGAATCGCACCGGCGTAAATCGTGTCCATGGTGCTAGTTCTCGCATCACCTCTGGGACCGACGAGATCGACGCTTCAAGCACCAGAGCGTCTACCTCCACTTCTGGTACCACCGACCCAAGATGGGCAGCTACGGCACCGCCCATCGATCTTCCAAATACGACTATTTTCTTGGCTCTATGAAGCTCTCTAGCCAGGCCAAAAGTGGCCAGCGCATCGGTATAAAACCCGGCTTCAGATGGCGACCCCTCGCTTCGACCGTAACCCCTGTAGTCGATGGCTAGTATCGACGCGCCATATCGACGATGAATCTCACGATACTGATCCAGTCGAACGCTGATGTTCCCGCCATTGCCGTGAAATATCAGCCAAACGGTGTTCGAAGCACCCGGTATGTGCCACCCGTGTAACTTCACACGGTCGGCCGTAACAGGAAACACATCGTCATATTCGAGACCGACGTGATCAGGGGTCCCGCGCAGTGATTTTTCGGGCGCAAAAAGTGCCTGTCGTTCCAACCGTAACAACGGATTCTTCATTGAGGGCTCGATGCGTATTGGTGTGCTTGTGAGGATGAACTGTCACACATCGGGATCACTACTTTACGATCCATCATATTGACATTCTGAGCCTGATTCAGAATCAGGGAACAAAACTCGACAAGAAAACTATTTTCCATCAACAGTGCTTGTCTTTGGAGTTTAGTACTGGCAGTTGTACGGGATTCTGAATCAAGTTCAGAATGACAGTAGCCTTGGTTAAGCCTTCAAGTTAGTTAACCGAGCCGTTGTCTCTCAGCCCCGAAATATCGTCAGATGAGTAGCCGATGTCACCCAAAACCTCGTCGGTGTGCTGCCCTAGCGAAGGCGACGACTTGGGCTCGATCATCCCACCGCTGAACTGCAGAATCGGTCCCGAGGTTCGGATTTTGTGACCGGTGTGATGATCTACTTCTATTACGTAGTCGTTGGCAAGAACCTGTTCGTCGTCGACCATCTCTTCGACAAATCGTACTGGTTCGCAGGGAATATCGTGGCTGCGAAGTTCTTTGAACCATTCATCTGTGGTCTTCGAAGCGAAAATGCGTTCGAAATCCTCGACCAACTGCATGCCCATCTCGTGAGCCTTCGTCGTTGAATCGTCGTAGTTCGGGTCCGTCATTCTGGGATCTTTCAGCCCGAGCACGTCCAGCAGCCGTATCCGAGCGTGGAATGCGAGTGTCCCCAGCGTAATGCCATTGTCGAGAGTTTTGTAAGCACGGTAGTAGCAGCGGTATGTCGGAGGACGCACGGCGTTCTGATAGCTGTCTTGAATCTCCTTGTACTCAGCATCCCTTTCGACCAGCCCCGGATATTCATTCTCGTACCAGATCTTGGCGGGCGCCGGAACACCCTCGATATCGGCTACTCGCAGCGTCTGCATAGCGATGGCGTTCGAGAGAAGGCTGGTCGATACGAGCTGGCCCTTTCCGGTCTTACTGCGTGCCACTATTCCGGCAAGAATCCCGTTGGCTGCGGCATATCCGGTAGAGAAATCTATGTATGAAGACGACCATACGACCTCGGGCTGTCCGTTGTCGGTAATCTTCCCTTCGCTCATAACGGCACCGGTATAGCCCTGGACAATCAGATCGAATCCGGGCATGTCGGCCATCTTGCCTCGAGGGCCGTAAGCCGTTATGTCGACATATACGAGCTTCGGGTTAATCTTCGATACGGATTCATAGTCTATGCCCAACTTGCGCGCTGTATCGACCCGGTTGTTAGAGATGATCCCATCCGCAGACTCGATGAGTTTTTTGAGCACGACTTTGCCGGAATCCTGTTTCAGATTAAGGCAGATGCTTCGAGTCCCACGGTTGAGCGGAATAAACACCCTGCTTTCGTTCTTAACGAATGGGTTTGCGTGTCTCCAGGGATCGCCAGACGGCGGTTCGACCTTGACTACGTCGGCGCCCATATCGGCGAGCAGCTGCCCTCCCCACGGCCCGGCCACGAAGCTGCCGAACTCTAGGACTCTGATTCCTTGTAGAGGGCCTGCCATCGGAATTTCGTTTGCTGACATGCTTTGATCGGTATCTCTTGAACGGTTGGGCGCTGATCGATTCTGTGGCTCGGGCAGATATTACCGTCAATCGGGCCGCCGTGTTGGCGAATTTCGCGTACAAATCGAAATCACCCGTGGCCAAAGGATCGGCTCTTTGGTCGATTTCTCGAATGTAGAATTTGTTTCGTGGCTGTTCTCAGTCCGCCATTTTCAGCCTGTCCGGGGTGGAATGACGAGAGCTGGCTGGCGAGCCGAACGAATGACTTTGTCTGCGACGCTTCCTATAACCCACCGCTTGAGACCAACTAATCCGTGGGAGCCCATCACCACGATGCTGCCTTCGATTTCAGACGCCTCTTCGACGATCTCGTTTCGTATCTCAAGTCGTTGGGGTAGTTAGTCAACTTCCCGGCGTTCGCCAGTTCTACCCCGAAAACTAAATCTCGATTCCTGATGCTTTCGCTACGGTATCGAGATCTTTGTCACCTCGGCCACTGAGCAGCAGGAGTACGATCTGATCCTTTGGCAGCGTTGGAATCCAGTTGATCATGTAGCCGATGGCGTGCGAAGGTTCGAGCGCCGGAATGATCCCCTCGCTACGACTGAGCAACCTGAAGCCCGCTAGAGCATCATCGTCGGTAGCCGATACATACGTGGCGCGCTCGGTGTCTTTCAAATAACTGTGCTCGGGTCCAACTCCCGGGTAGTCGAGCCCTGCCGAGATGCTGTGAGCCTCGATAATCTGACCATACTCGTCCTGAAGTAGATAACTGAGGGAGCCGTGCAGCACGCCGGGTCGGCCTTTGGTCATCGTCGCCGCGTGACGTTTGTCGAGCCCCTCGCCCGAGGCCTCGACTCCAATCAGCCCGACACAAGCATCTTTGATGAATCCAGAGAAAATACCCATCGCGTTCGAACCACCACCGACACATGCAATTACGTAGTCGGGAAGTCGTCCTGCCATGTCGATAACCTGTGCTCGAGCTTCAGCACCGATCACCGACTGGAAATCTCGAACAAGTTTCGGGTAAGGATGCGGTCCAACCACACTACCGATGATGTAGTGGGTGGTTTCGACGTTCGTAACCCAGTCGCGAATCGCCTCATTGGTAGCGTCTTTCAAGGTGCGACTGCCTGAAGTGACAGGTTCGACCTTTGCCCCTAGCTCGCGCATTCGATACACGTTCGGCGACTGTCGGGCGATATCCGTCTCTCCCATGTAGACGATGCACTCAAGACCCATCTGCGCACACACAGTCGCAGTGGCGACACCGTGCATGCCAGCACCGGTCTCGGCAATGATCCGCTTCTTGCCCAATCGTTTGGCCAATAACGCCTGTCCAATGGCGTTGTTGATCTTGTGTGCGCCAGTGTGATTCAGGTCTTCACGCTTGATGTAAATTTGCGCCCCGCCAAGTTTTCTGGTCAGATTTTTCGCGTGGTACATCGCCGTGGGACGACCTACGTAGTGCGTTAGAAGGTTTTCGAACTCGGCCCAGAAAGAGTCGTCCTGGCGTGCCTCGTCGAACGCTGCTTCAAGCTCGGCAAGTGCCGCCATGAGCGTTTCCGGTACGAACTTGCCGCCGTAGGGACCGAATCGACCGAGGGCATTAGGTAGCGAGCCAGATTCAGGCTCGGAATCATGTGTAGACGAAGTTGATGTCATCGAAGTAATTGACGGAGAAAAACTGGGATTGGATGTAAGTCGAATCCGAAAATAGGACTCGTAGCTGGAGCGTGATGCTCAATCGCAAGCTAGGATAGCAGCGGAGAAGGTGGCCAGCCGCATATTTCTAAGACCTGAAATCGCTTAGGCCGCACCGGTTTATTTTCAAACTTCAGCACCCAAGGACACACCAGCCGTTGGCAGAGTCGATCAGAAAACGACCAGACTTGGACGAGTACATGATGGCGATTGCGGTCGGCGTTCGGGCACGTGCGAACTGCCTGGGCAGTCATATCGGATCGGTTCTGGCTCGTGACGGTCACATTGTTTCGACCGGGTACAACGGCACGCCACACAATACCCCGAACTGCGTCGATGGAGGCTGTGGCCGTTGCTCAAATCGCGACGACTACCCTTCTGGAACCGGCTACGACTTGTGCATCTGTGTGCACGCTGAACAGAATTCCCTTCTTCAGGCGGCGAGATTCGGTATCGCTGTCGAAGGATCGATTCTCTACACAACTTGGCGACCGTGCTTCGGGTGTACGAAAGAGATGCTTCAGGCCGGTATTGTTGGCGTTCGCTACGGAGAAGACTGGGCACCGAAGCCAGATTTGAAAGAAGAGTACGAACGGTTGCAAGGCTACTTTTCTGAGGGCGTGTTGAAAGTGGATCTGCCAGACGGTGCTGAGTCGCACACTCCAGGTTCGTAAAGCTAATCATGAAGATAACCAGCGTCGAGACCATCGCCCTTCGAGACGAGTCTGATGGAACCGTAACCTCGTGGAACCCGTCGTTTTCGGAATCTCCAGGATCGTCAAACGCTGAGCCCGCAAGCTCGGGCGGATACGACATCACACTCGTTCGTGTTCACACCGACGAAGGGATATCGGGGATAGGTCAGTGTGAGGCACCGAGTTTGGTGATCGACGCCATTATCCGCTCATCGCAAGGTCTTGAGGTGTTACTCGTAGGTGAAGATCCAACTCAGGTGCAACGACTCTGGCAAAAGATGTACAACTCGACCGGTGTCTTTGGCCGTAGGGGAGTTGTTATTGGCGCGATTGGCGCGGTCGAAACTGCACTATGGGATATTACCGGCAAAGCTGCTGGGAAGCCGGTGCACGAACTGATATGGCGTTCGTTTACTAGCACAGCAAGCGACACCGAGCCGCTGAAACGAGTGACTCCATACGCCACGGTCTACCCGCCGGGAGTCGACCTCGAACAGCTTGAAGAGCGAATGAACATTGCAATATCACGTGGAGTGAATGCAGTGAAGATCGAGGAGTGGCCAGGTCAGTTTGGCAATGTGGATGTCGAGACCGACGTTAGTGTGATCGAAAAGGCGCGTTCGATACTCGGGCCAAAGCGTGATCTGATGATCGATGTACAGAATCGCTGGCGGGACGTTGGGCAGGCACTTCGAACCATCGAAGAGATTGAGCAGTTCAAGCCGTTTTTCATCGAAGCTCCACTGCCCGCCGATAATATCGAGGGTTATCACCGACTCGCCGAGGCAACGAACATTAGGATTGCCGTTGGGGACTGGGGTTTTAGCACTCGGCACGAGTTTGCCGATCTGCTGCGAAGGGGGCGACTCGATGTCGTTCAACCTAGCTCAGTGAGAGCCGGGGGTATGCATGAAATCCTGAACATTGCGGAAGATGCCTACCGGTTTGGCGCACTCTGCATTCCGCACAGTTGGTGTCATGTTGTGGGGGTCGCGGCCGAGCTTCATCTTGCGGCTATTACCCCGAACATGCCTTATTTTGAGTTCCCGATAGCATTCCCGGCGTCTCCGTTGGTCGAAAATCTGCTTCTGCCGAACTTCGAGATTGCACCTGACGGGACGATCGAAGTACCGAATCGACCTGGGCTTGGGTTTGAACTTAATGAAGACGTCATTTTTGACTTCCGAGTCGATCCCTACTAAGCACCGGTCTTTCACCAGTGAGTAATACACCACATTCACATGATCGGTCTAAACCGGATCACGCCCAAAAAGTCGGATTTCGTGAACGGCACCCCGGTATGTCCGGCATCGTTAACGAGGATGAAGAGCGCGGATTCAAGGCGAGTCTGAGAAGACACTTGCGGAACCCGCCGATGCGAACGGTGGTACTGGTGCTCATCATCGCCATGGCAATACCTTCTGCCATCATCTACCCAACAGTTTCGAACGTAGTTCAGGAAAACTGGGGTGAGGTCCAGCAAGCCAGGGAACGCCATTTCGTAAACGTGACAGCCGCCAGCTGGATCTACCCATTTTTGCGAAGGCAGGCCGAGCGAATGCAACAGGCTGACGTACCGGGCGAGTGGCGAAGCGTGTCGTTCATCAACGGCCCGTGCTTCGCCGATAATCTGGAGCAACTCCCCGGTGCAAAGTACGCATACGCCATCGAAACTGCGTGCGTGAAACTCCACGAGATTCAGTTCAAGTACGCTGCCGACTGCGCTCAGACTTCAACGTGCAACATCCCTGATGAGGCGATTTTTGAGTTGCAGGTCGTTCTCGATCGATTAAAAGTGGCTTTTTCCGATGCGAACTTGGTTCGACCAGTCACCGACGATAAGGGTCAGATTCGAGATTAGATGGTGGTTAGAATCATCCTAAAATAAGGCGTCCGATACAGACATACGGGCGTAGCATGTGTATCTGAATTGGACAGATAAACTCCAGAATTCGCAAGCCCCTTCACATGGATCTCTCGTTCGATAACAACACATCACGCTCCGCACGCTTCAGGCGTGAGCTGCGTAACCCGTCGATGCTCACGATTCTAATTCTGACTACAATCGTATTAGTCGTGCTGTTAGGTCCGTTCGCACCGAAGTGGATTTCGACTACCAAAGGCAGTTTCGATGCGCTGGCGAAACAGAAGGAAATCCAGGAAGCGAGCATGAGTTCGTTCACTGCGGTCATCCCGAGTCAGATTGCGCCTTGGCTATCGGTGCAGGCAAGCACGATGATCAATGCCGAAGGTCCACTCGACTGGCAGGTGGTATCGTTCCGAAGGGGATCGTGCGCTACCGAGAATCTGACTCAACTTCCCGCAGGTAAGTATTCGACCTCGATTGCGACTGCCTGTGATGAGCTAGATGAGATCCAGCAGCTCTACTCGGGTAACTGCTTTCTGGCTTCGAATTGCCATGTTCCAGAAGAGGCAAAGCAGAAGATAACGGCCGCGATGGATAGCGTTTGGGAGGCGTTCTCCGACGCTGGATTCGTACTGCCGTACACCGAAGAAGAGTAATAAGTATTCCTGTAACGGTTATGCCGATCTGGGATGACTCATAAGGTTCACTTTTTGCGCCAAATGGGCAGTGCTACGAAATTGACCCAATTCGGTAAAACGTTATACATCGGCAGATCGACCGACCACGCCGTCTATCCGACCTGTCCACGTTGAGTTGATTATCTTGTCGGCGAGTTTGATCAGCACCTCTGCCGATTCACTCTTCGCTGAGTTTGGAGTTGATTCGGTGATCGGATCTCGAGTCGGCTGTACATGTGGGCAAAATCCCAGTGGACGAGTTTTGCACCGGTCGACTCAGCGACCTCGATCAGGTTGTCGGGTATTTGCGGGAATTGGATAGTTCACTCATCGGCGGACCCACTTAAACA
Organism: Dehalococcoidia bacterium; assembly: GCA_029936155.1. Taxonomy (GTDB): domain Bacteria; phylum Chloroflexota; class Dehalococcoidia; order Lucifugimonadales; family Lucifugimonadaceae; genus Lucifugimonas. The sequence goes on along the minus strand of JAPYUK010000017.1, from coordinate 12,484 downwards.
GGCGTAGATCACATCTGCGCCTTCGCACGCCCGGCGCTAGAAATCGGTTGGATCGCCGCGCATCAGAGTCGTATTAAAGCGGTCAGACCCATACTCGTTGATCAGAATAGACACAACTGTGCGGCCGGAATCCTGAAGGGCGCGAGCCCAGCGCGGACCCAACAGGGGCAGTACCGAAGATGGCATGTCTTCCCTTGGCGATGGCGGTCATGGCGCGTGCCTCAATGGCTTGTTCGCTAGTGTACTTATAGTGCGATAAGTGAACGTGGTCGATAGTGCGGATGTTATATAGTCAGCCCGTTCATCTCTCGGGCGAGGCTGGGAATATCTGATTCGACATCTGGTCCACACCATTTCGACACACAACTGATTTCTACTAACTAATCCTCATATTTCGTACTGCTAGACTGCCGGCGAAATCGTGTACTTGCGGGAGTTCGCCCCAAGTCTTACCAGTAAACAGGCAAGGATGCCCTAGGTTCCATGGACAGTACCAACACTCCGCACGGCTTGATAGGTGAGGCGTACCGACCGCCAAAAATAGGCAGCAAGGGAGCGGTAGTGGCGAACCATACGCTGGCGACGCAGGCCGGAATGCGAATACTCCATCGGGGCGGAAACGCTGTGGATGCTGCGATTGCGGTGGCTTTTGCACTTGGTCCTGCCGAACCACAGGGATCGTCGATTGGTGGAGACGGGTTTGTGATGGTTCACATGGCGGCGAACGCAACGGTGGAAGTGGTCAACGGCACCGGAGCCGCTCCGTTGGCTGCGACTGCCGACAAGTACCCCGATGGCATTCCACAGAACGGCATAATGGGCACTTCAGTGCCGGGGATCGTTGATGCGTTACTCAGTGCCCACGAAAAGTACGGCACGATGACGCTGGCGCAGTGTCTGGAGCCTGCGATTGAGTTGTGTGAAGACGGGGTTCCCGTATCGGCTTTTCAATCTCGAATAATGGCTCAAAATTCTGTTCTTCGTAGTTCATCGACATCGGGTCCGGTCTTCGCGCCAGGCGGTAACTGGTTGAAGCCAGGTGAGATTCGGCGTAATCCGGACCTGGCTCGTACCTACAGGCAGATTGCTGATCAGGGTCGAGACGCGTTTTACGAAGGTGATATTGCCCGAGAGATTGCTCGATACTCGGAAGAGACTGACGGACTGCTCACCTACGAAGACCTGAAACGACACACAGTTGAGTGGCAAGAACCCATTTCGATCAACTATCGTGGTCGAACGGTGTACGAGGCTGCGCCGAACACCAGCGGACACGTTTTACTCGAAGAACTTGGTATGTACGAACAGTTCGATCCCGAGCAGTACGGCTACATGATGCCAGAGTCGATTCAGTTAATGGTCGAGGCGAAGAAACTGGCGTTTGCTGATCGAGAGGCTTACGTTGCCGATCCTCGCTATGTCGACGTGCCGATCGAAGGACTTTTGAACTCCGAATACCTGGCAGAACGTGCGAAATTGATTGATATCGAACAGGCTGCCGAGAATGTTTTAGAGGGCGATCCTTGGGCGTTCATGGATCGTTCGCCAGATTCATCGAAGAAGCATCGTAGAGGTGGTCGGGTTCATGCTGCTGGCAACGACACGACACACTTTTGCGTGATTGATCGTTGGGGCAACTCGGTTGGTGAACTGCAGAGCATCCAGACGATGTTCGGGTCACGCGTAATCGCGGGTTCGACCGGGATTTTACTGAATAACCGGATGACCTACTGGCACCTCGACCCCAATCACATCGACTTCCTGAACCCGGGTCAACGCGTTCGCCACACAATGAACCCGGTAATGGTCTTTTCGAAGCCGGTCGAGGATGGCGGTCATCTGGAACTTGTATGCGGCACTCCCGGGGGTGACACTCAGGTTCAGACCAATTTGCAGATAGTGACGAGTGTGTTCGACTTCGGTCTGAGCGTTGCTGAGGCGATCGATGGACCGCGTTGGACGCACAATCAGACCAATACCGGCTCGATGTGCCCGTACCCGTCATCAGATTCGCTAGATATAGAAGGAAGAGCTGGTGATGAGACGATCTACGACCTGAAAAAGCGAGGCCAAATGATTGGAAATACTGATGCGTGGGCTGGTGCCGGAAGCGAGGGCGCTATTCAGGTCGACATCGACAACGGCACGCTTTTTGCGGCATCAGACCCTAGGCGTGAAGGCGACGCGCAGGTTTGGTAGGGGGCTACGTTGGGATCACCCTGTTCCCGACCTTGGTAGGGGGATCTTGGGTGATCACGCACGTTACCAGTTCACGAGCGCCACAACTTGGTTCTGCTTCGACAGTCGCAGCCTACCAAGTCACCTTAGATTCCTCCACTCCGCTTCGCTACGGTCGGGACGAGGGTTGACCTGCGCTAACCCCAAAATATCACGAAATCCCAGATGGCTTCGACTGCTTCGAACAGCGTGAAATCGTCGAGGTACCGGCCGCCGTGCAGCACCCATTCCTGACCTAACTTCAATACCAGCACTACCAACAACCACTTCACGATTCGCTCGCGTGTCATCTCGTATTTAGGCCAGTAGTGGAGTCGGACAGCAACGAACACGAACCAGAACTCAAACACGTTCGGAAATATCAGCAATATCGGCCGATTACCTGTTAACTCAAACGCTATGAACCCAACCATCCTGAACCCGAACAATGCCAGAGCAACCGCACGCTCAGGACCGACCCACTTACTCGCCACCCACAGGAACGTGAGCATGTAGATGATGTCGGCCCACTTATCGAACGCCTGGTAGTTGCGGAGTCCGCCGAGATCGAGCACGCCCATGAAGAACAGGTCGGAAAAATCGACCACTATCGCGATCAACGCTCCAGCGAACGCCCACCGAAGCACTGGTAGCGATCCGGCGATGCGTATGAGACCTATTACGAGTTGTTCGAGTGTCATGGGTTAGGTATAGCTTGTCATTGCCACGTCGTCGAACTCCTCGCAATGACAGGGCTTACCCTACTTTCCTAAACGCCCACTATAATCACCCCGGGTCAAGAAGTGCGCTCACCAACTAACTGTCCAAATCCAATACTCAAGAGTAGAAACATATGAAATACCGACACCTTGGAAACTCCGGGCTTGAGGTCAGCGTTATTGGCCTTGGCACCAACAATTTTGGTGGTCGGATGGAGTTCAAGGAAGCCCGTGAAGTGATCTTTGCTGCCATCGACGAAGGAATCAACTTCATCGACACGGCCAACATCTACTCGCACGGTAACTCGGAAGAGATCATCGGCCGCTCGCTTATCGACAGGCGGGATGAGACGTTGATCGCCACGAAGTTTGGCATGCTATGGGAAGACGGACCCCACGGCAAAGGCGGTTCTCGCAAGCACATCATGGACTCTCTTGAGGGATCGCTTAGAAGGCTCCAGACCGACTATATCGACCTGTACCAGATTCATCGACAGGACCCAGACACTCCGATTGACGAAACACTTCGGGCGCTCGACGACGCTGTAAAAGACGGCAAAGTGCGCTACATCGGCCTCTCGAACTTCGATCCGTGGCGCATTGCAGATGCTCAATGGACCGCGAAACACAACGGCTACACGCCATTTATTTCGTCGCAGCCCGAGTACTCAATGCTCGAACGTGGAGTCGAGCGGGCGGTATTGCCTGTATCTGAGAAGTACGGACTTGGCACACTTCCGTTCTTCCCTCTTGCGCATGGCTTCCTGACCGGAAAGTACCGCCGGGGCGAGGCCGTTCCAGAGAACACTCGATTGGCACTTACGCCAGCGGCGCAAGGCAAGCGGCTTTCAGAGGCGAACTTCGACATTCTCGATCAGTTGGAAGTGTTTGTTGAAAAGCGCGGCCACACGATGGTCGAGCTGGCGTTTGCGTGGCTTCTCGGTCGAAAGTCAGTTGGATCGGTAATCGCCGGAGCCAGTAGCCCTGACCAGATTCGCCAGAACGCCGCCGCCGCCGAATGGGAACTCACCGACGACGAAATGGACGAGCTAAACGGGATTTTGGACGGGTAGGGGCACTAACGACTGTCATTGCGAGAAGCGAGGTACGAGCGACGTGGCAATCAGCGGATTCTGAAACTTTCGCGCAATAATGTCATCCTGAGCTTGTTTCAGGATCTTTCTACCCCCTTGCAGCGCATTGTGGATTCCACAAGACAGCCTTTTCGCGGCAATCTTGAGATAGATACTGAAGCAAATTCAGCATGACAGTGACGAGCATTGGTGGTCCGATGCCCAATGACATACGCATGCAAGCAATACCCAACTAACCCACCCCAATTGCCACATTCGTGCCCCTCACATATTGCCCTCAACGCCCGAGCGTTCTAGACTGCGCCGAAAATATGGCTGTATTAAGCTGAGCCATATGGTGCGAACGGTTTACGCCCAGATCTACAACGGGCATCACGGGAGTTCATCGTATTGAGTACGAAAGCAGTCGAGTCGAATACAGACCCGGCGCTGATTGCGCATCTATATCGTCGAGCAGGCTTTGGGACCACGCGAGATCAGATCGATCAACTCTCCGAGCAGTCCTACGAGGACATCGTAGAGTTTCTGTTGGATCCGACCCCTGAAACCGGCGTCCCCAACGACGATCTCACTCGGTACCTCGGTGGCGAGGCACCACACGCCTATCTGGCGATCTGGCTCTACCGAATGCTCAACTCCCGAAACCAGTTGCAGGAGAAGATGGCCCTCTTCTGGCACGGAGTTTTCGCCACTGGACTCGTAAAAAACGAGCACATCCTCTCATCGTCGAACCAGATCGAGATGTTCAGGCGGAACGGCATGTCGGGCATGCGAGAAATCCTCATGGATCTCGCCAAAGATCCCGCCATGATCTTCTGGCTCGACAACAACGAGAATCATCTCGGCGAACCAAACGAGAACTGGGGCAGAGAGTTGTTGGAACTCTTCTCACTTGGCGTCGGCAACTACTCTGAAATCGATATCAAACACGCGTCACGTGCGTTCACGGGCTGGACCTTCGCACAGTCTCCGCCGCTCTACCCGCACGGCTACTATGCCGCTGATTTCCTGTTTAGAGAAGACGATCACGACAACGGTGAAAAAGAGTTTATGGGTCACAAAGGCAATCTCGATGGCGGCGACATCATCGATATCATTGTCGAGCAACCTGCCTGTGCAGCCTTCATCTGTCGCCATCTCTACAACTTCTTTGTGGCCGACGAACCTCAGGTGCCCAGCTGGAACGATCTCGACCCGCTGGATCCTGAACTGATCGACGCGATGTCGAAGGCGTTCATAGATTCCGATGGTGAGGTCAAGAGCACACTTCGAGTGATGTTCAACTCCGATTCGTTCAAGAACGCCCGATCTAAAAAAGTTAAAAGCCCGATCGAAATGGTTGCAGGAGTGCTGATGTTGACCGGTGAGCACACTGACTTCAAGCCCGGTCTGGCAAAGTACCCACAGTCGACAACCTTCACCATGGGCCAGATACTTCTCGACCCTCCAACAGTTGAAGGTTGGCACACGGGCAAGGAGTGGATCGACGGTGGGAACCTGACCGAACGCATCAACTTCGCTGTTGAAGAGTTCAGCGACGGGCTTTCACCCGGAATCAAAGCGATCATCGATCGGATAGTCGCTAGCGGTTCATTAGAGACCCCCGAATTGTTCGTCGATAGCGCGCTCGATGTACTCGGTCCTATCGCCGTTGAAGATTCAACACGGGAAGCCCTCATCCAGTTCGCCGCAAACACTGAAGGCGAAGAAGAGCGGTCTCGCAGCATTAGAATGCTCCGCCTTATCGTATCGACTCCCGATTTTCAGTACGCCTAGTACCCGGCATTTCGACCGACTCTCAATAGGAGAAAGTTCACATGACAACAAACGGAAACGGAAAAGCGCCTGTGCTGGTGGTGTTACAGATGACCGGTGGCAACGACTTCATGAACACGCTCGTACCGTTCACTGAAGGCATTTACTACGACTCCCGACACACGGTGAGAATCGAAGAAGATCAGGTCATAAAGATCAATGACAAGCTCGGTTTCCACCCGGCTGCCACTCCGCTAAAAGAGATGTACGACAACGGCGACGTGGCGATTATTCAGGGCATTGGCTACGAGAACGCCATCCGATCGCATTTCCGAGCGATGGACATCATGCATACCGCTGAGCCGAACACTATTGCGACGGAAGGTTGGCTGGCAAAGGCGATTCGCCAGATAGATCCCCATGGGCAAAACGTCCTGACTGGAGTCAGCTTCGGTCGGGGACTGCCTCGTGCAATGGCTGCACCGGGTGTGCGCGTAACGTCGGTCGGTGATCTCGATAGCTACGGTCTGATGACGTCGGTTGAGATCAAGGAAGACCGTGCCGAAGCTATGGATATTTTCAAACGCTTCTACACTCCCGGTATCGGAAGTGGCCCGACGATGGCGTATCTGCAGCAGACCGGTGACGACGTTTTGACGGGCATCGACCGGCTGCAGGAAGTTCCGGGGCAATATGAGTCGACAGTTGAGTACGAGGACAATGGCCTTGCAAAAGCGCTTCGTGACGTTGCTCGAACCCACATAGCTGGACTCGGCACACAAATCTTCTATGTTCAACACCCCGGCTACGATCACCACGCGATCGAAATGCCAGCGCACGAAAAGCTGCTGGGCGAACTCTCGGGCGCGCTTCGAGATTTCATGGACGATCTTCGCGAGCACGATGTGGCCGAAGAGGTTGTGATCTACGCGTTCACCGAGTTCGGTCGACGGGTACAAGACAACGGCAGCGGCACGGATCACGGCTCTGGAGGAGGCGCATTCATCATCGGCGATAGGGTCGAGGGTGGTCTGTATGCTGAGTATCCGTCGATGGATCCCAAGACGTTTGCGAACGGCGAAGACCTGGCGCACACGTTCGACTTCCGTGGCGTCTACGCAACCCTGCTTGAGCAGTGGATGAGCGTCGATTCAGTCGACATAGTCAATGGCAAATACGAACAGCTGCAGCCTTTCAAAACCGCTTAACAATCCGGAGAAATATTTATGGCACGACCATACGGACTACTAAGAGCGGGATTCCCGTATTTGAAATCGCTCGGCATGCGTCGCATTACCAACTTCCCAGTTGATCTTGCGCTTGGTAAAGAGGGGCGAATCTACATCCTGAATCGGCAGGAGGGGTTCGTTCAGATACGTAAATACACGGTTGATGATGAGGACCAGGGCAACTTTGGAACCGTAGGTGACGGCGAAGGCGAACTACAGTGGCCGGTATCGATAATCGCTGATTCGACCGAGACGCTGTTCATATCTGATGAGGCCCACGACAATATTTCGTCGTTCAATTCAGATGGTGAATTTTTAAGATTATTTGGTGAGCAGGGTTCGGCTGAGGGGCAACTGAACCGACCTGCCGGGCTCGCGTTCGACGCTGATGAGAACATTCTGGTGGTGGATTCAAAGAATCACCGGGTGCAGAAGTTTACGAAAACGGGCAAGTTCCTGAGCGCGTTCGGAAGCTTCGGTTGCGATGATGGGCAGTTCGACTCCCCTTGGGGTATCACGGTCGACGAGTTGGGCGATATTTACGTTGCCGACTGGCGGAATGACCGAGTTCAGAAATTCTCATCAAACGGCGAATTCATCATGATGTTCGGTAAGTCGGGTAGTGCGAACGGTGAGTTCAATCGACCTACCGACGTTGCGGTCGATCTCGATGGCGACATCTACGTTTGTGATCGCGGAAATAACCGTGTGCAGCAGTTCAATGCTGAAGCCCGCTACGTCGACAAGTTCATCGGCGATGCGACGCTTTCGAAGACCGGGCGTGAGTACATGATGACCAATGCTGCCCCGAACCGAATCCGTGACATGTCGGTGCTGGAGCCACAAAAACGACTACGTCAGCCGCGCTCGATAGCTATCGACAGCGAGGGTCGGCTGTACATCACCGACACCGGGTCGTACCGCATCCAGATCTACCAGAAAGAGGCCATCCATCTCGAACCCCATCAGTTCGCCCCGCCAATGCGATCCGTAACCCTCCACCAGGAGTGACGATGTCACGTTTTCTGAGAGGTTGAGGAGTGTTGGTGCGGATGGTTTGGCAGAACTTCGGTGAAGTAGGTTGCGGCGGTCGCTTCAGCCTAATTTACCGAGAGGAGTCATCGGATCCGTGGGATTTGGTGCAGGCACGCGAGCGGTGTTGACCGATGGCTGGGTGTTGGCTTACTTGCCGTCCTTAGCTTCGGCCGTGACGATATGTCATCGATGGAAGGCACTTCAGCAGATGTGCACGAAGCAACAAACCCTGAAAAGAGTGTTGCGAGTGCAACGAGGGTGACGCTCTTTGTTTTGACCATTTCTCAATGATGTGACAATGGCATGCATGGGTCATCGGTGATTTCCCATATCGGCATGATCCCATTGGTTCGGGCAGAGTGTCCCGACAATTCACATGTCGGTGAGCCTGATGAATCTGTAGAGTACTGACCATATGCCAGAACACGTACTTGCAATTGACCAGGGAACGACCTCGACTCGTGCCATAGTTTTCGATAGCGTGGCTGCGCCGGTAGGGTCTGCTCAAGTTGAACTTTCGCAGCATTTTCCGCAGCCGGGTTGGGTAGAGCATGATCCGATCGAAATTGCCGAAGCGGCCGTTAATGTCGCAAAGCAAGCCATTGAACGCGCCGGCATTGCGCCAGATGACATAGCCGCGATTGGCATTGCGAACCAGCGCGAAACGACCATCGTCTGGGACCGAACGACAGGTCTACCCGTTGCAAATGCCATCGTCTGGCAGGATCGTCGCACAGCCGAGATCTGCCGCGAGCTTTCGAAAACTGATCAAGCGAGAAATATTCAACAGATCACAGGACTGGTAGTCGACCCCTATTTCAGTGCGACGAAACTGATGTGGCTACTATCGGTAATTCCAGATGGACAGGTGCGCGCCGAAGCGGGGGAGCTTTGCTTTGGCACAGTTGATTCATGGCTTTTGTGGCACCTGACAGGCGGTGAGGTGCACGCCACTGATGCAACGAACGCTTCTCGAACCATGCTTCTCAATCTTCATGATCTGCAGTGGGATCCGGAGATGCTTGATCTGTTCAACATTCCCGAGGCAATGTTGCCCGAAGTACGAGGAACAGCGGACGATTTTGGTGTTACCGACAAATCAGTCTTTGGAGCCGAGATACCGATAACAGCGATGGCGGGCGATCAGCATGCTGCTTTGTACGGGCAGGCGTGCTTCAAGAACGGTCAAATAAAGTGCACCTATGGCACCGGCGCATTTGTGCTGGCGAATAAAGGCGCCACGGTTCCTCTTCAGCATTCGGACGACAATGAAACGGGGTTACTTGCGACACTGGGATTCCGAATAGGGTCTAGGAAGACTTATGCCATCGAAGGCTCCGTATTTGTCACAGGGGCTACCGTGCAATGGCTTAGAGATGGTCTCGGAGTCATTTCCAATGGGCCCCAAACTATCGACATGGCGATGGCAGTTGATTCGAACGAAGGAGTGTACTTTGTGCCGGCTTTTGTTGGGCTGGGCGCACCGCATTGGCAACCTGACGCCACCGGGTCGATAACCGGCCTTACTCGCGGAAGTGATAAAAACCACATCGTGCGAGCCGCTCTAGAGTCGACCGCTTATCAAGTGAAAGATATTGTCGATGCGATGGAGGGGGGGCGATCTCGATCTATCCAATCGATTCGTGCTGATGGTGGGCAGAGCGACAATCCGTTTGTTATGCAGTTTCAGGCAGACATGCTCGATCGACCGGTAGAGGTCGCTAGGGTTACCGAGACCACTGCACTGGGAGCAGCCTTCCTCGCGGGTCGAGGTGTCGGACTTTGGAAATCTGATGCCGAAATTGAGTCGATGTGGAAGGCTTCGGCAATTTACGAACCATCGATGAGAGAGTCTGAGCGAAACTCTTTGTACTCGGGCTGGCTCGAGGCGCTGCGACGCACGTTACCTCAGATTTAGGGTGTGCATTTAGGGGCCTCGTGACCGTTCTTGTAACAGGAGCGACCGGAAAAAACTGGGCGTCGAGTAGTCGAATCGCTGGTCATCCGTGGCGTCGGCGTTCGAGCGATAGTGTGTGACCTCGAACGAGGCAAGATGGACGTCGGGTATTCGTTCATCTGGCCCAACTACTTCATGGAAGGGCTTCTAGACCTTTTCAAGGTCGACTCCAACGGAAATATCATGCTTGAAGTGCCGACTGGTAACGGTCAGATCGGCGCGGTCGACACCTACGACATAGGCGAATCTTCGGCTGAGCTTCTCGCCAGTGGCACACCATTGAACGACTACGCACTGATCACCGGAACCGAAAAATCTCGATGGAGCGAGTGGCAAATGCATTTAGTGATGTGGTTGGATCACCAATAACGTACGTCGACGCTAATCCTGAAAGTTACCGAGCAAACTCGAAATTCAGCATTTGGCAAGTGCTGGCGACATTTCAGTCATATACGAAGAGGTTCGTTCGGGGACTGCCGAGATGATTTCGAACGATGTTGAGAGGATCAGCGGTACCCGTGCACGCTCGATTGAGCAGCTCGCAGTTGTAAATTATGGCGCCATCAAAGCAGCGATTGCCGCCGCTTCCATCGACAAAAACACCACGTGAGCACATCAGAGTGCTAACCTCCGCTGGTTGGAAATCAGGTAAGGCCCGGAGGCACGAAATATGTACGTCGGAACGCAGGTCGCAGCAAGGAACGATTCAGACTTTGAGCAGTGGGCGCAACTTGGCGTGGTAAACATCTGCTCCGATCCACCAGGCGATCCGCATAGCTGGACGAAGGACGATCTGCAGCGTCACAAGGACAAGGTCAACTCTTACGGAATCGAGCTCGATATGGTTCAGATTCCACTTTCTTCGTCGACGCTGAACACGTCGCAATCTCCGCATGTCATGCTCGGAAAAAGCCCTGAGCGTGACCGCGAGATCGACTCGATCCAGAACATCATTCGCATGTGTGGCGAAGTCGGCATCCCGGCGGTTAAGTACAACATGAACATCATCGGCATACCCCGCTCCGAGCGTGAGGAAGGCCGTGGTGGGGCGTCGAACTCGACATTCCGTTGGGCGAAGATGAACCCGGACAATCCAAAAACTATCGCTGGTGATGTGACTGTCGACGAGTTCTGGGAGCGAATCAACTACTTCCTCGAACGAACTGTTCCGGTTGCCGAATCGTCGAAAGTGCGAATGGCATGCCACCCGCACGATCCGTACACACCAGATGGCTACATGGGCGTGACCCGGGTGCTTGGGACTATCGAAGGCATGAAGAAGTTTGTGATGATGCACGAGAGCGACTACCACGGTCTGAACTTCTGCCAGGGCACGGTTACCGAGATGCTCGACGATCCGGGTGCTGAGATTGCCGACGTGATTCGGTGGTTCGGTTCACGCAACAAGATTTTCAACGTTCACTTCCGAAACATCCGCGGACACAAACTAGACTTCATGGAATCGTTCCCGGACGAGGGTTCGATCGATTTTTCGGAGATCATCAAGGTCTACCAGGAGGTCGGGTACAAGTACATGCTGATGCCGGACCACGTTCCGTGGATCAGCGGTGACGACGCACAGGGAACAGCGTTTGCGTTCTGCTACGGCTACATTTCAGCACTTCTGCAAGGCATCAACGAACCACGCAAACAGGCATGGGTAACCAAGGGAGCAGGACGGCACAAGACTGCAGCTGTTCAGTAAAAATAGACAGGCGTAACCAACGAACTGGCCGCGAAAAAACAGCCATTGGGGACGAAGAACCCAATGCCCTTATAGTTGCTAGTAGATTGCTGATTACAGGAACACGTTTACTCCGAGAGAGAATTGTCGGAGGCGAGTACTTCAATCAAGTTCAGCATGACGTGGAACTGCTGTAGCCTGTTTGGGAATATTCACGAGGAGCTCTTGATTTGCCAGATAACGTAGAAACCAACGATCCGATCGCATACCGGTCTCATGTCCGCATCGAGCGGGTCAAAGGCCCGATTCGAAGGGCGTTCGTTCCGGCACACGATGGACCCGTTATGCTGGGTGTTCACTCCGAAGTGGCTGAGCACTACGGAGTAGACAACAACGTCGTCGATCCATACACGACTACTCTCGACTACATCGTCGCCGCTGCCGCCGGCTGAATGACCGGAACATTTGGCGGTGCCCTTGAGGCTCGCGGGATTCCTGCCGGTGACGGTTTTCTTCACTCAGAGACTGTTGGTGAACTCGAAAAAGAGAACAACATCTTGGTTATCAAGCGGATACACGTCGTCTACCACCTGAAGGTCGACGCAGCACTTCACGCCGAAAAGAATGACGCCATACAGCGCGCCTTCGATCTACATGCCGACTCATGCCCGGTCTACCGCAGCATCTACACCAGCATCGACATAACAAAAGAGCTTGAGATGGCGGAAGTCTAAGCCTCGAACGTAATGTCGCATTAGGTTGCCGGTCAGCTTGCTCGGCATCCAAAGTAGAGT
>JAPYUK010000062.1 GCA_029936155.1 Dehalococcoidia bacterium | reverse complement strand
TCGCCATTGCAAGTGCTCTTAGCGCATCGAGGCCGTGGTAACGGATGATTTCGGGCTGAACCTCAACATCCGGAGATAAGTTGAGAGATTCTTCGATTTCGGCAGGGCCTTGAACGCGTGACATGATTCAAAGTTTAAGCAGTTGGCTCACGTGCTGTAAAAAACCTCAGGTTAGAACGAACCCGTCCAGAGCTTGGTTTATAAATGGAAATTGTTTCACAAGATTCAAAACGGGAGCACGAAAGTGTACGGTGATGTCGAATTATTTGACGGTAAAACCGGACCAGCTTGGCGAGGCATATCGATTATTCTCGGACCTGGTTCCTAACCCACACCCCAAGGCCGCACCATCACTCTAATCGCACCCGACGTCCGCTTATCGTCCGCTATCGCAAACGCCTCGGAAATCTCATCCAGCCCAAAGTGATGAGTAACGATCGACTCAGCACTCACTCGACCCGACTCCACTAAATCCAATGCGGTCGAAAACTCAGAAGCGCCGTTCCAGCTCGAAAAACTGTTCGACCACTGAAGCGTTATCTCCCGCTCCATCGCCATCGCCGGATCAATCGTTTGCAACTTCGTAAACAATCCCAAAATAGAAACTACCCCGCCACGGCGCGTCATCTCAACCGCCTGCTGAACCAACTGCAACTGCCCGCCGACCGTCTCGAACGTCATCGAAACGCCCTCACCTCCGGTCACCAGCAACACCGCCTTCACCGGGTCATCGACCGCCGTGACAACACCAACATCAGCCGAGCCCGAAGCCACCGCCACATCCACCGATTGCTGGCGAGTACCAATCAAAATCACCTTGCCAGCTCCGTTCGCTTTCAACACCTGACCCAACGTCATGGCGATCGCGCCGGCACCAATAATCGCAACGCTCTGACCCGAAACGTCAGGAACCCGATTCATGGCGTGAACAGCACACGCATAGCAGTCGACAAGCGCTGCTGCATCGAACGAAACACCATCTGGCAACACCGTCACGTTCTCAGCAACGCACACGTCGTACTGCGAAAATCCGTGGCTCGATTGGCGAACGCCGTGCCTGATACCTCTATCTGAACACAGGTGATACTGACCATCACGACACAGCCGGCAATCACCGCAACCCAGAAGATGCTCAGCCTCAATCCCAATCCGTTGACCAATCTCCAGACCCTTCACGCCCTCACCAAGACCGGCAATCTCGCCCGAAAGCTCATGGCCCTGCTGCCAAGGAACATCCTCACGAATCCGATGCCCCCGGTAGTTGTGCAGATCGCTCCCGCAGATCCCGGCCGACATGACCTTGAACAGCACTTCACCCGGACCTACAACAGGAGTCTCTTCCTCCACAACCCGGATGTCGTTCCCACCATAAAAATAAGCCGTCTTCATCATCGGAAAAATACGCCTCAATCAGCCCGCTCTACCAATACCTCTACACCGTCAGTCACCTGAACCAAGACCGTCGGATCACCGTCTATCACGCCCATCACATTAACAGCCGAAGCAGGTCGAATCTCACCCGGCGCGCTCATCGGAGTTGGCCCCCAAAACAAGCAAAGTGCGTTGCCCGGTGGCCAATAGGCAACCGACCCCATATCAACCGTCTCCAGGGCATCCACTGCTTCGTCCGCATCGACCGGAATCGAAAAGTAAATCTCATCGCCCCAAATGTTCGCTCGACCTGTAATTGGCAAAGCATCCCAAAGCTGATCCGAAGTCGCTGAATCGTTCAGAGTCGCCGTAATCACCAACTGCCCAACCGAAATCTGCAATACACGATCACCCATCAAAACTCACTTCCGTCACGTTCGAGCTAGCAATTTGTCATCTTGGACTCGATTCAGTATCTCCACAGTGCGAAGTACCTGCATTCTCCGCCAGCGACTACAACCCGCCGCTGAACCACCTACCCCTGAGTTTTCTTCCACTCGTCGTAGATTTTCTCCGTCTCTTCATTGAACGGGTAGAAGAACTTTGGCGAAATACCCTCACGCTGCGTGTGCCACAGAATCGCTGCCTCGACCTCATCGTGATGCACACTCTCCTCGTATATCTCCTCAGCCAACTGAGAAGGCAACACAACAACGCCATCCTCATCGCCAAGAATCACATCACCCGGCCAAACCAGAACACCACCACACTGCACCGGCTCATTCACCTCGTAAGGCAAAACGTTTGGCTCACCGATCGTCGGTGTGCTCCCGCCGCCATAAACCGGATAACCATACTGAGCCACCTTATGACCATCACGAACACCGCCATCGGTCACCAACCCCGCCGCCTTCTGCGAAAGAATCCTAGAAAACACCACGTCTCCGCCAGTCGACGTCATGCTCAACCCCATGCAATCCGCCACAAGCACATCGCCCGGGGTCAGCGCCTCAAGAGCGTCCCACCGAGGGGTCTCATTGAACCCCTCGCCATGGCCGCCACGAGTTACATACTCCTGCAGGTCGGGCCTCGACGGCAGGTATCGAAGTGTCACAGCTCGCCCAACCAGACGACGACCCGGAGCCAGACTGTGCACACCGCTCATGAACACCTTCAGGTAATCGCGCTTTGCCAGCGCACCCAGAACCGTGGCATTCGAGACGCCCTCATACTTCTTCAAAATCTCATCAGATACTCTGACGGCTGCGTCCACCAATTCGTCTGTCTCCTAAAAAATAAAGCGAGTCATAATCTCGAACGACGCCGAAGTATATCTGGCGTTATCACCGAGATAACAGCAGCGAACATCGCCACCTACCGATAACATCAGAAATCGAATATTCACTCGAAACCATCTCAGCACGCTCCAAGCCTGCCCTACCTACCTCCTTCAGGAGGGATTGTGAGAGGGTAGATTGTGACGAGCGACCAAGTCCGCCTCGGACGCCCGGAGCTAGACGCCCCCGCATGAAAATCTACTGGCACACGCTAAATCCCAGACTCCGAGGCCTGCTGGTTTTCCTAGTCGCATTCACGCTGACACAGTTCGGATTCTTCGTGTCGGGATCGCTCGCAATCAACCCCATCGATCTGCTGTTCGGCTTCTACATCGGCGGATTCGTCGTCTACTTCCTCGCAAGATGGGGATTTTTTGCAGTACGAGTCCCGTTCATCCTGCCGAATCAAGAAGCGACAATTCACGAAAAATTCCGGAAAAATCCTGGCAAACGTCGACCCGGACCCGGCGAGCCAGCCGAGTTCATCGATGTGGATGATGCGGATGAAGAACTATTGGACGACGATCGTGTCGTGGGTGTCTACTTCAACGGCGAAGCAGCGGCCTATCCGCTGGCCGCGCTCGGAGTTCGCGAAACTTCCAACGAAGAATACGGTGACGAATCGATCGTAGTCTCGTGGTCGCCAGTTACCTACTCCGCACGGGCGTTTCTGGCAAAAGTAGGCGATGGCAGCAGCGTGATTCTCAATCGCCACACCCACACCGTGTACAACTCACCTGCAATGCCCGACCAAAATGACAGCACGTTCGTGCAGTTCATCGGTCGCGCCATAACCGGCTCGCTTACCGGATGGACCCTAGAACAAATTCCAGTGATCACCACAACCTGGGTGGCATGGAAACAGGCTTACCCCGATACCGAGGTCATGTCGACCGAAGGCGGGCCCGAAGCCGACCCGTTCGAACGCTACTATGCCAACGACCGTAACGGTGTCCACAGCCTCATGCCTACCGATAAACGGCTGCACGGTAAAGACGTCGTCTTAGGCGTCGATATCAAAGGCGAAGCCAAGGCCTACTCGTATCTCGGACTGATCGAAACGCCGATCGTTGAAGAAGACCTCGGGCGAACTCCAATCGTGGTTCTGCACGAACGCGCCTCTGCAACCGCCGCTGCGTTCTCTAGGACAGTGAATGGCCAGACTCTCAGCTTCAAAGGCAAGAACAAAAACCCCCAACGACGAAGCGGTGAAGCGACTGCATCCGGTGAAGGCGAACGATCCAACTACGAGCCATGGCTGGTCGAAGACACCCAGACAGGATCGACATGGCGCGCTGTTAGTGGTGAGTGCATCGAGGGTGACCTCAAAGGAAGCCGACTCGAAATGCTCAACGGTATGACCGGCTTCTGGTACGCCTGGAGCCGCTTCTACCCCACTGCCCAACTCTTTGGAGCCATCAACGACCTCGAAACTCCACCCGAGGATTAGGCACCCTCCGCCTGTCCTGCCATCCCTCCTTCGGGAGGGACCGAGGGAGGGTAGATTGCGACGCGCTACCAAGTTCGCCTCGGACGCCCGGAGCAAAACGAATGGGTTGAGGAGGAATGCCAGCGAGGTAACATCTACAGCGACAACGCGCCCTATCACCCGAACCCACCCACACTACCGTGACCTCCTCTTCTCCCCAAAACGTCGCACGCGACCAAGTAACTGGAATCGTCCTTGGGGGCGGACTCTCAACACGACTCGGCATTACCCAGTCGAAACTCCTCATCCACCTCGGAGGAAAACTTGTCCTCGCCCGGGTCGCCGACGCCCTGAAAATGGTCTGCTCTGAACTAGTCCTGGTGGTTCGACCCGAGCAGGAAGATGACGTCCCCGATCTCGGCATCGCCCTCAACATGCACGTGATCTCCGATACAGTGCCATATAAAGGCCCACTCGCCGGTATCCACGCCGGACTCGCCGCCTCAACCACTCCGCTCAGCTTTGTCGTCGCTGGCGATCACCCGTTCATATCCAGAAATCTCGTCAACGCCATGGCAGCTGCGGCATCCGTAGATGGCCCAGAATCGCCCTCTGCAGTCATCCCTCGCTCAGAAGGTGTGCTCAATCCATTGCACGCAATCTACCCACGGGAACACTGGGCACCCTACTTCGCACACGCAATGTCCGATGGTGAAACTTCGCCAAGTAGAACGATCGAAAAAGCAATCAGCGCCGATTACCCGCCTGTAACGATCTTCACCGACGAAGATCTCGAGCGCGCCGATCCTCGAAAAATCAGCCTCATGGATATCGACACGCCGGAAAACCTCAACGCCGCTCGCAAAATAATCGAAGCCCGTCGCTTCACCCCCCGCCACCACTCGCTTGGGTAAACCCAGCGAGCTGCATTTAAGGCTCGGGCATGCGAGGAGCACTTGGGATCCTAAGCGGGTGACGCGGTAACTGCGATCAAAATCACCGACAAAGCAACGACGATCCTGAATTCGGCCAACTCAAACCGACCCCTCACAGATCGTGCCGATGGCACTTCAGCGAACGTGCATTTCGGTACCTTAGTATCTCAGCGCCTCACTGGGCTTGATCTTGGAAGCCTGTCGAGCCGGAATGAACGTCGTGATCAGCGAGAACACTACAGCTACCAGCACGATAATCATCACGTTCAGCCAAGGAATCGAATATGTCAAACCATCAGCCTCGGCACTAATCGACAAGAAAATATTCCAACCGATCAACGCACCCAAACCAATTCCAATCGCCGATCCCAAAATCGCCACAACGCCCGACTCCATCAAGAACTGAATCTGAATCATCCGACCCTTATAGCCTAGCGCCCGCATCATTCCAATCGATTGCCTACGCTCAACAACCGCCCTAAACGAAACAACACCAAGCGCAGCAACACCCACCAACAAACCAAGACCCATAAAACCCTGGAATAGTTGGTTAAACGCATTGTTCTGCGACTGGTTCTCCTCAATGTCGGAGACAGTAGCCGTAGCCGTCATACCGTGCTCCATAAACACAGTCTCCAGCACCCGAGTAATCTCCTCGGCACGTGAAGCATCGGCAAGCTTGAACTTATAATCCACAAACGGAACCGGTTTGCTCGAAATCTCATCGAGAATGTCGGGGTTCATGTAAATGTCAGACGAACCGAACTCGAAAGAATCGGCAAACTGATGCAACACACCAATCACTTTGCGATTCACCGAATCCCCAACACTCTGACCCACCGGTGGGCGAATCGTAATGTCCACCCCAGTGATCTCGCCCGGCTCGGTCGCCTTAATTCCCTTGATACCCAACGTCGGACCCGAACCAGGATCTCCATCGCCTCCGAATCCGCCCGTCTCTATCATCGCGCCGTTGACTACAGCCAACGTCGGATCGGCAGCAACAGCAGCCCAAATCTCAGCCGATGTCGAGCCGTAAGTAGGGTCCCAGTGGGTCAGTTCGAACACATTGTTCAACAACCACGCGTCATCCGAAGCGCGCACCCTTGCTCCCTTGAACGCCAGTTCCTCCGCCCCGTCCTGTCGAGATTCAACTGGCAAACTCGCCTGCGCAGTAATCACAGTGAAATCAGAAGTCGAAAGCTTGCCACCGCTTGCGGCGATTACTGCCTCGACATCGGCAATCGGCAATTCAGCATCGATCTGAGTACGAATATCGAATCCACCCGAAACAAGCTCAGGCTCATCCTCAATCGCATTACCCAAATTCGTCAGAATCGCAAAAATCATCATGGTGAAGAT
>JAPYUK010000061.1 GCA_029936155.1 Dehalococcoidia bacterium | reverse complement strand
GGTACCGAGGGTGGGAATCGAACCCACACGTCCGTTAGGACAGAGGATTTTAAATCCGCCGCGTCTACCGTTCCGCCACCCCGGCACAACAAGTCGACCCTCACGAGTCGGGTTTCCTATTGTCGCGAACTGTGGCTGGAAAAACAGCCCCGATGAGCATCGACTACCGTTACTCATTCTGAACTACCCCCTCCCCCCTCGTGATCGATTGCAATCACGGCCTGTTAGATCGGCGAATGCTGAAGAACTCTTCGAAGTAATTTCGTTACATTCACCAGATGCTTTGCGCGGGATTGAACACCACGTTCTCACCCAGCGCTCAGGCGAACCTAAACCCCCAGCGTTGAACGTAGGTCGCCTAGTACGGCTTCGAGAGTAGTGTTGTCCGGCGTTTCAGCGTACAGCCGCACGAGCGGTTCGGTTCCCGACATTCGAGCAACGGCCCATGACCCACCAGCAAGGTCAAATCTGACACCGTCGCGTCGGTCGTCGGACTCCAATGCGAGCCCACCAAGCGCGGTAGGTGACGCTGTGGCAATCATTTTGGCTAAATTGGCGCGCTCTGCCTCAGCATATGAAACGTCGATTCGGCGGAATCGATGTGGCCCGATGAGGGCATGTAGGTCTGTCAGCAACTCGGATGGGTTCTTGCCACTCATGACCATCGCTTCGAGGAACAACAACCCGGAAAGTGAACCATCTCGTTCGGGAACGTGACCCTTAAACGCGTAACCACCGCTCTCTTCACCGCCCATCGAACAGCCATTCTCGATCATTGTTGGCCCGACGAATTTGAAACCGACAGGAGTGCGATACACGGGCGCATCGTAGCGTGCTGAGAGCTTGTCGACCATCGATGACATCGTGATCGTGCAGGCAACTCCACCACACTCACCGCGGCGTCCCATGAAATGATCTGTAAGAAGAGAAAACACTTCAAGCGTAGTGAAGTACTGGCCGTCCTCATCAACAATCCCAACTCTGTCGGCGTCGCCATCCAGTGCGATTCCAACATCGGCACCAATTTCCCGAACTGCCTCGCTCAGTGGAATGAGATTGTGTGCGATCGGCTCCGGCTGATTCATTCCAGGAAAGTTTGGATTTTGATCTGATCGAATTTCTGTGACTTCAATTGCACCACCCGCCAGCATCTTCGGAAATACACCGGCGCCCGAACCATGCATTGCATCGACCACAACCTTCACGGGATGCGATTTGATAGGTGCAACGTCGATAACACGGTGAAGCTGCTCAATGTACGGAGCCATCACGTCGAACACTGTGTTCGTCGCCTCTACACCTACGATGGATCCCGCCGACCTGCCGTTGAGAACATCAGCCAGATGGCCCTCGATCTGAGCAACCTCATCTGGAGTAGCCGATCCGCCAGCTGAAGACTTCACCTTCAGGCCGTTCCATTCGGGCGGATTATGGCTTGCGGTGATCATGACGCCATTGGCAGCCGAATGATCAACAACCGCGAAACTGCAGGCCGGAGTGGGAGCCGCAACATCGAACGTATGAGTCGAAATCCCGTAGCCGTTCACAACATCAGCAACTGCGTTCGCGAACCGTGATGAGCCGAATCTCGTGTCGAATCCGACGACCAGTCCCTGTTCAGCCCTATCCGTTGCAATTAGGTTACGGGCGACGGCTTCAGCACATGCTCGTACATTTGCAAACGTGAAATCCTCGGCGACTATCGCTCGCCAACCGTCGGTACCGAACTGGATGTTTGGGCGTTCGCTCATTCTGAGAATTGCCTTTGCTGTTAACTAAAAAAGGGCAGACGGTGATATTGGTATCACGATCTGCCCCCAATTCAATCAACTATTAGAGTGAAGATTAGCCCTTAAGAGCGTCGACCCGGTCGAGATTCTCCCAGGGGAGATCCAGATCGTCGCGCCCGAAGTGGCCGTACGCAGCGGTCTGCTGGTAGATTGGTCGTCGCAGGTTGAAGTGTTCGATGATCGCCTGCGGACGAAGGTCGAAGTTAGCTTTCACCAGTTCAACGAGCTCGCTTTCGGGCTGCTTTCCCGTGCCCTTAGTGTCGACCTGAATCGAAATCGGTGTTGAAACCCCGATAGCGTATGAGATCTGTACTTCGGCACGGTCGGCAAGCCCCGCGGCGACGAGGTTCTTTGCAACCCATCGAGCAGCGTATGCCCCTGAGCGGTCAACCTTCGTCGGGTCCTTACCCGAGAAAGCGCCTCCACCGTGTCGAGCACTACCACCGTATGTATCGACGATGATCTTGCGCCCGGTCAGGCCAGCATCACCGACAGGACCACCAATAACGAATCGACCCGAGGGGTTGATGTAGTACTTGGTGTCGTCGTCGAGAAGTTCGGCAGGAACAACAGATTTAATTACGTGCTCCTGAACATCGACAGTGATCTGTTCGTTCGTAGCGTCAGGATCGTGTTGCGCAGAGATAACAATCGTGTCGACTCGAACCGGCTTGTGATCCTCGGTGTACTCGATCGTCACCTGGCTCTTAGTGTCGGGTCGAAGATAGCTGATAGTGCCGTCGCGTCGAACTTCTGACAGCCGACGGGTGAGTCGGTGGGCGAGATCGATAGCTAGGGGCATGAACATTGGAGTCTCATTCGATGCGTACCCGATCATCATTCCCTGGTCGCCGGCACCGACTTCATCGGCACCTGCTTCACCACGGACTTCGATCGCTTCAGTTACGCCGGCCGAGATGTCGGTCGACTGTTCATCGAGTGCGATGAGTACTGAACAACCTTCGCTGTCAAAACCATAAGCAGGATCGTCATAGCCGATCTTCTTGATCGTCTCGCGAACGATTTTCTGAATGTCGACATAGGCACTGGTTGTGATTTCACCGAACACCAGTACTAGTCCGGTAGTGAGCGACGTTTCGCATGCGACGCGGCTCATAGGATCCTGAGCAAGGAGTGCATCGAGCACGCCGTCGGAAATCTGGTCGGCCATCTTGTCTGGGTGGCCTTCGGATACCGATTCCGAGGTAAGTAGATAGTTTGTGTTGACCATTTTTAGTTTCGAGTAGTTGGTGTCTTAGATAGGGCCTGATCGGTCTTTAGAAAACCGGTCGGAGCCATTTTAGTCAGTTTAGAAGCGGGTTATGTACCCATCTCCCAGCTGTTCAGGTACTTGTCCTGCTCGGCAGTAAGCACGTCGTAAGACATCCCCATTGCGCCAAGCTTGATGCTTGCGATGTCGGTGTCGACGTCGGTCGGCAGGGTGTACACGCCGGGATCGAGTTTTGCGTGGTTGTCGACGATGTATTCACCTGCGAGAGCCTGATTCGCAAAGCTCATGTCCATAACGGAAGGCGGGTGGCCTTCTGCTGCACCGAGGTTGATCAAGCGACCCTGCGCGAGCAGGAATACTTTGCGACCGTCCTCGAGCGTGTACTCGTCGACAAATTCTCGAACCTGTCGGCGGGCTTCGGACATTTCTTCGAGTGCCTTGACGTTGATCTCAACATTGAAGTGACCCGAGTTGGCTACAACTGCGCCATCCTTCATGTTCTCGAAGTGCTTACTATCGACGGCCTTCATGCCACCAGTAACGGTGAGGAAGATGTCGCCGATCTTGCAGGCCTCGTCCATGCTCATGACCGAGTGTCCGTCCATGACGGCTTCAAGAGCCTTCACCGGATCAACTTCACACACTACGGTGTGAGCGCCCATGCCTTTGGCTCGCATTGCGAAGCCCTTGCCACACCAGCCGTAACCGACAGTGACGACGGTCTTGCCAGTGATGAGCATGTTAGTTGCACGGATGATTCCGTCGAGTGAGCTCTGGCCTGTGCCATAGCGGTTATCGAACATGTGCTTGGTCTGCGAATCGTTTACTGCGACGATCGGGTAAGCAAGTCTGCCTTCGTTGTGAAGAGCCTTCAAGCGAATAACACCGGTAGTAGTTTCTTCCATGCCACCAATGACACCTTTGAGGAGGTGCTTCTTCTCGGTGTGAAGCATTGCGACCACGTCAGCACCATCGTCCATGGTGATCTGCGGACCAGTGTCAACTGTTGCCGACATGTGGTCGAAGTAGGTCTTCTCGTCTTCGTCCTTGATGGCGAAGATCGGGATGCCAGACTCGACCAAGTGGGCTGCGATATCGTCCTGAGTCGAAAGCGGGTTCGATGCACACAGTGTGAGATCGGCTCCGGCAGCTGCCAGAGTGTGGGCTAGGTTCGCAGTTTCTGCGGTGATGTGAAGACAGCCGGCGAGTCTGATGCCTTTAAGGGGCTGTTCTTTGGCGAACCGCTCTTTGATGGTTCGCAGTACGGGCATTTCGCGTTCTGCCCATTCGGCTCGTAGTCGACCCTTTTCGGCCAGACCGATGTCTTTAATGTCGTAATCCATGATTTCTCCGGACTTTGTCAACGACCATTTCTAAACGTAACGGCGTTGATGGATTTGTGTTTTATTTGTGTCCGGGCGATGGGCGCTTTCGTCGCCGTCAGCTCGAGGGGTTAATAGATCGATTTGATTCGTTCCCTCAACATTATGGTCTCAGACCTAAGTTAAAGGATTGAAACGGGTGAGATCGACAAACGCGTTGAAGCGCTCGTCGATATCGGATTTAGCCAGATTCTTCGTACGGTCGAGACCAAAGTCTTCGACAGCGAACGATGCCATGGTACTGCCAACTATTGCAGCTGTACGTAGGCTTTCCTCGTCGGCTTTGTCGACAGAAGCCAGGTAGCCCATGAAGCCACCGGCGAATGAATCACCGGCCCCGGTCGGATCGACAACCCTCTCAAGAGGATAGGCCGGGGCAGCAAACGAGAAGCCTTCACCAAACAGTGTGGCACCGTACTCGCCGCGTTTGATTACCGTCGAGTTGGGTCCAAGTTTGATTATGGCCCGTGCAGCATCGGGAAGATGATCTTCACCAGTTAACTGCTTTGCCTCTTCTTCGTTGATGAGAAGCGTGTCGACCTTACTGATGAGCTCGGTAAGAACGGGCCTCGCAATATCGATCCAGAGATTCATCGTATCGTTGGCGACCATCTTCGGCCGAGTCGCCATCGCGTCCAGAACTTTCAACTGGAGATTCGGATCGATGTTCGCGAGGAACAGATACGGTGCGTTGGCGTGCTCATCGTTTAGCTCAGGCTCAAACTCGCCAAATACGTTCAACTGAGTATCGAGAGTGACAGCAGTATTGATGTCTTCTATGTACTCGCCGGTCCAGCGGAAAGTCTTGCCGTCTGCCTTGATCAGCCCCGACGTATCGATTCCGTGGCGTTCGAGCATTTCGATGTCGGCAGGGTTGAAGTCCTCTCCAACCACACCGATCATGCCGACTTCTGTGAAGTAGCTCGCTGCAACGGAAAAGTATGTAGCGGCTCCACCGAGTTGCGACTCGCGTTTGCCAGCCGGGGTTTCGACCGCGTCATACGCGACCGAACCTACAACCAAAATTTTCAAGTGAAATTCTCCGGCCTGTCCCAGGTAATGAGAGCGGCCTCGTGCTGCTTAAGGAAAGGTTACTTTTCATCGCCAGTCGAATGGGGGAGTCCCTTTTGGATCCACGTTCCCGTGCCGTCTTCGATATTGAAGAGCCGGTCAGTGTCGGCGCCCATGGCTGCAGCGTACTCGGCAGCGAGACCTGATCGTGCACCTACTTCACATATGAACAGCAGGTTTCCTTCGGTCGGAATTTCGTCAAATCTCGGGATAACGTCGTCGACGGGAATCCATAGAGCGTCCTTAACATGCCCACCCGCGTACTCGTCATCTTGTCGTACATCGATTACGACGGCCTCACCAGCTTTGATCATCTCGTCGCCTTCTTCGGCAGAGATTCTGGTGTACGGCTCGCCTTGAATGTTTCTTGCCATTAGTCCGTGGTCCTCGCGGTCATAATATTCGGAATTCCTACCTGAAACTGGCCTGTATCTACGTACATGTGCATGTGTGCTCGCGTGCGCTGTTGCGTTTAATCCCGGTGATTAAAATTGGTACTTAAATTCGAGGCGTGCAGCCTCTCTGAAAATGCGTATGAGAGCCGCTACCTTTTTAGTGTACTCAAAATACGCTGAATCTTCTGGTCAGTATTCACTTGAATTTCTGTTGACACCTTCGATGATCGGGTCATAACATTAGCCTTCTGCCTTGGGAGAACAACGTTCTTTCAGGTCGGCACCTTAACAACTGAACAGTGGACAGAAAGAACGTCAACTTTACGGAGAGTTTGATCCTGGCTCAGGATGAACGTTGGCGGCGCGCATAATGCATGCAAGTCGAACGAAGTCCCACCCTTCGGGGTGATGACTTAGTGGCAGACGGCTGAGTAACACGTGAATGATCTGCCTTTGGGTGGGGGACAACAGAGAGAAATTTCTGCTAATACCCCATGTGATCCACAGTCTAAGGCTGTGGATGAAAGATGCTGGGTAACCGGTCATCGCCCTTAGATGAGTTCGCGGCCTATCAGGTAGTTGGTGGGGTAATGGCCTACCAAGCCTAAGACGGGTAGCTGGTGTGAGAGCACGACCAGCCAGAGGGGGACTG
>JAPYUK010000016.1:34717-37451 GCA_029936155.1 Dehalococcoidia bacterium | reverse complement strand
TTTGTGTTTTGACCTGAATGAAATGGTGGGGAAGGTGGGATTCGAACCCACACGCCTGTTAAGGCACATGCTCCTAAGGCATGCGCGTCTGCCATTTCGCCACTCCCCCCGCAAGGTGATTCACCAAAGACGGCTACGCCTTGAGACCAGCAATCCATTGTAGGCAGCGACCACTCGGAAGGGCTAGCCCCGTTGCTCCCAACTGTCTGATAATTTTTGCCATCGATCGTGAAGATCGGTCACAGTCGATTCCGATACGCCCAGCGGTTGAGCGACCATCTCAAGGTTCGACTTCATATGATTCGGACGCTGGGTCCCCACGATTGTTACGTCGACTTCTGGGTGAGCAAATGTGAACCCAAGGGCAAGACGGATGCGGTCGTTCGGGTCGCCTGCAAGTGGTCCTTCTTCGCTCATAACACCGGCTCGCCTGAAGTACTCGGCGGCGTAGTCGGGAATATGTTTGTAGGGCTCTGGGTCGGCGCCAGCGCCCCATACTGCGTTACCGATCGGGCGTTTGATGATGAGGCCCATATCCCGTTCTTCGACATCGGCGAACAAGTTTGTGCGTGCCGACTGGTCGACAAGGTTGAAGCTGGTTTGCAATGTGTCGAACAGTCCGCTGGTTACTGCCCACTTAGCATTTTTGTTATCACCGCTGTATCCGACGTAGCGAGTCTTGCCAGCTGCCTTGGCGTCTTGAAGGGCGCGTATTACATCTCCTTTTTCGAGAATATCAACGCTGCAAGAGTGGAGTTGAACGAGATCGACGTGATCGGTTTTCATCAGTTCAAGCGAGCGTTCGATCGACGAGATGATCAAATCATAAGTCCAGTCTTCGCCTTCGCCGCGAGGCAGGAAATGTCCTGCCTTTGTCGCCAGAACGTACTCGTTTCGTCTTTCTGAAGCGACGTTGCCAAGTAACTCTTCGCTGATGCCGTAGCATGCAGCGGTGTCGAGGAAGTTCACTCCGCTGTCGAGCGCCAAGTTGATCACTTCACGGACTTGATTGGCATCAGCCATCTCAAGGTTGAATCCTACTTCGGAAAGCCCGATGCCGAGTCGGCCAACTTCGAGATCTGTCTTTCCGAGTCGTTTCGTTTCCATTGGCATGTGCTGAGCGGCCTTTCGAGGTTCGATGTTGCAAATACGGCATCCACGATACCTGCGACCAATAAAATTCGACAACCGTCGAGTGATTTTTTGGGCGGGATGTTGTTACATTGCGGGCTGAATGAACCGATAACTGTCCTCTGAAGAATTGAGAGTTCGCAAATTGACCGGTCCAAATATTGTGCTGATGGTCGCCGACGACATGGGTTATGGCGATTTCGGTTTGTATTCTGAGGGGCGCGTTCACACCCCGGCGTTGGATGAACTTGCATCCGAGGGCATACGCCTCACTCAACACTATGCCGGGTCCGCAGTGTGCTCGCCGTCGAGAGCCGCGCTGCTGACAGGTAGGTATCCGATTCGCACCGGGGCGGTCACACCTCAGGAAGTGCTTGGCAACGACCGAATCGCGCTGGGCGAGTCGACGATCGCCGATTCATTCAAGGCTGCTGGATACGCGACGGGCATGGTGGGTAAGTGGCATAACGGGGCGCTCGATCCTCGCTTTCATCCGAATGCACGTGGGTTTGATGAGTTCGCAGGATTCAGAGGCGGCTGGGCTGACTACTACCGATGGAATTTAGACCGGAACGGTTCTTTTGAGAAATCGGACGGGCGCTACCTCACTGACGTATTGGCAGATGAAGCTGTTGGATTTATCGAGCGACACCAAGCTGAACCGTTCTTCCTAATGGTCACTTGGAACGCTCCACACTCGCCGCTTCAGGCGCCAGAGGAAGTAACGCAAAAGTACGTCGATGCGGGGTTTGAACTGGGAATTGCGCTTATCTATGCAATGATCGAAGTAATGGATCGCGGAATTGGAAAGGTTCGTGAAGTTCTTCGAACAGCCGGTATTGAAGACGACACCCTGCTAATGTTCACGAGCGACAACGGCCCTGCGTTTGGGCATCGGAACGATCAGGTTCCAGATGGTGTTTCCCTTGACGGTAGGCGATTCAACAACGGATTTGCCGGTGCGAAGGGATCCGTTTACGAGGGCGGAATTCGGGTGCCTATGATCGCTCGATGGGCGAACGGACTGCCACAGGACATCGAGATCAGCGACCAGATCTGCTTCACCGACTGGCTGCCGACGTTGCTTTCTATTACAGGTTCGGAACGTGTCGGCGAGAAGCCGGTTGATGGTCACGATGTATCGGCAGTTCTACGCGGCGATTCTCCTGAAGAACAGCCAAGGCGGTTCTGGCAATGGAACGGCGACACGCCAATTGGCGTGTCGAACGCAGCGATGCGTCATGACCACTGGAAACTGGTACGCCCTGCCCTCGACATCGTCTATGCAACAGATGCCGACAAAAAACTCAGAGATGACTACACACTCAAAGATATCGAATATAAGTACCATCCCGAAAACATCACTGAGATTTTCGATTGGCCAGAGCCAAAGTCGATTGTTCCTGAACCCCCAACACCAGAGTTATACGATCTGTCGATTGATCCCGGCGAGACGAACAACGTAGCCACTGCCAATCCGGAGGTCGCCTCACAGATGCTCACTCAACTCGAGACGTGGTTCGAGGAAGTCGAGTCGGAACGTAAGGCGATCATCGAGTAGCCCTGAACAGATTGGCGGCAATACGCCTGCCAACCCGACAGC
>JAPYUK010000016.1:14154-34617 GCA_029936155.1 Dehalococcoidia bacterium | reverse complement strand
GATCATCGAGTAGCCCTGAACAGATTGGCGGCAATACGCCTGCCAACCCGACAGCCATGTCGAGGCTGCGGGACTGGTCGCGATGAAAACTCGACACGTCCACCGGTGGCATCTTCAACAATGTCGAAGCGATTGAACTCTTCGCCGATACCGAGACAACGAAGCGACTCGCCAGCAACGGGCCCGTTTAAAGGGTGCGCTCGCTCGCTCTCCCACAGTAACCCCGATTGAATGATTTTCCGGCATCCTAGCCTTCTCCCCTCTGGGAGAAGGGCAATATTTGGACGCCGACTAGAACGCCAGATATGGCTCTGAATCGACCTGTATGAAGTCGGTTGGCGGATATTTCGCCAGCACTTCAAGATCGATTTCTGCACCCCATCCAGGACCGCCGGGGACCGTGGCATGGCCATTCGAAATGTCGATCGGGTTGGTAAGTACCTCTTGATATCGCTCAAAGAACGAGACGAATATTTCTTGCATAAATGCGTTGGGGATACTCATATCGAGGTGCAGGCTTGCCAGCGTCGAAATGGGACCATTCGAGTTGTGCGGCGCAACGGGTACGTAGTGTGTTTCAGCCATGTAGGCGATCTTGCGAATTTCAGAAAAACCGCCGCAGTGGCAGATATCTGGTTGAATCATGCGAACTGTGTTCGTCGCCAGTAACGGGCGGAACTCCCAGCGGTTGTAGAGCTGTTCGCCTGTCGATACCGGAATATTCACCGATTTGGCGAACTCGGCCATCGCTTCGACGTTGTCGTAGAGGATAGGTTCTTCCATCCACGCGATATTGAACTGCTCCAACTGTTGCGCTGCCCTACCAGCACTCCAGGGATCGAGTCTTGCCCGCACGTCGATCGCAATCTCCATATCGGGACCGACTGCATCCCTGACCGCTTGCACGAGATCGATCCCGTGCTGAATGCGTTGTGGCGTCACTGTCTGAGGTCCACCAAATGGATAGAACTTGAGCGCTGTCCATCCTTTCTTTTTGAGCTTGAGAGCTGCCTCTGCGTGTTTCGCGGGTGACGCCTGTCTCGCAGCAGTCTCGGCCGGAACGCCCGGTACCGGTTCTGTCAGGTTTTCGAACCAGCCGTTTGCGTAGACCCGAACGTTGTCTCGGTGCTTACCTCCGGCAAGCTCCCAGACAGGAATATCAAGTGATCTGGCTTTGAGATCCCACAATGCAAGGTCAATCGCCGAAATAGCCGACATCGACACCGGGCCACCAGCCCATGTGACTCGGCGATAAAGAGAAGTCCAGATCCAGTCGATTCGACGTGGGTCCTTGCCTTCAAGAAACTTACCGAAATCGAGAATTTCTGCTTCGAGCGCGGCGTCCTTGTATTGAAGAGAGCCCTCACCCCATCCCGAGATACCGGCATCGGTATCAATTCGGACGAAAAGCCAGTTTGTACCAGCGGTTTTGTGAACCGGCGTGGCCATTCGAAACACTTTGACGTCAGTGATCTTCAACTCGAATACTCCTTCAGAATCGGATTCAGGTTTCGAACCTAGCCGCCAACAGGAAGCAGTTGCAGGCACACAGGCGCTGGCACGTTAATGATCGAGCCGGTCGGAGTCAGCGTTCCGTCGTTTTCGCGCCTGAACGTAACGATCGAATCTGAATCTTGATTCTCTGCCAGCAGGAATTTCCCATCTGGGGTGATGGCAAAATTACGAGGCGTATTACCCTGAGACGGTTCATGTCCGACCAATGTCATCTTTCCCGTCGACTGGTCGATCGAGTAGATAGCCAGAGAGTCGTGCCCACGGTTCGAGGCGTAGACGAACGCGCCATCGGGTGACGTGTGGATGTCTGCTGTAGTGTTCTCGCCGTCCCAGCCCTCAGGGAGTGTCGGCACTGTCTCAATTGGGGTCAGAGTGCCGTCATCGCCAAGGTCGTAGAGAGTGATCGTGCAACCAAGCTCGTTCAGCACGTAAACCTGCTGGTTGGTCGGGTGGAATGTGAAATGGCGAGGACCTTCTCCGGCAACTTCATCCACTGTCGACGAGAGTGAAATAGTTGCATTCTCAACGTCCATTGCGTAAGTAAGCACCTGATCTTTGCCGAGGTCGCAGATGTAGGCGTACTTGTTCGATTTATCGATATTTACCGAGTGTGCGTGCGCTTTTTCCTGCCTTCGGGGATTCACAGAAGATCCTTCGTGCTGAACGAATGTTGTTTGCTCGCCAACAGAGCCATCTGCTGCGATCATATGCGAGGAAACGCTTCCGCCGGCGTAGTTGGTGACGATCACCATCGAATCAGTCGAGTCGACCATCAGGTGACACGGCCCGGGGCCACCAGTCGAAACCTGGTTGATCTGGGTTAACTCGCCGGTCGCGCCGTTCACATTGAACGCCGTCACACCGCCGGAGCCATCGAAATTGCTGGTTTCGCAGACCGCGTAGAGGTGTTCGCCCGAAGGATCGAGGGTCACGAAAGATGGGTTTTCGAGTCCAGTGGCAACAGAAACCTGGGTCAGTTCACCGGTTTCACCATTGAGGCGTAGCGTGTAGATGCCCTCACTACCGAGTCGAGTGTAGGTACCGACAAATCCGAACATATCGTTAGACATTTTGTAGTTCTCCTGAAGCTAAGGAAATTTGAAAGTTAGGCGTGAATAGTTAGTCGTCAAGGATCAGGTCAGGGTCGATATCGATACCGAGTCCGGGACCCTGAGGAAGAGGCATGAATCCGTCGGAGTCGACTTCTGGAGCGTTGGCCATGATAGAGAATTTGTTCTTGTAGCTACCGATCGGCGGGTCGTTCAGAAGCTCCATGAACGGTGCGTGCCGCCATGAAGCGACGAGGTGCATATGGGCGATTACGCCGATGTTGCCTCCACCGTGATGCGGCACGATCTGCTTTCCGTATAGCTCGGCAAGCACACCGATCTTACGCAGGTTCGTCATACCGTTCATGACCATGCTTTCAGGCTGGAGTAGACCGTAGACACCCTGTTCACAAATTTGGACAAATTCTTTAAGTCCTGGGTTATTTTCGCCACCGGCGATCGGCATTTCCACCTTGCTACTGAGTTCGGCGAGCCCGTCAAAGTCGTACCTGCTTAGCGGTTCTTCAAGCCAGAAGACGTTCATATCTTGCAGTTCAACTGCGGTTTCATACGCCCGCTGGAAGTTCCAGCGCACTCCCGGCTGCCAGTCGCCACTGCTTTGAGCCTGGTTACCGTCGACCATGATGGTCATATCGTCACCCACAACATCCCGGATCACCTCGATGGTCCGAATATCCTCTGCGATGGTTTCGTGATGCAGTCGAACTTTCATGGCCTGCCATCCTTCGTCACACAATGAACTCGCCATTTCGGCTCGCTCTTCGGGGGTCGAAAGCAAAACCATGCTTGCGTACGGTATTACCTGATCTTTCACACCACCCCAGAGTTTGTACAGCGGTAGGTTTGCAGCCTTGCCGATGATGTCCCACAGCGCCATGTCGACACCGGCAACTCCCTGGTAATGCAGGTTCTGAACGTAGTAGTTGAGTGAAGCAGCGTGCTGTTCCACTTCGAATGCGCTTTTACCAACGAGGTACTGCTTTACCGAGTCGAGAAGCATGGGGTGCATGCCGGGACCAATGCCCGTGATTCCAGCATCAGTGTGAACCTCGGTGAACGAGCCGCCACCAATATCGAATGACATCGTGCGCCCCGGGCTCCAAGCAGGTTCCAGATCTCCTACGTGTTCTACTGTTCGCAGATTTACTACTTTTACATCGGTGACTGTTACGTTGCCTGGCAATTTGTTCTCCTGTTGATTGGTTCGAGGCTGGCAAATCATACAACCGTAGTTCGCTGTTTTGGAGCGTTTTACAAATTATGCAGTGCGCGTACACTGCCAGTCATTCGAGTGAAATGGCGTATTCGCCAGCGAGCGAAGTTCTGGGAATGACAACCAAGGGCCGATAGAAGGATCATATGACGAGCAATAAGGGCTCTAGAGAAGAAACTGTCGACGTCCTAGTTATCGGAGCAGGCGCTTCCGGTGCGGCTGCAACAGCGTGGCTATCGGAAGCCGGGTTCAAGGTGAAGTGCCTAGAGCAAGGCTTCTGGCAGGATCCTTCGAAGTACGCCTCGACCTCACCCGACTACGAATTCGAGGCGCTTACGAACTGGTCTAGCGATCCGAACAAGCGTCAGCGCGACGAGGATTATCCGATCAACGTTTCTGATTCACCTGTCAGTCCTGTGATGTTCAACGGGGTTGGGGGGAGCACGATTCTGTGGAGTGCGCATACTCCCCGTTTTCACCCTTCTGATTTCAGCGTCAAATCACTCGATGGAGTCGCCGACGATTGGCCTCTGAGTTACGAGGATCTTGAGGAGTATTACGACCTCAACGATGAGGTGATGGGTTGTTCAGGTATAAATGGCGATCCGGCCAATCCTCCGAGAAGCCCGCGCCAGATGCCGCCGCTACCGCTTGGTTCCGACGGTATGAGGCTGATCGATGCATTCGAGGAACTGGGGTGGCACTGGTGGCCTTCAGATAGCTACATCAACTCCCAGCGCTACGGTGAAGGCCGAGATGCATGTAATTTCTGCGGACACAACAACATGGGCTGCTACCAAAGAGCCAAGTCAAGCACCGATCTGAACTACTGGCCCCGAGCGCTAAAAAGTGGTGCCGAAATCGAAACGGGTGCTCGTGTTCGTCGAATAACTACTGACAAATCAGGAACTGCAACCGGCGCTGATTACATCGACTCAAAAGGCAATGAACGGCATCAGAGTGCTCGATCGGTGATCATGGCTGCGAATGGCGTCGGTACACCACGCCTCCTGTTGAACTCGTCTTCCGACTCGCATCCCGATGGCCTTTCGAACTCGAGCGGACTCGTTGGTAAAAACCTAATGTTCCATCCGTTTGCCATGGTCACAGGAGTCTTCCCGGAGAACATGAAGACCTGGAGAGGGCCGCTCAGCAACTTTGCGATGAGCCAGGAGTTTTACGAGACGGATGAGAGCAGAGGGTTCGTCAGAGGCTACACCTACCAGTTCCAGCGAAGTCTTGGTCCTGCATGGATTGCGAACGGTGGCTTCACGGATCCAATTCCGTGGGGTGAGGATCATCACACCGAGCTCAGCAAACGCTTTGGAAGCATGATGGGGCTGGCTGTGATCGGAGAGGATCTGCCTGAGATTCACAACACGGTTGATCTCGACCCCGAGCTTACCGATTCCGATGGCATCCCCGCACCCCGCATCAACTACACCGTGAGCAAAAACTCACGTGACCAACTTGACCACGCAATTGAAAACGCTCGAAAAGTTTTCGAAACGGCGGGCGCTACCGACATATACGTCGACCCGTTGATGCGGCAATCAGGCTGGCATCTTATGGGTACGGCCCGTATGGGCAATGACCCTGTGGATTCGGTAGTCGACAAATGGGGACAATCGCACGATGTCGACAATCTGTTCATCGTCGATGGCAGTGTGTTTGTCACCGGTGCTGCGGTGAATCCAACGCCAACAATTCAAGCTCTGGCTTTAAGAACGGCCGACTACATTGTTTCGCATCGACAGGATTTGAAGGGTTAGTCACATGACAATAAACATAAATGTTGATGAGAACGTTATGACTGCGATTCTTGACCGCTTGATTCCCGCTGTGGATAACCTGCCGTCTGCGGGACAGATGGGGTTTACCTCGGAGATCGTTCGACTAGCCGGACAACAAGATCGTTTTAAGGCGATATTTAATAACGCAATGCACTTGTTCGAGTCTCACAATCCGGAATTCACCTCACTGGCATCCGCTGAACAGGATGATGCCCTCAGGAGGTTCGAAGCTGAAAGCCCCGATCTGTTTGGGGCCCTAAGAACAATCAGCTACATCGTTTATTACAAGGATCCCAAAGTGCACGAGCGGATCGGTTGGGATGGCCGAACTCCGCAGCCAGACGGTAACAAAATGGAGCCATGGGACGAATCGGTATTAGAAAACATACGAAAGCGAGAACCATTCTGGCGGAAGGCGTAGCCGGCGGGAAAGCTTGGTTAACTCGTAACTACGCTCTATTTTGCCGTGGAATACAATGCGCGCTCAGAACAAGTTGAGTAGTATCTCGGCTTGGCGATGGACATAAGTAGCAACTGCGAGGCAATCCAATTGGAACCAGTAATCAGGAACGAACAGGGAAGCTCAAATCCACTACTGGGACCCGGGGACGGGGTGTCGTCATACGTAATGCTTTACGTCAAACACGCCCCTGGAGAGTCAAGCCCCGACCACACGCACGCATGGGAGCATCAGGCGTTCATTACGGAGGGCGCTGGAATACTTGTTTGTGGTGGCAAGGAATACCCGGTTAAGACGGGAGATGCGGTGTTGGTTCCAGGCGGTGTGCGACATCAGTTCATCAACACCGGCGATGTGCCATTGCACCGTGTAACCGTGAATCCCGTCGAATCTGTCCAACGCTAACCCCCCTCGTTGCAAGCCAGTATAAATCTGGTACACGCGGTGTCCGAATCAGCAGCTTTTTACCGCAAACCTTAGGACTGGGTAACGCTATCTCGGGAGCCGACTCTGGCTTGGATTTTAGGCGTTCACAGTTAAGAGCGTAATTTCACCGTTCTCGACAGTATAAACATGGGTCGCAATCGCTTCGACGATAGCCGGATCGTGACTGGCGCAGATTATCGTACCGTCGTATTCACTGAGGGCACCCAGCAGCTCTTCCCTCGTTGAAGCATCCAAATGGTTCGTCGGTTCATCGAGCAGAAGTACGTTGTTGGGTTGAACCAGAAACTTGGCAAGCGCAACTCGACTTTTCTCGCCACCCGACAACATCCGAACTAGTTTGTAGACGTCGTCGGCAGAAAACAGGAAGCGACCGAGTATGCCTCGGAGTGCTCCATCGGGTTGATCCTGTGCAGACTCACGAACTGCTTCGAGCACCGTCGAATCGGGATCCAATGACTCGTCCTGGTGTTGAGCGTAGTAGCCCATACTCGCTCGTTCTGCCCAGTTGATCTGGCCTTCGGATGGCTCTACTTCACCGGCCAGAATCCTTAGAAAGGTGCTCTTACCACCGCCGTTGTGACCTATCAACGCCACCTTTTGGCCGCGCTCGACTTCAAGAGATACATCGAGCAGCACAGGTGAATCTTCCCAATCGTGGGATATGGATTCTGCGTTGAGAACCATACGCTCTATTCGGCCGGACGATCTGATCTGGAACTTCGTTGCCTTTGAGTTAACCACTCTCTTGACTCGGTCCATACGATCGAGCGCCTTCACTCGACTCTGGACCTGACGAGCTTTGGTAGCTTTGGATCGAAACCGATCGATGAACTGTTCTTGCCTGGCGATTTCGCGCTCCTGACGGCCAGCTAGAGCGTCGAGCTGTTCTTGACGCGTGCGTTTACCCTGCTGGTAATCAGCAAAGCTGCCCGGGTACGACTGCACCTGACCATGTTCGACGTCGAGAATGCGGGTTGAGATCTGCTGCAGAAACTCACCATCGTGGGTAACGATGAGCACGGCCCCAGGGTAGTCGGCCAGTTCTTGTGCAAGCCACGATTTCGAAGCGCTGTCGAGATGGTTGGTAGGTTCATCAAGAAGAAGATGCTTGTCTCGGCGAAGCAGGATTTTTGCGAGTGATATCCGCATACGCCAACCACCAGAAAAGTCACCGCATGGCTTATCGATATCTTCTGACGAGAATCCAAGCCCCGATGTGACTCTAGCGATGGCGGCATCGACACCATTACCGCCGAGGATCCTGAAGCGATCATGAGAATCGTCAAGCTCGGCGGACAACTCCTCAGCGTCGCCATCGTCCAGTACAAGCGCGTCTTCTATCTCTGCGACACGAGCGCGGAGAGATTGCAGCTCTGGAAGAGCCGACCACATTTCTTCACCCAGTGGTCTGTCGAGCTCGACGTCGGATTCCTGATGAAGGTACGCCATCTCACCTTCTGAAACGTTGACTTGCCCTGCGCTCAGAGGTTCGTCTCCGACGATTAGCTTCAGAAGGGTAGTTTTGCCAGCACCGTTCGGCCCTACGACCCCTACCTTTTCGCCGTTGGATATCGTGAATGAAACGGCAGAGAGCAGGTCTCGGCCGCCAAACGACTTGGTCAGATTATTGACAACGATCATTAAAGAGTTGGCTGAGGTAAATAATTACAGGGCTGCGTGAATCGGATATATAAAGTGTCTCAAAACTTGATGGTGAGTTACTAACGCTATTTGTTAACTTGTGCCCATATTCTGCACACGATTTCATGTAAATCGAATCAATTACGTCTTTAATTCGCCTATAGAACCCTCTTGGCAGTAGACGAGACGGTTAGGTATATCTATACTTTCCGTTCACTTGAGTAGGGCGAATAGTGCTGCAGAATGCAACACGTCGGTTCCAATAGCGCAGCAGCCAAGCAAGACTGCGTTTGCGATTTACAGGCCTTGCAAGAGGGGGAGAATATGAATTTTGCTAAGAAGCGACTGCTGCTGGCACTCGCACTATTTGCTGTAGTACCGATGGTACTTGCCGCTTGTGGTGGTGAGACTGTCACAGTCGTCGAGACCGTCGTGGTCGTCGAGCAGGTCAAAGGTGACACGGTTGTAGAAACCGTCATCGTGACCGAAAAGGGCGACACGGTTATTCAAGAAGTTAAGGGTGACACGGTTGTAGAAACCGTTGTCGTGGAAAAGGAAGTTAAAGTTAAGGGTGACACGGTGACGGTTAAGGGTGACACAGTCATTGTCACCGCCACTGCAGTTCCAGTCGCGACGATTGCTCCTGACGAGATTATCGTTGCACCTGTGACTAAGACACCTGCGGGAACTGTTGTTGTCGCCACTGGTGGTGACAACCTCGGTGCCGAAAACGGACGTGGTGCTAACCAGGCGTCTGACGGATACAAGAACATCGGCATCGCCGAAACAATGTTCCGTCGATCACCTGATGACAACCACCTACCGTGGATTGGTGAAAGCTTCACCATTGCGACGGACCTGTCCAGCGCTACCATCAAGATTCAGCAGGGTATCCCGTTCCAGGTTGTGGACGGATTCGATGCTGGTAACTTGACTGCAGCCGACGTAGCGTTCTCTATGAACGACCACAACGGTGCTACAAACCCTGAGTCCATTGGTGGACAGGCTGGTGACTTTGCCGGTCTCTGGGGCGAGTGGATTGCAGTTGACGATGAGACCATCACATTCGACTTTGTCGCATTTGATGGCACGTGGCAGCTTGACTACGCCAACCAGTCCGGACAGGCGTTCAACGTCTTCTCCGAACAGGCGTTTATTCAAAAGGGTGAAGATTGGGTAGCAGACCACGTGGTCGCAACCGGTCCTTTCCAGATTGAAGAATGGCTCCGAGACGAGTCTTACACCATTGTGAACCGAGCTGGTACACACTGGCTGCCAGAGCTCGAGCCCAAGTCAGAGCGTGTTCAGATTCTTAGCGTTTCTGAGCCGGCAACACGACTGGCGCTTCTGCGCACAGGTGATGTCGACATCGCAAGCATTGAGCCTAAGGACGCAGCGAAGCTCGACCTTACGACCTTCACACAGACTGACGCTGGTGGCTCAACACAGGTTGGTCTCTTCTTCTCAGGTAACCTCTGGGAAGACACGTACGCCGGTGGCGCCCACATAGGCGAAACACTACCGGTAAAGGCAACCTTCGTTCACGACCTTCCATGGATTGGTTCACCTGGCAAGCACGGTGACGATGACCTCGACCAGGCAAAGGCAATTCGCCGAGCCCTGGCTCTTGCAATCGACCGTGACCTGATCAACGAGTCGCTCGTTGCTGGCCTTGGTCAGCCCGTGCACGTCATGTACTTCTCTGCTTCACACCCGAACTGGGACGCGAAGTGGGAGTACGCCTACGATCCGGACGAGGCAATCGCCTTGATCAAGGCACAGGACCCTGACTACCAGAAGGGTTCCGCCCCGAAAGATGGCATCCTTGGCGAACACGCCTTTGAGATCTCCGTCTACGCACAGGGTGGATCACCAATGCGTGATGAAGTTGCGAATGCTGTTGCTGGCTACTGGGCCGACATCGGACTCAAAACTTTCGCATTGCACTTCTCGTACCAGACCTTCCGACCGACCGTTGTTGGTCGAACCAACACTCACCCCTGGGTAACAGGTTGTGACAAAGGTAAAGAGTCGAACCCATGGCACTTCCCGAAGGGCCTTGTTCAGACGACTCTCACCCGTGGTGGTTTCGGTTGTGGTTTCGAATCCCCAGTGATTCTCGACCTCTACACCCAGATGGCCGAAGCAGTTGACGTAGCAACAGCTACAGCTGCAGCAACGACCTACCTGGACTACGTTTACGACCAGAACCTCCAGCCCGGAATTGTTGCCGTGCCGGATGCGTTCTACTTCAACAACTCCAAGGTCAAATCGTTCCACATGGACGTAGCCGGTTCATCCAGCTTCAACTCCATCTGGAACATCGAGATCAGGTAGTTCGTTGGTGAAATAAGCTCAAATACGTGAGTAATTGACTTGTTACAAAAAAGGAGGCCCACCATCTGGTGGGCCTCCTTAGTTTTAAAACACAGAATCAACGAGATTTCGTTTTAGGTGGTTTGTCTATTTCTCATCGGTGTATCGATGTGATGAATCTGTTTATCCCGTCAATGGTCCTTTCTGACCGGACTATTGGCCGACAATATTTCAGGAATATATCCCCGTGGAATTGGGATCCGAGAAGGTGTTGAATCAGAGGTTTGCCCAGTAAACCGATTAAATACAGAGCGCCGGGCAAACTACCCGGCGCTCTGTATTTGGCAACCGTCTGCTATCGAAACATTCGGCTGCCGCTGTGCTGCTAGTAGCTGGACTTGGCGCCTCGCCGCGCCGACTCCGCCCACGCTTCGTCCAGAGTCTCAACTGTGACGTTTCCTGACCTCGCAACGCTAATCACTGCGTCTTCCTGGCTAGCAAGCGCCTCTGCGGCCGCTGGGAGCCGTTCTGCGGCATCGATTGGTATCAGGATGGCTCCGTGAAGATCGGCTGCGATCAAGTCACCTGGCTGAACGTAAACTCCGCCAACGTCAACTGACACGTTGTAGGCCACGCCGTGTACATATCCGTGTGAAACCAAAACCTCTTTCGCCCAGAACGGGAAGCCCATCTCATCCGCTTCCTTTAAGTCACGTACACCACCGTCGGTAACAACTCCGACACAATCAAGGCCAAGAGCGATGTTGCCTTGTATTTCACCCCAGTACGAGCCAATCGTTGCTGGATAATCAAGATCATGGAACACGATCATACGAGGTGAAGGAATATCCAGAATTGCCTGGTAGTAATCACTACGTTCAAGGGCACGAGGGGATTTCTGGCGCGCTGAAATCACCCCTGTGACGGCATAACCAACGAAAGTTTTGGTTACAGGTGATTGCGACTTAATTTCCGGTCGCATAAAGCCTTCCGTACGAGGCATGATGTCCAGCAGCTCAAGTGCGTTGGCGATGGTTGGGGTGTCGATGTTCCTGAGCTGAGCTAGCAGCTCCTCAGACAGTGGGCCAGTCGTGGCACCCATGGTCATGCTCCCTTGGGGTAAATAGTGAAAGAACAAGCGGTTTTGCTTCGGGAAGCATGGTACGCCCAAAATCGACGTTGATAGAGCTGGTGAATTGGTTTGACCCAATAAAAAAGGCCAGTTGATTCAACTGACCCTTAGTAAACACGTTTCGGAGTGGTAGCCCGTAAGTGCGATATTCGTTAATACCCGCTATGTTCTAGTCGGTACGTCGACGGTTTTAGCAAGTTTGATTGACTGTTCCCGGTTTCGCTCGATTCACTGAGAGTTCTGCAGAACCCATGCTGCTTTTTGCTTTACGTTTCTTGCTTTGTCACGTTCGATTTCGTTCCCGACAAACCTGATCTCATCGTCGGCTCGAAAATACTGCATTCGGGCTCGTTCTACGGAAATTGGTTTGTAGTGCAGCACAGGCTATCTTTCAACGGGGAGTTCGAGTTCGGACTTACTTACTAGATTCAGAATCCTCTCTGCGCGAGCATCAGACGTGGTAGGTATCGCCGCCCTTCGCCATCACCTATTTCCGCTAGTCACGACAGGCAGTTCCCGTATCCGTATACGAGCGGCACACTCTCGCAGAGATCGACCCGATAGGCGCGCTGCAGTTATAGATCGACTGGAGCGCCCATGTTTTACCTACCTTCGGCACCCATTGTTCATGCAAATTCCTTGCACAGGGTTTTGTAGTCGAGGCGTGATAGGACTAGAATCTCCACGCCCCGGACAACCATGATTCGTGGCTTAGCCCGATCCCAATCCAGAATCGACCGGGACTCAAACGGAGATTATTGAATGAACGGAACACAGTTCATCGCCCAGATCCTCAAGCAAGAGGGCGTTAACGAAATGACTTGCTTCCCGAGCAACGCCTTGATCGAGGAGGCTTCCAAAGAAGGCATCCGGCCTGTGATGTTCAGGCACGAGCGCGGTGCCATCATGGCCGCCGATGGCTACAGCCGCATGAGCAGTGGCCAGCGATTTGGCGTTGTGGCTATGCAGCACGCTGCTGGTGCCGAAAACTCTATGGGTGGTCTTTCTCAGGCGTTCGGAGATAACGTTCCGATTCTGGTTCTTCCCGGTGGATACCCGATCGAACAGCGTCACGTTCGACCGAACTTCTCGGCAAGAGACAACTGGGCTGGCATCACAAAGTCGGTCCAAACTATCGACACGCCTTCGCAGATCAAAGATGTGATGCGCCGAGCGTTCCAGGCTCTGAAGAATGGTAATGGCGGCCCAGTGGTGGTCGAGATGTCGCTCGATGTGTGCGCAATGGAAGTCCCCGAGGATGCCCTGAATTACCATTCCCCTATTGCAAGCAAATCGGTTCCTCCGCAGAACGATATTCAAGATGCAGTGAAGGCGCTTCTGGCGGCGGCCCGCCCCATGATTTGGGCTGGTTCTGGCGTGCTAAGGGCCCAGGCCTCTCCCGAACTCGCCGATTTCGCTGCACTAATCGATATTCCCGTGTTCACCACGATGGAAGGTAAGTCGGCCTACGACGAACGCCTTCCTCTGTCACTAGGTGCAGGTAGTGGTGCGACAACCGGTCCGGCTTACGAGTGGATCAATGAGAGTGATGTGGTGATCGGAATTGGCACCAGTCTTTCTCACAACAGCTACACCCGTAAAGTTCCAGACGGCAAAACGGTCATTCACAACACAATCAATCCCGATGAGATCAACAAGGCGACTCCATCGCACATCGGGCTTGTTGGTGATGCCAAGTTGACTCTTCTGGCTCTGATCGACGAGGTAAAGGCTCAGATTGGCGAAGGTGGGCGTAACACCGGAGTCGCTTCACACATAGCGAAGGTAAAAGCGGAGTGGATGGCCGAATGGTCGCCATTGCTCAATTCCAACGAAGCGCCTTTGAACCCTTATCGCGTGATCCAGGAAATTAACAAGAATCTCGATCAAGAAAACAGCGTCGTAACCCATGACGCTGGTGGTCCTCGTGACTGCATGGTGCCGTTCTATACGGCAACTACGCCTAACAGTTACATCGGATGGGGCAAGACGACCCATCTGGGCTTCGGTATCCCGCTGATGATCGGTGCAAAACTGGCCGATCCGAGCAAGTTCTGCCTAAACTACATGGGAGACGGCGCGTGGGGCATGTCTGGAACTGACATGGCTGCGGCGGCGAAAACGGGGTTGCCGATCACTACAGTTCTTCTGAACAACGGTGGAATGGCAACGTACCCGGGTGGATTCCCAACTGCACGAGAGCAGTACGATGTGTCATTCATGGAGGGTGACTACGCCAAGATTACCGAGGGTATGGGCGGAGTCGGAATCCCGGTATCGCAGCCTGAAGAACTCGGACCTGCAATTCTGAAGGCTCGTCAATTGAACGACGAAGGAAAGACTGTTTTGATAGACGTGAAGTCGAACTTCGAGTCACGAAAGTCGTTTCAGGGCAAGTAGGGGCTAGACTCCCCCACCAGTTTCGCTGAAGCGAAACTAACCCTAACTAAAAGGTGTCAGGGGCACTTGCGCGTTAAGTTGAGATTCGCGAGAGGAGTGATGTCTACGCAGCGATTGTCATTCTTAACTTGATTCAGAATCTCGTTCACTCGAGTAAAGCCATCGATCACTGCAACAGCATCGTCAACGCAAGTGCGGATATGGTTGATTCGACCAGTCTTTTCTTTTGAATAGCGATTCTGTATCAAGTTCAGAATGACAGTTGACGATAGGAGCGGTGCACAACACCGGCTCCTAGCTGATAATGTTCGCCAATTCTTACGATTCGAACTACCCGGGAGCCCGCAGTTGACATCAATAAAGTCCGAAGAAAATGTTTCGGCGGAAATGCGGGATGGGACGGTACTTAAAGCTGATATTTATCGTCCTGATGATGGCGGCAAACACCCCGTCCTGCTGCTCCGCACCCCTTACTGGAAGCTGAATCCACGTTATATTCACTCGGCTCGAATACTCGCAGAGCGTGGGTACACAGTTATCTGTCAGGATATGCGAGGTCGGTACAACTCTGAAGGTGAGTTTCTCTGGCAGTTCATGGACAACTCGTTGACCGGAGACGCTGAAGACGGTTACGACACGGTGGAGTGGGCTGCGACTTTGTCGTCGTCCGACGGACAGATTGGCACGTGGGGCCACTCGTACGATGGCTGGACGTCTTGGCGAATGGCCGAGCTCCAGCCACCGTCATTAAAGGCGATTCATGCCAGCGGTATGGGCACTGAGTCGCTCGATATGAATTTCGGAATCTTTGAAACTGGACGAAGGCTTGAGTGGACCTACATGATGGCTGCCGATATGCGTCGACGAGCAGGGGTCAAGCACGGACCGCATTCACCGGTTGAAGCGGTGAACCAGTGGCGCGCTATCGAGCGTGGCAAGTGGATCTGGTACCTACCGTTCGAAGACATCCCGGACGACACGTTTTCGTCTCTAACGCAACAACTGAAGCCGTACTACAGGGAACAGAACGTCGAGATGTGGCATTTCGATAAAGTTCACCCCAAAGTCAACATACCGGCTTCGATGTTCACCGGCTGGTGGGATCGGGTGATCGGAACAGTAAAGCAGTACTCGGGCCTAGAATCGAACGGCCCTGAGCACCTGCGCGGCAAACATCAACTGGTAGTCGGTCCATGGTCGCACATGATGACAACGCTCAATCGTGATCTTGGTCCTATCGACTATGGTCCACAGGCCCAAGAGACGTGGGAGAACTTGATTCTTCGCTGGTATGACTATCAGTTCAAAGGAATCGACGACGGGATTGGCTCGGAGCCACGGGTGAAGTTGTTCATACTTGGTGCAAACAAGTGGACCTTCGAGAACGAGTGGCCAATCAAGCGCGCTGAGCAAGCCCCCTATTACCTTCACAGCGGCGGTGCAGCGAACACTTCAATTGGGGACGGTTCTCTATCACACGACCAGCCGGGCTCGGAGCGGCCCGACCAGTATTCATACGATCCACGGGACCCCGTAATGAGTGTGATGGACACAGACGCTCAGGCGATGCCCAGGGACCAGAGACCGCTCGATGGTCGCCAGGACGTTCTTGTGTACCAGACAGCCCCGTTTGGGTCCCCTACCCGCTTCGTTGGGCCGGTCGAGCTGGAACTGTGGGCTGCATCGGATGCTCTCGATACCGATTGGACCGCAAAGCTGGTGCTCGTAGACGTAGACGGGCTGGCTGTGAACCTGACATACGGCATCATGAGGGCACGCTACAGATCAGGGTACGAGCAGGAAATATTGCTCGATCCGGATGTTCCAAATCTGTATTCAATCACGTTGAATCCGGTCGGGATTGAAATACAGCCCGGACAGAGGCTGAGGCTCGATATTTCGAGTTCAGACTTCCCGAACTTCGACAGGAATCACAATACAGGTAAAGATTTTTGGAGTGACAACGAGCTGAAGACTGCCAAACAAACGGTGTTTCACAATTCAGAGATGCCATCTAGGCTACTGATGCCGCTCGTTGCCGGAACCGGCTACACCAACTAAGTGCTCGAAGCTGGCATTCCTGTGAGATCGTTTGCATTGTCGGCAATGTCGTCGAACGAGGTGTAGTTGGTCTGCCAGAGCTGCGAATACAGTCCCGTCGATGCAACTAGCTCGTCGTGAGTGCCAATTTCAACGATTCCGCCGTCTTGAAC
This sequence comes from Dehalococcoidia bacterium, assembly GCA_029936155.1. Lineage (GTDB taxonomy): Bacteria > Chloroflexota > Dehalococcoidia > Lucifugimonadales > Lucifugimonadaceae > Lucifugimonas. The sequence goes on along the minus strand of JAPYUK010000016.1, from coordinate 18,417 downwards.
CACGATGATCTGATCACTGTTTCGAATCGTTGATAGACGGTGAGCGATCACCAGAGCGGTTCTACCTTCAAGCAGCTTTCTAAGAGCATCCTGAATAATTCGCTCGGTGTAGCTGTCGATGTTCGCAGTCGCTTCGTCGAGGACCAGAATCTTCGGATCGGCAACCAACGCCCGGGCAAAACTGAGAAGCTGTCGCTGACCAACCGACAGGTTCGAGCCACGCTGCTCTAGTGTCGTGTCGTAGCCGTCGTCAAGCTGCATCACGAAATCGTGTGCGCCAATCACCCGGCATGCTGCTACGACATCTTCGCGTGTCGCGTTCAATGTGTTGTATCGGACGTTTTCGAGCACTGACTTGGAGAAGAGGAACGGCTCCTGCAGAACCATTCCCATGACGCCGCCGATTGACTGCTGGGTGACATCACGGATGTCGTGATCGTCGATGGAAATTGAACCCTCTTGCACATCGTAGAATCGGTGAGCGAGGGCTGTGATCGAGGTCTTACCTGATCCTGTCGGACCGACGAGTGCGATCGTCTGCCCCGGTTCGGCGACGAAGCTGATGTTACGAAGGATAGGTCTCGCCGGGTCGTATCCAAAAGTAACGTTCTTGAATTCAATTCGACCGGTTATGTCGCCAATAGGTTTTGCATCGGACTTGTCTTCAACTTCAAGCGGAATATCGAGAAGTTCGAATATTCTGTGCCCTGAAGCAACGGCCCGCTGTAGCAATGCGTAGTGCATCGTGAGTGTACGAATCGGCTCAAAGAACCGCTGTACGTACAGCAGGAAAGCTACCATCGTTCCAATCTCAATAGATTCACTCAGCACCCGCCCCCCACCGACGACCAACACTAGTGCAAGCGCCGTACCTGTCATCAGCTCGACGGTTGGCATCAATACGCCACCAAGTCGGGATGCTCGGACGGCCGACCAGAAGAATGTGTGGACTTTACCGCCCATGATTCCGGTATTTTCTTCTTGCCTGTTGAGCGCCTGAACCACACGAATTCCGCTGACATTCTGATCGAGATACACGCCAACTACCGATGAGTTCCTGCGCATCCTCAAAAACGCACGTCGTGCAAATGGCTGCCATACGATACGAATTAGGAAAAGCGCTGGCACGATAGCAAGTGTTACGAGGGCGAGATGCACGTCGAGGACCAGCAGAATTACGATGATGCCAAAGAGTGTCAACACATCACCAATGATTTCGATTGAAGATTCGAGCATCTCTTGTAACGCGCCAACATCACCGAACATGCGGGCCATCAGCGCTCCGATTGGAGTCTTGTCAGAGAACGACAGTGCCAGTCTCTGTAACTGAAGGAACATATCGGCACGTATGTCGTACAGAACCGTTAGTGCCACTCGGGTGATCAATACATTTTGAAGAAAGTTCGTAAACCAGTAGATACCGGCCACTCCAACGATGGAGATCGCTATTACTTTGAGAAGGTTCGAGTTGGTGTTATTTATGGCATCATCGATGCCGAACTTCACCAGAAGCGGTAGCGCAAGGTTCGCTAGTGTGAAGCCAATCACCGCAAGCGTCGCAATGAGCATCTGTTTTTTGTATGGACTGGCGTAGTAGAAAAAGCGCTTGAATACGGTGCTGTCGAGCTGGGCGAACATTTCCTCGTCCGACTCATTTAGCTTGCCGTGCTCTTCTTCGGCGTTGGCGGGTCGTTGACGATTGGGCTGCTTGGTCTGAGGGCTATTATTGGATGTTGTAGACATACCTACTCGCCACCCTCCACGCCTCGGCCTCTCTGGAGGTCCCAGAGAGCTCTGTAGTGACCGTTCAGAGCAATCAATTCATCGTGTGATCCTCGCTCGACTACAGAGCCATTATCGAGAACTATGATCTCGTCTGCGTGCTGTAACGAACCGAGACGGTGGGCGATGATAATCGTTGTTTGGCCAGTAGTGAGTTCTTTTAGTGCACCACGGATCCTCGCGTCAGTTCCAGCGTCGACCGATGAGGTCGAATCATCAAGAACCAGAATGGGTGAATCGGTGAGTAGTGTCCTTGCAATGGCCACACGCTGCCGTTGACCGCCCGATAGACCTACACCGCGCTCACCAAGCTCGGTATCGTATCCGTCTGGAAGGCTATCGATGAATTCGTGAATTTGGGCGATCGAAGCTGCAGCGACTACCTTTTCAGCCGATGCCGTTACATCGCCATAGCGAATGTTGTCGCGGATCGTTCCATCGAACAGGAACGGATCCTGTTCAACTAAACCGATCGCCTGACGAACGGACAATATCGTAGCTTTTCGAAGATCGGTGCCATCGATCGATACCGTACCGTGGGTCGGATCGTAGAAGCGTGGGATGAGGTTGGTAATAGAACTCTTTCCACTTCCGGGCGCACCTACGATTCCTACTGTGTGGTCTTTACTGGCCTCGAAACTCACGCCTCGTAGAGCCGGGGCATCACCATAGCTAAACGACACATTGTCGAATCGAAGAACACCGTCAGTTACCTCTAACGGTGCAGAGGAGGTGTCGTCGGCGATCTCGGACGGTATGTCGAGAACTTCAAAAATTCGACCACCTGCTGACGAAGCCCGCGCGGTCGAGTTGATGATCATAATCAGCATCCTGACTGGGAATCGAAGAAGAGCGAGGTAGAAGAAGAATTGGGTCAGTTCACCGATCGTCAGTTGATCGCTGATTACTTTTTCTCCGCCAACCCACAGAACCACCGCCCATGCGATTAGAAAGGAGAATGAGATCGCTCCGCCACCACGGGCCTGTGTTCTTGCGGCATTCATTCGAAGCTCGACTACTTCACGTGCAGTCACCTCGAACTTTGATTCTTCGTATTTCTGTGCAGAGAACGCCCGCACCACTCGAATACCTGCGAGATTCTCCTGCATAGTCGTTGTGAGGTCACCTAGGGCGTCCTGAATCTCTCGCCATACTTTCCGCAATTGCAGGCGAAGCCGGGCGCTGCGATAGGCCATGAACGGTACGAAGCTGAGACTTAGTATTGCAAGCTGCAAGTCGATTTGCACCATGAAGATTGCGGCGGCGACGAGCATAACGAAAACTCGAACAATCTGAACCAGCCCGGACTGCACGAACATACGAACGCCTTCGATGTCGGAGAGTCCTCGCGACATTAATTGGCCTGTGTGAACGCGATCGTGGAAACTGAAACTGAGCACCTGGAGTTTGTCGAAATACAGCATTCGCAGTTGATTCGACACTCGCTGGCTCAGTGTTTCGCCAAGAAACATCTGGCCGAATCCGGTGGTGCCACGGAGCGTAGAAACGAGAACCACAAGAAGCGCCGTCGTAAGCAATAGCGATTCGATCTCGCCTCTGCTGGCGTTCCTACCTTCGATCAGGGCAATTGCGTCATCGACACCCTGTCCAAGCAATTTCGGGATAAATAGCGACGTCACCGCAGTGGTGAAAGCAAACACGGCAGAAGCGGTGAAATGCCAGCGGTATTCCAGTGTGAGTTTGGTAATCCGCTTCAGCACGTTAGCACCGGTTGGCCCGGTAGTAGTTATCCGTGCACGGATGCTCCTTCGTTGACGATCTGATTGAGATTGCGTTGGGTTGGGGTTTGCTGCAGATGAACTCGTGGGTGCGGCCTCGCTTGTTTGTCGGCCGACTCAATGTTGCAGGCATTAGCTTTTGCCAGAAGAAAATAGGTCAGAGACGCCGGGGAGTATACGCCGATGCGTTGCCGAACGATGCAACTCAATATCAGTCGACTAAATGTTTCGGGGAAACACTGATCAGGCGGGGTAGATACTGACAGAACGATGGAAAAGGGATTACAACACAATCCGACCGCACAAGCTCGCTCGGGTGCCGATCGCCAGCGCCTGAAACCATCAGGTCGAAACAGGCTGTGGGACTCACATGACGGGTGGTACAGGTTCTGGGGGGCAGGACAGAACCAAGATGCTCCGTTGGTTCCGAACGAAACTATGTCACCAGATCTATTCTGGGGAAGCCATCACGGAATTGGTTCAGTTGGTCTTTGGGTCATACGATGATTGCCGAACACTACACAGTCGTAGCCTTGGCAACCCACCTCAGTTAGTTACATCGCAATGGGCTTCGATCCGTCCATATTGGTCACATGTATCTACTGATTCTGATCTGTGTCGAGTTGTTCCGAATCGGTGATTTCATTGTTCAAATTGCGCGAATGGCACGGTCACCCTGCGAATATCGTGATTTGAGTTCATCCTGTCCCGCGAAAAGACCCGATCGGCATAGCGGAAGCGG
>JAPYUK010000016.1:0-14054 GCA_029936155.1 Dehalococcoidia bacterium | reverse complement strand
GTGATTTGAGTTCATCCTGTCCCGCGAAAAGACCCGATCGGCATAGCGGAAGCGGGACCAATCGGGTCTTTTGTTACAGCAGCGGTGCTGGGTGCCGTTAAATAGTTACGGCAGGTACTGCTCTATTCCCTCGGTTACAGGCGCAGGCCCGGATGGGAATACACCTGTTTTCGCCCTGTCGGCGCCGACTACCAGAATGTAACAATCATTGGCATCATTCATGATCGGAACGGTGATCTCCAATAGTTGATCTTCAGTGAGATTCTCGAGCCACTTCCAGTGGTCGTGAACCCGAGCCTCACCTTTAAGTGGCATGTACTGCATCAGCTTCCCAACATTGCCTCTCGCGTACTTATGGATAAACTCCTTTGCTTCCTGTTTTGAGAAACCCTGAGTCCCAACGGGTCTGGCGACATCGGGCGGCATGAGGATCAATCGTTCCTGACCACTTTTGGGACCCTGCAGGCTCATCGTCCCAAATGTCGATCCGTAAGCGAGGTTTTTTAGCAAACCTTCGGCAGTGTGATTACCTTGATCCTGAACATCAAGTTCTCCATCGGTGACGAAGACGCTAACTGTGCTCTCGTCAGCCGAGAATCCCTGATCGACGTGGAACGGCTGCCATGGGCTTGCGTCTTCGTTCTCGGCGATGCACTGGATAAATTTTCTGGAAGTCCCAATCGTGTCCATGTCCATTTTGTTCAGGTACCAATGCCCAATGTTTCGGAAGCAAAGCGCGAAAGCGCGACCGACGATGGTGTTTACCTGATTGTCACGGCCGGGTCCAAGCGCCGAGCCGGGGTTGAAACCAAGTTGCTTGGTTATTGGGCCGTTCACGATTAGGAGCGGTGCCTGTGGGCTGGTGGACATCAATAGTGACTTACCACCCTGCCCACCCAGTTTGGATAGCGCCTTTACAGCGGCGATCACCACAGGCAAGTGTTCAGGCTTTGCGCCGGCCATTACGGAATTGATAGCGATCTTCTCGACGGTGGCTACGCCGAATCCCGGTGGCATATCGCACACCTCGTGATCGGGAGGTAGATGCGTACCTGTAAGCATCTCAGCCACCGCATCGGGGGTTGCTGGATGAAGGAACAGGCCGTCGCCAAGATCCTCATTAATGAACTCCTGGTTCATTTTCATAACCGAGTCGTACTTATCGTCACCTTCATAGCGACGGGTGTCCGACGTTTCAGCTTGCTCACGTGCGTCAATTGACGATGTGAGAGTTCCTATCAAATCGTCGATCGCATCTTCCGTCTGTGTTCGGCAGGTTTCGGGGTCGAGGTTCCGGTAAATGTGCGGGACGACGATCCACTGAAGATCGGGCATCCCAAATGCACGAGAGCTGGCTACTGCGTCGCTTTCAAAACGACCAGAAACGATAGCAACACCGGGTTTACCCATGTTCTCGATCACAATCATGTCGTGGACCATCCACGACGCGCAGGTCCCTCAGTCGGCAGTGGCGCCTACTATGACATCACACTCCTCCCCCGCCTGCTTGACGATTGCTGGGGGTGTCGGATAGTTGCCACCTGTGTAGAAGTTGACGCTCACGTTCTCGAAGCGTTCCTGCAGCATTTCACCGGCACGCTTCAGCGCTATATCACCACCGTGCGTGCCGCTCCAGATTAAGCCAACTGTCTTGTCATCTAGAGTGTCGGGCCGATTGCTCGCCTTGGTGGCGTTAAGCACACCGCGTTGCTGCGCAACCGGATTGTTGACTTCAAGTAGGTGCATCTTTTAGTCCTCGCGTTTATCTGCAAATCTGTGCGGGCAGGATTCGTATTCACTATCCGGCGGCAGCATAGCACCGATAGCGCACATCGAGCAGCGGGCATAAACTCGCAACTCATTTGCAAACGAACTGATAGCTGGAGTCCGAAAATGAAATTTCTAGGAGTCGACCACATCGACATCATTGTGAGCGATCTAGCGAAGTCGATCGAGTACTACAGGAAGTTCGGAATGGCGCCAGAAGGCACGGTCGACAATGGCGAGACTGTGTTCTTGTGGAACGGTGACGATGATCGGCCGGTTCGAATTGAGTTGCACAAGCAGCAAGAAGGGCAGAGCCCGGGAATCGATCACTTGTCGTTTCTGGTTGAAGATCCGAAAGACGCACAAAAAGAGATCGAATTCCTCGGTGGTGTCGATTTTCTGTTTGAGCCATTCGAAAACGAGCAGTCGGGTCGGACAATATCGAACAGCTACGATCCCGACGCCGTGCAAATTCAGATGGCTCGCCAGACCGGATCAGGTACTTACAAGAACTGGGAATAGGTTGATTTCTTAGCATGGTTGATTCACCAGTTGATCGGACGAGAAGCGGTGCTGCGAGAACGGTAATTACGCCTCCGGTTGGTTACCCAATGGGCAATTGGGGGCTGCGTCAGGGTGTTGCCAAAGGTATACACAGGGACATTCACGCTCGGGCGGTGGTGTTCGAGCGTTATGGCATGTTGCTGGCGATTGTTTCGCTGGAAATCGCTGGACTTACTTCTGAGACAGTTCAGGCGATCAAAGCCCGCATATTCCAGGTTGCAGGGATCCCGGTCGACAATATCCTGCTGAATTTCACGCACAATCACACTTCACCCGACACGATTGTCTCGCTACCGAAAGAGTGGATTACCTGGGCGGCTTGGCTCGCGGATCAGGTGGCTGGCGTTGTGTTCAATGCCGTAAATCAAGCGATGCCAGCGAACGTTGGTTCAGGATTGGGTTCGTTCGACGGTTGGACTGTGAATCGCCAGTACCCGAATAGGCAGATCGACACCGAAGTCGGCGTCATGGTTGTGAACGACGACGAGGGCTCGCCGATAGCTCGGCTCGTGAACTTTGCGTGCCACGGCGTTGCCGACGGAGGTCAATATCTCGAATGGTCTGGAGACTTCGCCGGCGAGATGTCGGCTGAGATCGAGGATCGTGTTCCCGGGGCGGTAGCGATCTACATTCAGGGCGCTGCTGGGGACATCCATCCGTTCGACTGGTGGTTTGGCAATCGTGCATCAGAGCACCTTCACTCACACGAAGACACCGCTTTGCTCGGGAAATCGCTGGCTAATGTGGCCCTGAAAGTGGGCGAGGGTGTTTCCGCTTCATCCGACGTTGCTTTGGGCGTAGCGACCGCTGTGACAAGACTGCCACGTCATCAGGTGAACTGGACTATCGAAGCGGCACTCGACAATCGAAAAAAACTTGCTGTTGCGCTCGGTACTTACACAGGCGAAACATGGCTGCCCGGCACCACCACAGCCAACACCGCTGAGAACCACCCTGAGCTCTACGGTTGGGGCAACAACGAAGTCAGTCTTGCGGGCAATCAGAGTTTGCCAGCAGTTCCCATTACGATTAGGGGTTTTCGAATCGGCGATACGTTGATATCCGCTCACGCTGGAGAGCTATTCAACGAACTTGGCTCGAATATCAAAGACGGCGCTGGCGACAATCGTCCCTGGATCGCCAGCTATTGCGATGAATACATTGGCTACATTTCGACCCGGCATCCACATGATGAGATCGCAGCTATACCAGTGACCGAGATCGTCGATATGAAGAAGTACCGGCGTTATTACGGCACGACGACGAGTCCGTTTGCGCCGGAAGCCGGTGAGACTCTCGTCGAGACCGCTATCGAAGTTCTAAAAACACTCTAGTTTGGATTATCAGGAACACATGAAAGCTCTCTTACTCGCCACATTCGGCATACCGTACTACCCGGCGCTTCGACTGGAACATCCCGATCTCGATCTGATCGAGGCTTTCAGCGACGAAGACATACTGAGGGAAATCGATTCATCTGAGGTTGTGTTCGGATACCTGACGGCAGAGCAGTTTGCAGCAGCGGGCAATTTGAAGTGGATTCAAACACTGGATGCCGGTATGGAGGGGCTATTTAACGCAGTTCCGGGGATTGTCGATACGGATATCGAAGTCACGAATTCTCGTGGTGCAGGGGCCCCGATGATCGGTGAGCACGGTGTAGCGCTGATGCTGGCACTCGCTCGACAACTTCCGCGATTTTTGGCCGATAAATCGAATCATCGCTGGGATCAAGACGGAGCGCTCGAGGTAGTCGAGTATCTGGGGAACAAGACTTGCGGGATCGTTGGGCTCGGCAAATCGGGACGCGAAATTGGCTGGCGAGCAAAAGCCCTCGGCATGAAGGTGATCGCTGTGGACGAGCAGGCGGTCGATGGCGACCCGATTGTCGAAGAGGTATGGGGGCGTTCGAAGCTAAACGACCTGTTGGCTCAGTCGGACTACGTCGTTGTCACTGCTCCCTATACACCGCGGAACGAGAACCTGATCGGTGCTGCTGAGTTATCGCTCATGAAGCAAACCGCTCGAATCGTGGTTACTTCGCGGGGTCGACTGGTTGAGCACAACGCTCTTGTCGCTGCTTTGAAATCGGGCCAGATCGCGGGTGCAGGTTTGGACGCGACGATCGTCGAACCACTTCCTGCCGACAATGAGTTGTGGGATCTGCAAAACGTGATCATCACTCCGCACATCGCGGGAAATGCCGAGCAGGAGTTGTTGGACAAGCGGACGGTGGATATTTTCGCTGAGAATTTGCGGAGATATGTTTCGAGTCAGCCGCTGATTAACACCGTTGATAAGGATTTGCAGTATTAGTCTCGTGTCGTTCGGTGGGGATCAGCTAAATTCGTGCGTAAAACCGCGACTGTGAATATGCCTTAGGAGGATCGAATGGCTCCAAGAGTGATAATGCTATGTACCGGAACCCCAGCGCCCGATATGGCGCACTGGGGGTCGTCGTTCATCGTGGGTATCGGGGGCGAGTGGCTCATGTTCGATTGCGGCCACGGAGCCAACTACAAGCTACATAAAGCAGGGTTCCAGTCGACTCAGATCGATCGGATGTTCTTTACTCATCACCACTCCGACCACGATGCTGACTATCCTTCATTTCTACTCACTCGATTCGACATGTCGATCGGCAAAGAGAGTGAACTGCAGGTTTATGGTCCGAAGCTTACGGAGCAGCTGACAGATCGTCTGTTGGGCGAACCAAATGGCGCCTACTGGCACGACATTGTCGCTCGCACGAAACACCCACTGAGCGTTGCGGCTTATGTCGAGCGCGGCGGGATTCCGCCACGTAAGCCACCGAAGATTCACGCCCGGGACATAAAGCCTGGGACGGTTGCGTCAGGTAAGAATTGGGAGATCACGGCTGTCGAGGTCGACCATGTTCAGCCTTATCTCGATTCTCTCGCCTACCGAATAGATTCTGACGAAGGGTCGATAGTGTTTTCAGGCGACACGAGCCCTTGCAAATCACTGACAGATCTGGCAACTGGTGCTGATCTGCTGGTGATGGAGTGCATCAAGGTTGACGAAGACATGATTCCGGGTTCGCCCAGTTACGACACCGAGACGGGGACGTTTGGAGCTGCTCAGACAGCCAAGGATGCCGATGTGAAGCGTTTGGCGCTCGTTCACCAGCAGGGCAAGATGGAGGAGCCGGTGCGCAAGTCGCAAGCACTGTTCGAGGTGAAGAGTGTGTACGACGGGCCGGTTATTTGGGGTGAGGAGCTTCTGGAGGTTCCGTGGGAGTAGGTGCCTGAGGCAGGTTGTCTAGAACCTGTCGATCTTGAGCAGGTCGATGTTGTGATCTGTCTTGCCCTCTATCGCTAAGTCGGCGAGGATTTCACCTACGACGCTGGCGAACTTGAAGCCATGACCTGAGAAGCCTGCAGCTATCGAGACCTGCGGATACGTCGGGTCGATGTCGATGATGAAGTGCTCGTCGGGCGTGTTGGTGAACATACACGTCTTGAGCGTCATCAGCGTTCCGTTCGCCTTGGGGAAGTACTTTGCTGCGGCTGCACGCAATATCTCTTCGTCTTCGAGCGTAACTTCGTGCGGCATGTGGTCGGGGTCAACTACTTCTTCGAAATGGTGATATCGGCCGATTTTGAATCCCGGAATTCCGAACACAGGGAAGCCGTAGTAGCGTCCTTCATCAAAGTAGGCGTTGAACACCGGGAAGGCTTCGGGCGAAAATAGAGATGGGTCTTCGGGCTGAAGCCACGCCAGCACTTGTCGCTCAGGCACGGCAAGTTCTTCAAGTGACGGCACCATTCCTCCCGCCCAAGCTCCAGCAGTAACGACCAGTCGACCAGCCGTGTATTCCGCGCGATCCGTAAATACGCGAACGCCCTGCCCTTCTGGTTCCCATTTCAGCACCGACTCTCGTGCGTGAATCTCTGCGCCCTCCGCCACTGCACCATTTACAAAAGCGACGATCGCACGCTCGGAGAGCACGAATCCGCCATCCTGTTGCAGCAGTCCCATGTGTCCCGGCGGCAGCTCATATCCAGGGAAGCGTTCGTTGATTTGCTGATGATTCAGAACTTCATGCGGGATATCGTGTTCAAGACATGATTCCAACGACCCTTCGAACACTTCATGTCCGGAAGGTGCGGTATCGATCGAAGCTGTCTTGTACAAAAGCTGTTCGCCTGCGTGTTGTTCTATCTCGCTCCAAAGGTCGTACGCACGACGCAGCAGCGGAACATAGGAAGTATCCTCGTAGTACGCCAATCGGATTATCCGGTTCACGCCGTGCGAAGACCCTTCGGCGTGCGGGATGTCGAATTTTTCGAGTCCCAGCACCTTTTGACCGCGCTTGGCTAGCTGTTGAACTGCGGCACTGCCCATCGCTCCGACGCCGACCACAATGCTGTCGAACTGTTGAGCCAACTTTTGATCTCCTGTGTATTTCCAAGTAGAAACAGTCGTACGTTCCTGTTCACCGAACTTAGCACAGCCTGCGAGTGATTCGAGCGCGAACGAGCTCCGGGTAAGAGTAAAGTGCCGGTGCACCGCTGGACGCATTTGTTCGAACAATTGAGGAATTAGGATCGCGACCAAAGATGACTAAATCCAACCAAAACGGGAACTCAAGCTCCGACAATCGCCCGAACATCGTACTGATCATGGCAGACGATTTGGGCTGGTCTGATCTTGGTTGTTACGGGTCGGAAATTCGCACACCAAATCTCGACAAACTCGCAGGCCAAGGTGTTCGATTTACCCAGATGTATAACTCAGCGCGATGCTGTCCGTCGCGGGCCGCACTTCTAACTGGATTGAATCCGCAGCAGGCGGGCGTTGGGCACATGATCAACGATCTCGGGGTTCCGGCCTATCAGGGGTATCTCAATGACAACTGCGTAACAATCGCCGAGGTTCTCAAGTCGTCCGGTTACCGGACACTTATGGCAGGTAAATGGCACGTTGGTGGTGAGCAGGGAAACCTGCCCGAAGGCTGGCACCCCGACATGGCGGGTTATCCGTCGCCGAAGGGTCGTGGGTTCGACAGGTTTTACGGCATTCTGTCCGGTGGCGGCAGCTACTACAACCCGAACATGCTGATGGACGACCTGACCCGGATCAGTATCGACACCACGGACTACCACTTCACCGACGCGATTGCTTCAAAGGCGACTCAGTTTGTTGATGATGCGATTCACCGGGATGAACCGTTCTTCCTTTACATGGCGTTCACAGCTCCTCACTGGCCGCTACATGCCTGGCCGGAAGACATCGAGAAGTACCGCGGCAAGTACCTGAAGGGGTGGGATGAGGCCCGTCTGAACCGTCACGAGTCCCAGCGAGGGCTGGGTGTGGTCGATCCCAAATGGGAACTGTCCCCTCGTGATGCAGGGGTTCTTGAGTGGGATGAAACACCGGACAAAGAGTGGCGAGATCTACAGATGGCCGTCTACTCTGCGCAGGTTGAGCAGGTCGATCGTGGAATCGGGCAGCTTATGAAGAAGCTCGAAAATTCCGGTGAAGCCGAAAACACGGTCGTTGTGTTCCTTGCTGACAATGGCGGTTGTGCAGAGTTACTGGCTGAGGATTCTCCTGTTCCTGATCCTGCTCGCTACAACTACCCGACTGTCGATGGTCGTGTCGTGCGTACAGGCAACTCACCGTCAATTGATCCTGGACCACCTGACACTTTCGCCAGCGTCGACATATCTTGGGCGAACGTAAACAACACGCCGTTCAGGCTGTTCAAGCACTACACGCACGAGGGTGGAATTTCGACACCGTTCATTATCAGTTGGCCCGGCGGAGTTGCAGACAAGGGATCGATTTTCAACAATCCCGCTCACCTTATCGACATCAATGCCACATTGCTCGATCTTGCAGGGGCTACCTACCCGACCACGTTCAAAGGAAATGACATAAAACCTCACGAAGGTGAGTCTTTTACAAGTGTTCTGGACGGTCAGGACTGGGAGCGTGATAAGCCCATTGCATGGGAACACGAGGGCAATCGAGCTGTGCGAATGGGCAACTGGAAGCTGGTCAGCGAGATCGGCGATCCCTCGGATCCTGACTCGAAGGCTGTCTGGGAGTTGTACAACATACGAGACGATCGAACTGAGTTGAACGATTTAATAAACGGTGAGCGGGAACGGGCGACTTCGATGATCCGGTTCTACAACGAGTGGGCCGAACGCTGCGAGGTTGAGGATTGGGAGAACCCGGGATTTACTCTGCGACCAAGCTTGCGAACTGTCACCCGCCACAATCACGGCGGCGGGCCTGTGATAGCGGCTCGGCTTGGTCCAAAGCGAGTATTGCCTAGTCCTTAGATTGAGGAAGCGGACTCGTCGATCACGCAAGGAAGATTGATGATGACGCGCGTAACCACATTCAATTCGCTGAATGCTTCGATGCTGCCGAAGTGGAGATCGAGAATCCTCTCAGGGTCGCTGTTGGAACCGGAGTTGGCGGTCCAGACGTTGGCGTTGGCGAAGGAACAATTGTGGCCGTTGGTGGCACGGGCGTCGGGGTGTTTTCCCGAGCCGGAGTTGATGTCGGCAGCATTACGAGTACAGGCGTCGAAGTGCTGTAGGAATCACCCCCATTACATGCCATTACGCTCACTCTCAGCGCAATAATCGCCGGTGATACGAGGTTTCTCAATCGTATGCTCAAGTGCCTGACTCCTGAAACCTCAGTCAACAAACGCGACCGTGCTCACATATAGGGACTATCTCGCATTATCAATCGGAGTACAGGAACACAATGGTCCGATAGTCCAGTCATATACAGACCATCGTCGTGGATCGGAGCACTAATTATTGCCAATTCAACGGCTTTCAATTCTCGATTCGAGGCTGTATATACATGGTGATGAATAGATTAATCAGCATAATCAACCCGGTATTGCTCTTAGGAGCTTTTAGCAACTCGGGAAGGGGACTAATTCACGCTCTGAGATCCGAACGCGCCGTGCAGCAGGAATTTATCCTGATTATTGCCGGTGTAACAGCTGCAATGCTGCTGACAGATTCCAACGTCGAACGGGTTCTGCTAGTTGGTTCGCTGGGATTGGTTCTCGTCGTCGAACTGCTAAATTCGGCTATCGAAACGGCGATAGATCGTGTTGGATTGGAGTACAGTCCGCTGTCGAGGCAAGCTAAGGATCTCGGGTCTGCGGCAGTGCTGATATCTCTTGTAATTGCCGCCGCAGTTTGGATCATTCTCCTCGTGTAAACGACTATCGCCGAGTAGTCACCACCGAATGAATAAACGGAGAGTATTTCGTGCTTGAGAAACTAAAACTATTAGTCACAGGTCTAAATGGCGTGGTTGGGCAGGCACTTTGGCCTGGATTAAAAGATCGGTACATCGTCAGTGCCCTTTCTCGTAGCGGTGTGGATGGGCTACCTGATGATCGGGTGTTCAGGGCAGATGTCGCAGACATCGATTCGCTACGTACTGCCTTCGAAGGCGTAGACGTCGTTCTGAATCTCGCGGCGGACGGTGGATTGAGTAGCGAGGCAGGTATGGACGCGGGTTGGCCCTCGATGCTGCAGAACAACATCATTGGCACTTACAACGTGCTTGAGGTGGCAAGACAGGCCGGGGTGAAGCGAGTGATATTGGCGAGCTCGGGTGCGACGGCGAACGGCTACGAACTCGAAGAGCCTTACAAAAGCCTGATTGCGGTCGACGATGTTCCAGTTCCTGATTCGTGGGAGATGATCAATGAGTTTTCCGAGCCAAAACCGATCAGTCTCTACGGTGTAACTAAGCTATTCGGCGAGGATCTTGGTCGGTACTACGCCGCTACTACCCCGCTTTCGGTCATCAACCTGCGTATTAGCAGTTGCGGTCCTGTAGACGAGGCCAAGCCGGGGCGCGCACAGGCGAACTGGTCCAGCCATAGAGATATTCAGCAGCTCACCGTTAAGTGCATCGAGGCTCCTGCTGATCTCAGGTTCGACATCTTTTGGGCCACTTCCGACAATCGCAAGTTGTTCAGAGACAATGCGCACGCCAAGGAGGTACTTGGCTACGCACCGCAGGACGGTGTGCGCTAACCTCTTCTTATGTCACAAGTCATTGTCTATTCGTCGAATTTCTGAGGATCCTGCGAAATGGTGAAGGGGTTCCTTTCACTTCGGCAAGTCGAATTCATCGAGAAGAATGTAGCGACGGATCTCGATGGTCGCGCCGAGTTACTTGATATGGGGTTTGACTCAACTCCGGTCACTGTCATTGGCGATAAACGGCTGTATGGATTCGATGTACAGAAGATCGACGAGGCACTCGCATTGCTCGACAGCAAATAGTCGGCGCTGGGGCTTATGTAGAATTGGTGAACAGATTCGTAAAGTGGTCTTGAGGGATTACTAGTCAGAAGGAATCGAAACGAATGGTTCAGAGTACGTCCGATGCAAGCGTAGATTTTGTTCTCGAGCAGATCGAGACGATGGTTGCGTCTGAAGGTGGAACACTCGGCACACCCTCTCTCGATGGCAATTCGTTGAAAATTGAGTACACACCCGGAGTCAACGAAGAGTGCCCCGAATGTGTTCCGTCGCTCGATATGGTCAAACAGTTCCTGACGGCGTCGCTCGGCATACACGCGCCGCATGTAACCGATATCGAAGTCAGCTAATAGGCAGCTTCGGGCAAGGCGCTCGCCAACCACAATTACTTTTGATCTGTTCTGGCGGTAACCGGAATTAGATACTCGACGCTTCGCTCTTGATTTCCGCGGCTCTTCGGGCCAACAATTCGATAGGTGCCGAAAGATTTTCCGGCGGATTTGTGGCGATAAAGCTGTCGTCGCTTTCACGCCACGCAAACAACTCAACAGCGTTTGCCACTCCGTTTTCGACTCCACGGATCTCATAGATTCCGTCGACTCGCCTCCAGTACGATTCTTTGTCCTCGCCAAACCGGGTGATGTGAACCACGTATTCGACAAGTGAGGCGTCACCGTCGCTGACCTCGTTCACTGTGCATATCTGGTGGAAAACATCTTTGACGCTTTCGGCGTGCATAGTCGTTGCCAGTGAGTAACCAGTTTTCAGAGTCTCGAACAGCGCACGAACCGGTTGATGCCAAATATAACGAACCGGGTTGTGATCGCTGATCTCGCCGATCTCCATGTATCCACGGTCGGGATGGCCAGCAAATTCCTGTATCTCTTCGATTTCACCTGACATAGCGTGAACCGGGGTTCCATCAGGAATGTACTCGAGAGCTGCAAAAAGTACGGCGCTTTTTCCTGCGTGCTGGGGACCAGCCGAAGAAACGAGGGATTTCTTTTCCTCGGCGATCGTCCATAGCAGAGCCGCCATATGCTCATCCATGGTGTGATTCGCCACCATATCGACCAGAGTTACATCAACGATAGTTCACTTCCGTTCTTGACTGGGTCGCACGAGTTGGGATTGAGCGCGCCGATCTGGCTGGCAACCGCCAGATTCTAGCTCTGTTCAGCAACTGCGGCATAGCACTTTGCCATTGCACGAAACTATTTACTTCTTTCAATACGGCCTAGAATAGCGCTCGCAACCAACCTGTATGGAGGACTAAAGCGTGGCAAATCGACTCGATGGCAAAGTAGCCGTGATCACTGGCGGAAACAGCGGTATCGGCGAAGGGACGGCAAAGCTGTTCGCCACAGAAGGTGCGAAGGTCATCATCATGGCCCGCCGTGAAGACCAGGGAAGAGCCGTTGAATCCGCGATTCGAACAGACGGTGGCGAAGTTACGTTCATCGCATGCGATGTTGGAGACGAAGCCTCGGTGGAATCGGCAATCGCAGAAGCGGCGAGTACATACGGTCGCATCGACGTTTTGTTTAACAATGCTGGCGGTGGCGGGCGAACGCATTTTCCGGATGAAGAGACCGAAGAATTCAAACGTGTAATTAACGTGAATCTAAATGGCACATTCTTTGTCACACGCGCCGTATGGCCCCACATGGTCGAGGCTGGGGGTGGAGCCGTTGTGAACATGTCGTCAGTTGCTGCCGTACGCGGAACAAGCCCTAAGATGCATGCCAAGTTCGGGTCAACCTCGTCTTCGTATTGGGCTGCCAAGGCCGGCGTTGATGCGTTGACCCGTTATATGGCTGGGATGGGCGGAAACGACAACATCAGAGTCAACGGCATTCGCCCGGGGCAAATCATGACGCCGGGTGCAACTCGTGGAACGATCAACGATCCTGATGGCGGGCATCATGCTTTTGAGGGTATGTTCGATCTAATGCAGATGATCGAAGGTCCTGGCTATCCGGTCGATGTTGCAAATCTGGTGCTGTTCCTTGTCTCAGACGAATCTCGATTCATTACCAGCCAGATCATCAACATCGATGGTGGAACGCCGGTACAGATATAGGCCAAGTGCGCCAGCCCTCCTGAGATTTACGGTTTTTCTACACCGCTTGGATAATAAATAGTTCACTTGAGATGATCTCTCTGTTGGTTGACAGTGGTGCAGATGTCGATAACAAGAACAAATATGACAATTCACCACTTGCATTGGCGTTTTCGAGTAATTCTCTTGATGCTGCAAGGCTACTGATAGATCGTGGATCTGACACGGAAGGTATCGATCTGAATTGGACAGAAGACCGGCCAGGCACTTAATGCTGTTTATACCCGAACTCGAGTTCAACTCTTGAGGTAGATAATATTCAGCAAATAGGAGTAAGCCATTGGACTACCCAGCAAATCATGCTGGATTCTAATTTGAGTTAAATATGGAACAAGAGACGCAGTTTTTAACGCACTTCGTAGTTGGCATTTTGGAACATGCACGTTGGCCGAGAAAACGAGGCTGGTTCAGGAAAAGCGGTACAGGAATGAGTGCGATTGACAACTGATTTTTCCTTCATCCAACTGGCCGATCCGCAGTTCGGTATGTTCGCTTCCTCAAGCAGCAAGACTGATGAGGAAATCGCGACCTTCGCCAAGCGCGGATTGATAATTCGCAAGGCTCCGCTGATCGAAGGATTCGCCCCCGAAACAGCACTTTTCACGCGGGCCATTGAACGCGCCAACTTACTGAAGCCCGCTTTCGTTGTAGTGTGCGGCGACATGGTCAATGAATGCGATAACGACGACCAAGTGACCGAGGTAAAGAGGATAGCGGGATTACTTCACCCCTCCATTCCGATTCACTGGGTGCCCGGTAATCACGATGTCGCCGTCGATCACACAAATCCCGACCCCGAATCAATCGAAAACTATCGTCAAAACTTCGGTTCAGACTACTACGCCTTTTCACACGGTGGCATCAGGTTTATCGTCATCAACTCGACCCTTTTCACATCACCCGGCTCTTTGGTCGATCGGGCGAATGCGCAGCTTGCGTTCGTGGAGGCTGAAGCGACGATTGCCGGAGACCGGCACAATGAAAATCAGAACGCCGCCGGGGGGCAGCTCCAGACGGTCCTCTTCAGCCACCACCCGCTGTTTGTAGAAACGCCCGACGAAGCGGACAACTCGTGGTCAATTACAAGGCAATACCGGATGCCGCTCCTCGAAATTGCCGCGGACCACGGGATTGGCACCAATTTTGCAGGGCACTGGCACCGTAACAACGTCGTGAAAAGAAACGGCCTAGAGGTGGTCAGTTCCGGCCCCGTCGGTTATCCACTATGGCACGACCCGTCGGGATTCAGGTTGGCAAAGGTGACGACCGCTGCAATCACGCACGAGTACCACTCCCTGTAAGTTGACGACTGAGTA
>JAPYUK010000060.1:2796-7144 GCA_029936155.1 Dehalococcoidia bacterium | reverse complement strand
TGTCACGTGCGATTCGACCGGATCCACGGCTTTCCTTGCCGGTCTCGATCCATTCGATCAGCTCACGAGTTTGGGCGCCGTTGGTGTTGCCGCCAATCGCCTGATCGCCCTCTTGCAAGCCAAGATCAACACTCTTCCAACCACCAGTTTCAGCATTGAATAGCTTCAACACCGTTTCGGTTACGTGGAGCATTCCTTCGGTTCCGCGGATGAAGAATTTACCGGCATCGGAATTTCGGTCCCAGAGGTCGGATTGAATGAAGAACTGCAGACTGTTTCCGAAGTGGATCAAACCCATGCAGGCATCTTCAATCGCAGTGTCACGCTCATATTTATTGGTACGACGCTCAACAGCACCCATCACCCACTCGGCGATCGGGTCACCAAGAATGTAACGAGCGCCGTCAATAGAATGGGTGCCCCAATTGGCAAGCCCCTCTTTGACTCGTAGGTCGGCGCGAAGTGGAATTCCGATCGCACCGTCTTCAACGAGCTCTCGGGCTTTCTCCCATCCAGGGGTGAAGCGGCGCTGATGCGAAATGGCAAGTTTTACGTCATTGGCTTCACAGACGTCGACCATGGCGTCGGCGCGGCCCATACCGATCGCCATCGGCTTTTCGCAGATAATTCCCTTCACGCTTGGCCCCGCGGCGACTTCGGCGGTAACGGTGTCGTGCAGCAGGTGCCAGACACAAACGCTCACGATATCGGGTTCGGCCTTTTCGAGCATTTCTGCAACAGTGGCGTAGCCCTGTGGAATGCCATACTCAGTCATGTACATGTTGCGCGCCGCTTCGAGGGGATCGGCTACTGCAACGACATCGATATTGTCGATGCGCTCGTAGCCCTGCATGTGCGCCTGACCGATAGATCCGCAACCAACGATTGCGGCTTTGTACTGTTTCGACATTTATGAGGAATCCTGTGCGTGGGAGGAGGCTTAAGAATTTGTAATGCGAGCGGGAGTTTACGCCTGTTCGTTACGCTCCGGGCGTGCATTCGTACTTGGTCGCGGGCAAGGACGCAGCCCTTCCCGCCGCGTGCCGAACGAAGTCATCGAAGCCGAGGGATCCGGGGTCGGGACGGGCTAGCGGTTCGAGCGCATGACGTGGCTTCCGGAGTGTAAGGCCGGTTTGAACGTCAATTAATGAGGCGATTACTTGTGAACGCTGTCAGGTGATTCTGAATCAAGTTCAGATTGATAATCGGCCGCGTGGTACCGACTGGGTAAAAAAACCGATATCACTTTTCGACTAATCGAATAAGCCAGGCAGCCTGTCGCCGTTGCCAAGAATGAACATTGCACCGAGCACTAGGCTGAATACGGCGACAACGACGCCGAGAACGGTGTGGAACCGGTGATGCCTGTCGGTTCCGAGCAACCCTGCGGTCGATGCGATGGCGATGAGTGTGTTCGATACGACCAGTCCGATGACAAACGCGATCAGTAAAAAGCTTCCGGTCAGGGCCGATGTTGCTCCGGCGGCAGCGGCAAGAAGCAGCGCCTGGCTGCTAGTTTCGGCGCCGATTCCGTGAACGATCCCTATAGAGACCGATGCGCCGGATCCGTACTCGCGGCGTGATCGTTGGTCGTGGTTCTCAGCTGATACCGCAGGTCTATTTGCAAGTTTTCGAAATGCGGCTTTCCCGAAGTCGAAAAGCAACATCCAACGACTTCGCAGGACGAGTCGACCTTTGTTGCGGGACATCGACCAGATCAACCATGCCCCAAGTAGTAGAAGAGTGATTCCGACAGCAATTTCCATGTAGCCGTCGACCCAGTCGGGCAGGAGCGTGCCAAACCATATCGCTAGCAGTCCAAGTGTCACAACCACGGCGGCATGTCCGAGTGCGTACAGCGTGCCCATGGCCAGACTTCGACGGTGGTTTTTCTGTCCGCTGGTGACGTCGGATATGGCTGCAATGTGATCCCAGTCGATTCCGTGGCGCAGGCCAAGCCCGAGGCCAGTTCCAAGTAGGGCAACACCGATTTCAGCCGACAATTATTGTCTCCAGCCAGAAGCTCAAATGCACAGATATATATGGCCGGTAATTAACACGAAACCTCGACCGGACAGGAAAGATATGTGTATGCCATTGCAAATGCAAACTTTCGCATCTGGAGTACATTTGGTTTGCGGTAGTAGATTGGATGTCTATTACGTGGGGAGATCGACGTGCAGCGGGAATTCAGCATAATGGCGCAATGCTTTTGAGAATTTCATATCGCTGATGCTGGTGTCCGTCACTATTTCGATTCAGGTCTACCCTTTCGAATGGCACTTGTTTCTCCATGTATCTGGAGCAGTGATATTTATCGGGGACATCATCGTCACTGGTGTATGGATGATGTGGCCGACCGAAACGGGGATCTAAACGTGATGAGATTCTCGGTCAAATCAGTTGCCGATGCGATCTTCACCGGTCCGGAGTGATACTGATTTTACTGAACGGTCTGGTGATGGCGGCCGATCGATAAGGCGGCTGGGGCGGCTTTCACGAAACCAGCTGGATAGTAGCTTTGTTCGCACTTTCTGGCGTCATATGGGTTGTGTTCCTCGCGCCAGTACAGCGAAAAATGACCCAATTGGCTGCAATTTCGAACACTGGTGCGCTTCCAGTCGAACTTCGGCACCTCTTCAGAATTGGTATTTATGGGGCGGAATTGCCACATTGCTGCCTATCGTTTCGCTAGGGTTGATGATCTTGAAGACGGTGCTCTGGTAACCACAAACGAATTCGACGATATACAGAAAGTGATTCAATGATGAAACGCGCCATCATGGTGATTGGTGGATGGGAAGGCCACACTCCCGAAAAGAGTGCCGATGTGTTTGAACCGCTGCTTACCGAGGCCGGTTTCGACGTTCGACGTGAGCAGTCGTTGGATGTCTATCTGGATACGGACGCCCTTGGATCACTCGATCTGATTGTGCCGATATGGACGCAGGGCGAGATCACTCGTGAGCAGCTTGATGGCCTGATGTCGGCGGTTCATTCTGGCGTTGGCATGGCCGGATGGCACGGTTGTATGGCCGATTCGTTCAGGTTCGAGCCGCCTTATCAATTCATGGTTGGTGGGCAGTGGGTATCGCATCCGGGTGGAGTGATCGACTACGAGGTGAACATCAACGATCACGTAGATCCGATCACCGAAGGCATCAGCGATTTCAAGATGCATTCGGAGCAGTACTACATGCACACCGATCCATCGAACGAGGTGCTTGCCACGACGACTTTTGCTGGCGATCAGGCCGGGCAGTACTGGATCAAGGATGTTGAGATGCCGGTGTACTGGAAACGAACATGGGGCGAAGGTCGTGTGTTCTACGGATCATTAGGGCACGTTTCGACAGACTTCGATGTGCCTGAGGCACGGGAAATAATGAGACGCGGAATGCTTTGGGCAGCACGATGAGTCGTATAAGAGTTGGTGTGATCGGCTGTGGTGTTATCAGCGGGATCTATTTCCAGAATCTGACGAAGTTTGGTGCGGTTGATGTGGCCGCGTGTGCTGATTTAAACCCGGCGCTTTCAGCAGCAGTTGCCGACAAATATTCAGGAATCCAGGCTGTGCCGACCGAGGAACTGCTGGCTGATTCTTCGATCGATATCGTGCTGAATCTCACTCAACCCAAGTTTCATCACGAGGTGATGAAGGCCGGTGTTGCAGCCGGAAAACACGTTTATGGTGAGAAGCCTCTAAGCGTCGAGTTTGAAGAGGCGAACGAGTTGATGACCCTGGCTGGGGTGGCGGGAGTTCGGGTTGGTTGTGCGCCTGATACTTTTCTCGGCGCGGGGATTCAGACGTGTCGCCAGGTGATCGATAGTGGTGCGATCGGCGAGCCGATTGGTGCGACTGCGTTCTTCACGAGCCATGGCGTAGAAAACTGGCATCCCGCACCCGGGTTCTACTACGAGCGTGGCGGCGGACCGATGCTCGATATGGGACCTTACTATCTGACGGCACTTGTGAACCTACTAGGACCTGCGAAGTCTGTATCTGGATCGGCTCGAATTTCGTTCCCGGAGCGGACGATCACAAGCGAGCCTCTGAACGGCACTAAGATCGAGGTCGAGACTCCAACCCATATTTCAGGAACGGTAGATTTCGTCAGTGGGGCAATCGCAACGGTACTGACCACTTTCGACACCTGGGGTGCAAGGCTGCCGTTCATTGAGATTTACGGTAGTGAAGGGTCTTTGGCGGTTCCAAACCCGAACAACTTTGGCGATCCGGTACAGATTCTGAGTCGATCCAAGCAAGAATGGGAGGATGTTCCGTACACGCGACCATTCTCCGAGAATTCGCGTGGACTTGGCGTGGCCGACATGGCTGCGAGCATCG
>JAPYUK010000060.1:0-2696 GCA_029936155.1 Dehalococcoidia bacterium | reverse complement strand
GGATGTTATCGGGCAAGCAAGACAATATGCCACATTACTTGTCGGATCGCCCCGATTACCCGCGATCGCCTCTCGTACGGCGCCTCCAATCCAAAGCGCTTCGAGTATTAGCTCAAAATTCCTTTTGTGTTCAGATACCGCTACTATGCGGCTCGAAACATGTCGGAAATGCTATCCGGCTGGCTTAGAACGCAACTTAGTGCCTGATAACGCCGATATGGGAATCCAGTTCAAATCAAAACTCAAATGGCCGACCAGTTTAGTGATTGGGATGCTGATCGTAATCGCCACTCTATCCGCCGCCTGCGGTACTGATGCTACGGCAGAGGAGTTGATGATCCCTCGCGTTTTTGATCCGGGCAAGATTATTTCGTTCACCGATCTTCAGGAGATCGGATTCAAGAAGTCGAAGACGTACGATGTCGAGGAGCTAACAGGCGCCGAAAGCGCTTACTTCGGCTTCTGGGGTTTGGATCCTTACGATCGAAAGGACTACGAAGTTAGGTTCTTCGCGTCTCATTCCGATGCTGTTGAACTTGGAACTGCGCTCGCCAGCGAGCGAGTTGGGGCTGATGCGAAGGTCAAAGAAGAAAACTCGAATTGGCCGGTGGGGCTGAAAGATG
Organism: Dehalococcoidia bacterium; assembly: GCA_029936155.1. Classification (GTDB taxonomy): domain Bacteria; phylum Chloroflexota; class Dehalococcoidia; order Lucifugimonadales; family Lucifugimonadaceae; genus Lucifugimonas. Next base: position 2,073 of record JAPYUK010000060.1, on the reverse strand, counting down.
CTCGACGATGTACAGGCAGCAAAGCATACTCGGGGCCACAGAACTGCCTTACACCGAAGTACTGGGATTTTTCGATCTACGCCAACATGATCGTGTTGTGCCCGGGAGGCGATGCTGATACCGCACGCCTGTTGTGCAACGAGCTATTAGTTCAGCTGGAGCCAGAGGCAGATCCCGTTTAGACGAGCATCAGTTTGGCGTTGCATGTGAATGGCTAAGCGCGAGACATCTGTCCTGTAAATAGTCGGTTTTGTAGTCGACATTTACTGTGCCATTTGTTTGATTATCGTAAAACAGGGTCGTCACTTCATCGACTATCACGGCGAACACTGGCTGATCTGGTGATGGAACGTATGCCGATGATTCCACGCGCCGGATGAGACCTTCAACCTTGAGTATCTGTCTGTTGAGCAGTGGGTTTGCCTCGAAGCTGGATTCATCGAAGAACTCAGCGAGTGTCCCATAGTTTATTCGCGTGTGGACTAGATGGTCGTACTTGGGAACGTGCCGACGTAGTACGCTCTCGTACACCTGCTGGAATGCGGTGCGAGTGTCGTGTTGATTCAGATCAGCGCCAGCCAGCTATCAGGTTTGAGGATTCTCCGCATTTCAGACTTAGTTGGATCGAGGTCAAGCCAGTGGAATGTCTGCGCGGCAGTGATAGCGTCGACGCTGTGATCGGCGAGAGTTGTGTTCTCAGCGGTGCCGTCGATGCTGTGGAAGCGGGTAATTTGCTCAGCACCTCCCGTGCCTGAGTTGTTTTCTGCGGCCATTCTCATCTGACCGTTCGGTCCGACCGCGAATAATTCGAGCACTGCCTTCAGTAATAGGTCGGAGAAAATTCCTGTCCCCGACCCAATATCGGCAATTTTCGATCCGGGAGCTAGCGAAGCTTTTGCGATGATCTTTTGATCACTTCAGACGAGTACGCAGGCCGATGATTTACGTAATTAACGGCGCGGCCGTCGAAACGGCTGGTTGAGTCGGCATTGATGGAAAGAGCCTTAGGGTAGGTGTCGTGGACAATATCACGGCCGTTCGTTTCCGAATGACGATGTTGCTGGATGTGGACGTTCGGCTGCCAGCGTGGCAGTATCTTGTCGCCGGGCTCACGTTGTTTTCTCAATTCACCCCTCGAGTGCCGGTCAAGAAACGAGCAAGCATGTCTACTTTGGTAACTGGTGGAGCAGGATTTATCGGCGTGCAGGTGGTTAGGTTGCTGTTGGAGCAAGGGAAAGAGCGACCCACTGTCTTCAGCCGAAATCCTTCGCCATCTAGACTGGCAGGTATTGCCAACGACGTGAACGTTGTCAGTGGAGATGTTGGGAATTTCAGCCACGTTTTAGATGCTGTTAGCACAGCGAAACCTGATGTGATTTATCACTTCGGTGCGATGCTTTCCGTACCGTCCGACGCCGACCCCTCAGCATCAGTTCAGACCAATGCTATGGGCACGTTTCACGTTCTGGAAGCTGCCAGAATCTTTGGCGTTCGTCAGGTCATATTTGCCAGTTCGATTGCCGTATTCGGAACCGATATTGAAGGCGATTCGAGAGACGACTTCACGTTACAGCGGCCCAATCTTATTTACGGAGCGACTAAGGTTTTTGGCGAGAACATGGGCCTGTTCTACAAGCGCAAATATGGGATTGACTTCCGAGGTTTGCGGTACCCCTCGATCATTGGCCCCGGAGTGAGCACGCCGGGTGTGGTGCAATACACATCGCAGGTGATGGAGCAGTCGGCCAAAGGCAATCCGTACACCATGAGAGTGCGTCCCGATCTTCAGACGCCGGTGATGTACATAACGGAAGCCGGAGAGGCTGCGGTTCAACTGGCTCAAGCGCCTTTGGATGATGTGCATGCCACGGTCTACAACGTGGATGGCATTCAGCCGACTCCAAGTGCGCAGGAACTGGTTGATGCCGTGAAGAGGCACATACCTTCAGCGCAAATCACTTTCGATGCCGACCCAAGTCGACTGTCGAGTTCAGGCGACCGGTTCCAGAGGCTCGACGATAGCCGGGCGCGAGCAGAGTGGGACTGGAATCCTACATACGATCTCGACACTAT
>JAPYUK010000015.1 GCA_029936155.1 Dehalococcoidia bacterium | reverse complement strand
GACTGAAGGCACGAGATGTGTTCAGCAAGATCGTCTACGGTGCGTGGAGAAACGGTGAGCCGGGAATGATCTTCCTAGATGAAGTAAACCGGAACAGCCCGGTGCTTCACCTCGGTCGTATTACGGCCACGAACCCATGTGGCGAGCAGCCACTGCTGCCAAACGAGTCGTGCAATCTTGGCTCGATCGACGTTGCCAAGTTCCTCGACACCGACGAGGCCGGTTTGATCGACTTTAACTGGGACCGGCTTGCCGAGACAGTTCGACTTTCAACTCGCATGCTCGACAACGTTATCGACGCTAACAAGTACGCGGTTGAGGCTATTGAGACGATGACTCAGTCGACTCGCAAGCTTGGTCTGGGTCTAATGGGATTTGCCGACATGCTGGTTCAGCTGGGGATTCCTTATGACACCGAAGAGGCTGTCGATCTGGGTCGTAAGTTGATGGCGTTCATTCGAGACAACGCTGATCTCGAGTCACAGGCGATGGCTGAAGAGCGCGGTGCGTTTCCGGCGTGGGCCGCATCCGATGCTGCCAAACGTGGTGACAAGGCATACCGAAACGCATGCCGTCTAACGGTTGCGCCTACGGGAACGATTTCGATGATTGCTGGTGCGTCCAGTGGTATCGAGCCGATCTTCGCTCTGGCATTCCGCAAGCAGAATATTCTTGAAGGCAAGACGCTCTTCTACGTCGACAAGAACTTTGACCGAATTTCGAAGGAACGTGGTTTCTACAGCGAGGAGCTGTTGGAGCACCTTTCCGACGGCGGTTCACTTCAGGATCGAGACGATGTGCCGGAAGATGTGAAGCGACTGTTCCACGTTGCATCCGACATTTCGCCTCGGGATCACGTGCTGATGCAGGCTGCTTTCCAGGAGAGCACCGACGCCGGTATTTCGAAGACGGTCAACTTCCCGAATGAAGCGACTGTCGAAGATGTTGAAGATGCTTACCTGCTGGCATGGGAGACCGCCTGCAAGGGCATCACTGTCTACCGAGCAGGGTCTCGCGAGAAGGAAGTGCTGACAACAGGTACTACCGATAGCGCTAAGGGAGAAACCGAATCTCAAGGCATTCCACAGTACATCACTCCAGCAGAACGACCCGCCACGCTGAACGGGATTACCCGCCGGGTTCGCACCGGTCGAGGGAACCTATTCGTCACGATAAACATGGCGAACGACAGCCGCCCCTTCGAGGTGTTCGCTACCCACGGCAAGGCCGGTGGTAACGATGCAGCGATGGCCGAGGCCGTTTCACGAATGGCGTCCCTAGCGCTGCGATCGGGAATCGACCCTGTAGATGTTTCTGAGCAACTTCGTGGCATCACCGACGTCCCAGCGTGGGATGACGGTGTGATGATTCGATCGGTGCCGGATGCAATTGCGTCTGTACTGGATCGTCTCATAACCGAAGCAATCGCACTACCGACACAGGAAGACCTAGAAGAGGGCGAGTCGAGTCAGGCCGAGATGTTCAACCAGCCGACACCTAAAGAGTTGGGGATGCCTACTGCGCAGCCGATTCAGGTGATGGGTGACGAACAGAAGGTGACTGTACCCGTTGGAGCAACGACAGATGAGCTCTGCCCGGAATGCTCATCGACCGTTGCTCACGTTGAAGGCTGCTTGAAGTGCTTCTCGTGCGGATACAGCAAGTGCTAGGTGAGTAGATTGTGATTGTGAAGGGTCGGCCGGGTAATCTGGTCGGCTCTTTTCTTTGGGCATCGCCGTTTGTCATGCTGAACTTAATTCAGTACCGCTATTGATCCGTGACTGACGACGTGCGAACGAATGGACTTGGTTGGGAGCTAGTTTCCATCTGGGAGGGATACTGAATCAAGTTCAGCATGACAGTTGCTGCGGTAATCTAATTACTCTCTTCGTAGGTTTTCCACTAACAACGAAAAAACATTCTCTCCATGCCCAACAAACCCCTTCTCGCAGTAACTATTGGTGATCCGTCCGGAATCGGACCGGAAGTTGTAGCCAAAGCACTTCAAGACCGGTCGATGTACGACATCATGCGGCCGGTTCTTGTAGGCACGGTTTTGGTCGTGCAAAAGGCACTCAACGCGATCAACTCAAGCGACAAAGTAATCGGGGTTAGTTCGGCGGCCGAAGCCAGGTGCGAACCAGGGTCACTCGAAGTAATTGCGCCCGGAGACTGGGAGGGCACTGAGTTCCCCGTTGGCAAGCATGACGCCGGATCCGGATCTGCGAGCCATCTGTGGGTCGAAGAGGCTGCAAAGATTTGCATAGCCGGCGACGTTGAAGGCATGGTCACGGCTCCGGTCAACAAAGAGTCGTGGAATATGGGCGGAAGCAAAGATACCGGTCACATGGAGGTGTTCAAGCGCCTAACGGGTTCCAGTTACGTCGCAACTATGCTGGTGAGTGGACAGATGCGATGCATGCACCTGTCAACGCACAAGTCACTTAGCGAAGCGGTGAAGTACGTGACCACCGAAAACATCATGACGGCAACGCGACTAACCAACGAAAAATTCAACAACTGGGGATTCGAAAACCCTCGGATCGCCATCGCAGCACTGAACCCGCACGCTTCAGACAACGGTCTGATCGGTAGCGAGGAGGCGGATGAGATCGCCCCGGCTGTTGCACAGGCGATATCTGAAGGCATCGATGCCAGTGGTCCGCATCCTGCCGACACGGTGTTCAACAGCGCATCGGCAGGTAAGTACGACGTTGTAGTAGTGATGTACCACGATCAAGGGCACATCCCGATCAAGGTGTACGGAGTCGAGCAGTCGGTGACCGTGAATCTGGGGCTTCCCTTCCTCAGGACTTCCGTGGATCACGGCACCGCATTCGATATCGCCGGAACGGGTATCGCCAGCGAGGTGAGCATGATCGAAGCACTCAAGCTCGGGGCATCGCTCGCATCTCGCAAGGGCCTGACTACATAGGGCTATACCCGGACGAAACGTACGCAGACACTAAAATTCAGCACTTAGACGGTGGGAAATTAACCACTGTCCGTCCGTATAATCGGAATACGAGTCGCTCAATATTCAGCTTGTGAGAAACAGCTCATGAGCCCGAGCCAGAAGAAGCACACGGTTTTCGATTATGCGAATTGCATTCATTGGTGGCGGAGTAATGGCGCAGGCCATTATCGTCGGAGTAAACGATGCAGGACTAGACACAAGCATCATTGTTGGTGAACCCTTCGAGGTTCGTCGAGAGTCGCTAAAAAACGATCTCGGTGTTGAAGTCACGGACAGCAATAAAAAAGCGGTAATTGGCGCAGATATCGTCGTTCTTTCAGTAAAGCCGCAGCAACTCGATGCAGTTGCCGATGATCTGAAAGGTGTGCTCAAAGCGAGTCAGACCGTGCTGTCTATCATGGCCGGTGTGAAGATGCACTCGATCGGCCTAAAACTCGGGCACAAGAAACTGATCCGAGTAATGCCGAACACTCCCGCACAGATTCGCAAAGGCATATCGGCATGGACAGCTTCTGATGACGTTGATCAGACGACGATCGATTTCGTTGCCAGCATGCTCAAAGCAATCGGCGATGAGTTGAAGTTCAGCGACGAGAAGAACATTGATATTGCTACTGCCTTGAGTGGGAGCGGCCCGGGTTACGTTTTCGTATTCATAGAAGCTCTCACCGATGCCGGTGTGGAGCTAGGACTTCCCGATCATGTAGCGCGGCACCTTGCTTCACAGACTGTTCTAGGGAGTGCGGCACTCCAACGAGAGTCGGGAAAGCACCCTGCCGAACTTCGAAACATGGTGACTTCACCCGGCGGTACTACGGCCGCAGGACTTTCTGCACTAGAAAACGGCGGGTTCCGGGCTACGATTGCTGATGCAGTACGCACTGCGTTCGAGCGTGGCGAAGAGTTGGCTGGCGGCAAATGAGCGGAGATCTTCTAGGCTTCATCGGCTGGTTACTGCAGATATTCGGGTACCTGATTTTCGCCCGTGCAATGACATCCTGGTTCCCTAGTGCACGACATCACCCTATTATCCAGCTTTTGTACCAGATCACTGATCCGGTGATGATCCCGGCGTCGAAACTCATACCACGAATAGGCATGATCGACCTAAGCCCTATGATCGTAATGCTGACTCTGTTTTACGTGTCGAGCAGACTCATGAGTGGTTGAGGCGGTTTTTGGCCTCGGAGGTAGAAATACCTTCGATCTCGACGACCTTGTTACGTGCCGTCGCACCTGAAACCAGCGACACCCTGCTTTTCGCAACACCCAACCGCTTTGCCAACAACTGGACTAGTGCTGTGTTCGCCGCGCCATCGACCGGCGCTGCTCGCACGCGGACGCGTAGGGAGAGCGCAATTTCATTACTTTTTGACTGAGATGGCTGCCCAGATTCCTGCCAGCCCGCGACTTCATCTCGAGAAGCTCGCGGTTGGAGCCTGATGCTGATCCTAACGACATCGGATTGAGTCACCGGATGTCCCTGACCGTCACTTCACCGGCCGACACCGGCCAGTCCCTACCATTCTCATCACGTACGATCAACCGCCCTATCGAATCGACGTCATGTGCCAGTCCGTGCAGGTTAGTCGTATCGCCGGGTTTACCACCGACAACTGTTACCTCACGACCGAGTGTTGTGAGTTTATTGCGCCAAGCCATGACAACCGATCCGCCCGCGGCAATCGACGAGTAGTGGTGATCGAGTCTTTGCAGAACACGTCGAAAAACTTCGACACGGTTAATCTGCTTGCCCACTTGTACTGAAAGACTCGTCGAATCAGGTGCGAACCTGCCCACTGATTCGGGATCGAAATTCACGTTGAGCCCGATACCAATAACCGCTGCGATTCGATCCTGACTCATGTGCGCTTCCAAAGGCGACTCAACTCCAATGGCATCTACATCTGCGCTCGCCGGACCTGTAATCGACTCCGCAATAACACCGGCGATTTTTAACCCTTTCACCTGAACATCATTCGGCCACTTAATTCCGGCGTCCATTCCATACGAATCCGCTACCTCAGAAACGGAAAGTGCTGCAAGCATCAACAGTTCGCCAGCCAGAGCGACACGAGGGCGCAAGATGACCGAGCACAGGATGTCTTCTCTCTGTTTCGACACCCATGATCGATCGTGGCGCCCCCGCCCCTCAGATTGGTGGTCGGCGATAACTACTGTCCCGTCGGCTGCTCCATCGCGAACTAGCTTCCAGGCGACGTCCATAGTCGAAGTCGTCACGTCCAGATGGACAATCTCACCCGTAATAGCAGTGGCGCCGAAGGTCCCTTTGAGTTCTGTGAAATCTGAGTTCATCTAAAGTGGAATGGTTGAAGTTCTGAATACGTTTGGCTGAGTACGTCTGTAAATATTGCCAGTGGCGGTTGATTTTGTGTGCATACACATAGGGACACACGTTGTTAGCAACATGGGTGGTTCTGGTAAGCAAGGCTACGGTACTAAGCGTCAGGTGTGAATAACGATCCGTGCAAGCGAAGCTCTCAACAGGGTGGCGACCGGCCGGGGCATCACAAGATGCCGAATGACAAAACGAGGAGAACAATGGCTCAGCGATCTAAAAAGGCTCACTGCTTAGCAGTCTGATCTCGCTGCCAACCGCCAACGCGTCAGCCGAGGCAGCATGGCGATAGGCTCTGCTACTCCGAGAGCTATCTCGGGATGAGCGAGTTACCGCCCGCAAACGCCGCGCCGAGACAGAAGCTGCCAAAGAATACGCGGAGAACGAGGCTATTACAGCCACTAAGCAGCTTTCCTCTGAGCTTCAGTCAGGCTCGCATGAAGCTTCAAGCAGCTCGTAAAATTGCTCGAAAGACAGCCTAGTTCAATCGTTCTATCGACGAAAGACGAATATTAAGATTCGAGGAATTTCTCCTCGGGTCTTTTTTTGCGCTCGAAGATTGTAATCATGCTTGCTTCGGTGATCAGTAGGGCTACACTTTCGCCCATCTGCTCGACAAGCTCTCGATTCAAACACAATCACGGTGAAACCTAATGCTGAAAGCCACAACTGAGACTCTTTACTACGAACACTCCGCAGGCAACCCCGTGACCTTGAGCGTCAAACCGGGCGAGTGGTTCGAGGTTGAAACCCAGATGAATCGAGGGCCTGATGCCGATCGAGTGCCCGACGACATTCGTGATCTGTACAACCAGTACCGGTCCGACAGCCAGCCGAACGATCGCGGCAATGCATCGTCGGGATGTATTTACGTTGAAGGTGCGAAGCCTGGCGACTTACTTACTGTGGAAGTTGGCGAAATAAAAGTTCATCCCGTTGGCTGGACGATGTATCGAGGGTCGACCGGCGCCATGCCCGGGTACCTTGGGCCTTCAAACATTGGAGAACAGTTCAGGATCTGCCGGATCGAGAACGACGAGATCATCTGGAACAACAAGCTGAGGTTCCCGGTTGAGCCAATGATGGGAGTTATCGGATTAGCCCCTCCGCGAGAAGCCCGCACAAATGCCTGGGCTGGCGAGTGGGGTGGCAACTTCGATATTCAGGAAGTTACGAACGGTGCAAAGCTAAGTATCCCGGTCAACCATGAGGGTGGATTGCTTCATGTTGGCGACATGCACGCCCGACAGGGTGATGGCGAGATTTGTGGTGGTGGTGGGATCGAAACCGGTGGCAAAGTGACGCTCAAAGTGTCGCTAAGCGAAAAGCCGGAAGAAATGACGTGGCCTCGGATCGAGAACGACGAGTACATCATGACCACCGCCTGCGAGAAGCCGGCCGAGGATGCGTTCAGGATTGCGCTATCGGAGATGATTCTCTGGCTCGAGGCGTCATACGGTATGAGCCAGGGGGAGGCGTATATCTTCCTTTCACAGTGTCTCGAAGCCCGTGTTACGCAGTTTGTGAACCCTAGCTACAGCTACGTTGCGAAGGTGGCTAAGAAGTATTTGGTTTAGGTGGCGTAGCCACGTTTACTTGAGGACGGAACTGCTTGCGTCCCGAGTGGACGATGTGGAATCGAGGGATCTGGGGTGGGCCCTATCGATGGGAGCTCGTGGCCGTCGGCATCCGACGCTGCAGGCGTGAGAGATACTGAAATAAATTCAGCATGACAGTGGGTGGGTCGAGTGTCTCGAATTCTGTACCCTCAAACCATGATTCACGAAATCAAGGCTGTTTTGTTCGATGTGGGCGGGCCGCTCGACACCGAGACGATCATGGATCGCATGATCGACGAACAAATAATCGCGTCTTTCAGGAATCATGGAATTACGATTACCGATGCAGAATATGCGGAGGTCAATCGCTGGGCTATCGATGTGTTTTCCGCGAAGACTTACCACTCGATCATGTGGAAAATCGCTGAAGGCGATATGGCTTTGATCGACAAAGTCGAAGCGGAGTTGATGAATACCGTGCCGATGCGGAATGCTGCCCGAGGTGACTTCGAACTACGAGAAGGCATGTCTGAGTTGCTCGCCGAACTATCCGAAGAGGGTCTACTACTCGGGCTCGCAGCCAATCAGCCGACAGTCGCACTGGAAAACATGGAACGATTCGGCATATTGAAGTATTTCACTTACCAAGAAGTTTCTGGAACGATCAACATTCGCAAGCCCGATTCACGTTTATGGCTCCACTCCTGCGAAGGCCTTGGGGTCAAGCCGCAAGAAGCCATCATGGTTGGCGACCGCATCGACAACGACATCGTTCCCGCGAGAATGCTTGGCATGACAGCGATACGCTTCGTTTCGGGTCGGCACTCCGAGCAGCAACCTCGATCGTGGAACGAGAAACCGCATGCAGATGTGCACACGGTCGAGGAGCTAAGGGAGGCGATTCGTCAGTACGTGGATAATCCGCCGAACATCATGGGTTATGAGGTACCCGAATAGGCCTAGGATCCTGACAAAAAAAGCTCCATGAAAGCAATTCATGGGACCGATTTTCATGCGATGCCGCCGTTGGGGCGATACAATTTTCGCGTTGTACTCGAACACGTATTTCTGCAAAGGTAACTCTCTCGATGAATTTCGATCGTTCTACGGCCCTTTTCGACAAGGCGAAAGAGCTCGTAGCTGGTGGTGTATCAAGTCAGATCAGAGTCAATGAACCCGCTGATGTGCCGCTCTTTTTCACTCATGCCAAAGGTTCCAAGATGTGGGACGCGGACGGCAATGAGTACATCGACTACATTCAGGGAATGGGCCCTAACCTGTTCGGACATTCACCCGACTTCATAAACAAGCAGGTGAACGAAGATATGGAGAAGGGCTACGTCTTCGCTGGTCAGTTTGAGCGCGAGCTAGAAGTTGCGGAGATGGCTCTCGACATGATCCCGATGGAAAACGCGACGGTTCGATTCGCTTCGTCAGGAACCGAAATTGACCAGCTGCTCTTTAGGACGATGCGTGGATTCACTGGCCGCCCGAAGATTTTAAAGTTTGAAGGCCACTACCACGGTTGGATGGACTCGGTTAACTGGAGCGTTCACCCGCCACTCGACAAGGCCGGGCCAGAAGACGCCCCAGTACCTGTTGGGGAGTCTGAGGGTATGGACGACGCTACGGCTGACGGATTGGTGATCTGCCAGTGGAACGACCTCGAGTTGCTCGAAAAGGCGTTTGCCGATCATCCCGACGAGATAGCTGGCATTATCATGGAGCCGATTCTTGCCAACACCAACTGCATCGTTCCAGCACCCGGTTACATGGAAGGTGTGCTGAAAATCTGCCGTGAAAACGGCGCATTATTGGCCTTTGACGAGGTCATTACCGGTTTCCGAGTAGCACGGGGTGGAGCACAGGAAGTCCTTGGAATTACCCCCGATTTGGCGACCTACGCGAAGTCGATGGCGGGAGGATTTCCCATCGCCATGATTGTGGGTCGGCGGGACATTATGGACCTAATCGGAGATGGAACTGTGTATCACGGTGGGAGTTTCAACTCAAACGTGATGTCAATTGCAGCCACTTACGCATCGCTCAAACACATCCAGGGGCAGGGTGACAATTTTTACCGGGATTTGAATGGAAAAGGGCTACGATTAATGGATGGATTACGCGAAATCGCAAAATCGCTAGAGTCTGACTTACATGTGCAAGGTGTCGGATCGGTGTTTTCGATATCGTTCACCACGAAACAAGAAATAACCAATTGGCGAGACCATGCACGTAATTGCGACGACAGCAAGTACGGGCGATTCGCCACAGAGATGCTGAAAAAAGGAATCCGACTTGCTTCTAACGGTCGGATTCACCTTTCTTCAGCACACACGAACGAAGATATAGATAAGACTGTCGCCGCGGCTGCTGCCGTTCTGCCGACGCTGTAGAGCAACCCTGCTTTGCATCGCTGGTGAATAAGAACGCCAGTGGTGCAGAGCAACAGGGATACATCCCGGTCGAGCCGTTCGGCCAACCCGGGACGGGAGAAGCAAAACTTGCGTTGGAGTTCTGCCGTTTCTGATTCGCCTTCTTTTACAGAGGCGATCAACCAGGCATCTGAACAGATTCTTGCGAGTCTGGATGGTCAGCATCCCGATCTGGCCGTGGTTTTCATATCGTCACACCACGCCCCCTCATATTTCACAGCACCGGAAGTGCTCGCCGAAGCCCTTGGGGCCAAAGTGCTTATCGGCTGTTCCGCAGCCGGGGTAATTGGCGCCGGGCAGGAAGTTGAACGTCGGCCGGGGATAGCAATTTCCGCTGCCATACTTCCGGGTGTTGAACTGGCTCCGTTTCACCTCAATCAGGACGAATTACCGAGCCCTGACGCACCTCCCCAAGACTGGCAGACGCTTCTAGGAATTCGTTCTGAAGACTGCCCTGCAATCATGTTGCTGCCCGATCCGTTCACGTTGCGAAGTGATCATCTCTTGGCTGGGCTCGATTTTGCATATCCAGACGCAGTGAAAATAGGCGGGCTTGCAAGTGGAGGCGGTCAGCCTGGTTCCAACGCACTCTTTATCAACGACAAGTCGGTACGCTCAGGCGCCGTCGGCGTGGCCTTTACCGGTGACCTTGCGGTTGAGACTGTTGTTGCGCAGGGCTGCCGACCCATCGGCAAGCCTTTAGTGGTTACCAAGTCCGAAATCAATGTGATTTCAAAGCTGGGCAACCAGACGCCGCTCGAAGTTTTGCGTGATCTATTTGAAGCCGCCGAGACTCGTGAGAAGCGATTGATCAGACGATCCTTACAGATCGGGATAATCATGGATCGTCTTGCGCAGGATCGTAGTGAAAGCGAGTTTCTGATCAGGAACGTGCTAGGAGCCGACGAAGAAGATGGCACGCTTGCAGTTGGTGAACTTGTCCAGGAGGGACAGGTTGTGCAGTTCTTCGTTCGAGATGCACAGGCCGCCGACGAAGATCTCAGGATGATGCTCGAAGAGTACATCGACAATCTCGACGAGGACGACATTCCAGCTTCTGCCCTGCTGTTCAGCTGTCTTGGTCGTGGCCAGTACCTCTACGGGTCGCCCGACCACGATACGACCATGTTTACCGACATGGTTGCCGATATTCCCATCGCTGGATTCTTTTCTAACGGTGAGATCGGGCCTATAGGAGATCAGACTTTCCTACATGGATACTCGGCGAGCTTCGCACTGTTCAAGCAGGCTTCGAAGCCGAAGGGCTAAGGCAGAATCTCGCGCATTTCTGCGGGATCAGCGAGCGTCAGCGCTTTGATCACGGCGTGGGTTGAATCACCTGACGATTCGATCAGCCTGCCATCTGGTGAGGTCTCGTAGCAACTGATGGCGTAGTTGGCAAAAGTCGCGACCTGCGCACGACGGTAGTCCCGCCAGCACTCGTCGTACGAATAGTCAGCAACACCTTTCGCCCTAAGCGTCTCTACATAGTGCACAACAAGAGTTTGCTCGGACTCAGCAAGAATTTCGAACGGTACAGCTGTCATCAGAAACTTTGCTAGATCGTTCGTAGGGCCAGCATAAGCCGGCATCTGCCAGTCGATAATCACCGGTTCGCGGCCATTTGAAGTTTGGCGAAGCAGCACGTTCCCCTGATGAAAGTCGTTGTGTGTCAGCGTTCTCGGTCGGCTGCTCAAGGCGTTTCGTAGCCCGGTAAGACGTTCGCCAAGATACTCGCCGGCTACCATCAGCCCACCGGTCTTCTCGAAACGGTCGTCGCCTCGAATCACCTGCCAACCGATCACAGAACCCATGGGATCCTGATTGAATAGGAAGGACCAGGCCTCATCTCGTATCCAGTTTGTTTCACCTAATGACTCATCCTGCCAGAACTTAGCTTGATAGGAAGCCATGAATTCGAGCGTTTTCTTGGCCACGGAAAGATCGATTTTTGCGTATTTCTGACCTTCAGGAAAAACACCTATGTCTTCGAATACGAAGGCGGCTGTTCGCTCCTGCCTATCCTCGACAGCTCCATATGTCCTCGCTATCGAACTACCTTGAAATGATTCAAGCAAACGATAGCTGCCCAGTTCACTTTCGTACGGTCCGTGAGCCGCTTCCCGGATTCGCACCACGTCATCAACTGGTGGGATCTTCACGATCACAACGTCGGGATGCTCAGTGGTCCGGCGTAAATACGAAATACGCACCCGAAACAACTGCGAAAGATCCGGGTTGTGACCAGTCATTTCTACTATATCGAGTCCTGCGATTTCACATTTGCCCTCTCCCGCTAACAGACCACTAAGCCATTCAGGGGTTATTTCTTCGCGACGAATCGGGATTGTCGACATGCCGGAAGTGTCACACCTACTTCACCCACCGTCCACCCGAGCTTGTTGCTCCTCGAGACAATTCCGATACTATTCCGCTCACCAATCCCAAAAGTCGAAATATTGAGAGGCAACATGAGCAGGTTCGAGGGTCAGGTAGCGATCGTTACCGGTGGAGCACTCGGCATCGGCGGGGCAACCGCCCGCAAGCTCGCATCGGAAGGCGCAAAGGTGTTTATCGCCGACATCAACGACGCTGCAGCAGTGGCGAACGTTGCCACGATCGAACAAGCCGGAGGAACAGCAGCTGCAAGCCATGTTGATGTTTCGCAAAGCGAAGATATCTCACGCATGGTCAACGAAGCGGTCGATCTGTATGGACGCCTCGACATCCTTGTCCAGAATGCGTTTGGCGTGATCGACGGTGTGTCGATTATCCAGGGAACCGCCCTAACGGTTGACGAAGACGGATGGGACTACGGAATAGATGTTCTTCTCAAGGCGTTGTTTCTCGGTGCAAAACACGCTATCCCCCACATGCGCTCTAAGGGCGGCGGAAACATCATCAATCTCGCATCAGTCCACAGTTTCCTACAGGAACCGGGAATGCTCGTGTACGAGGCCGCAAAGGCCGGTGTAGTCGGCATGACCAGGCAGATGGCAACGGACTTCGGACCTGATGGCATTCGGGTTAACGCCATCGCACCTGGCCACATCGTCAGCGAAGGCCTTGCCAAGTCCTGGGAGGAGAACCCATCCGGGCATGCTTTTTTTGCCGATCAGTATCCGTTGCGGCGTACCGGGCTACCGAGCGATATTGCGAACGGTATCTCGTTCTTGTGTTCCGATGACGCTTCATTCATCACCGGCCACACTCTGGCGATAGATGGTGGCTTGACCATTCAACTCCAGGAGATGTTTGGAGCGCGACAGGCCGAGTACATCCGTCAACATCCTGAGACGGAAATTCCTGGTGCTGCAGCCGAGCGAGATTCCGCGAGCGACTGAAACAACGTCCTGCCGAGCAAATTTAAGAGGTGAACTTTCCTTTGAAGGCAATTTCGCTGACGTCTTTTCGACCATTGGCTGAGTTGCCTTCACGCGCCTCGGGAGCGAGGTCTTCCTCGTTGCCGGGAGCTCCGACTGCGAGTGCGCATACAGTTTCGAACGAAGCACGGTCGATCCCGGCTGCGGCGTAGGCGGCGTCAAGATCGATTCCGCCCATTGCCCGAGTGTTCAGTCCCATGCGATTCGCCTGAAGAGCAAATGACATCCACGCAGCGCCGGTATCGAACTGTGCAGTTCGGATTTTTCCGCCGTCTTCACCAACGGTTCGAGCAAACACGAGAACCAGCATCGCGGCGTTCGGCGCCCATTTGCAATTTTGCTCGTTCAGCACTGAATTGAATCGCTCGCGATCCGGACCGTCGGTCGCATACACAAAAAGCCATGGCTGCTTGTTGCTCGATGAAGGTGCCCAGTGTGCGGCTTCGAAAAGTGAGGCGATTTGATCATCGCTAAGCGAATCGTTTGTGAACGATTTTGACGACCAGCGCTCAGTGAACATTGGCTCAATGGCTGCCGCGGCTTTTCGTGAGTTTTTGAGATTTTCTACAACCATTAGTGTCCTTGTTTGTGTATTAGAAAGCGCCTGTATACCGGCGTTAGATGCATGTCTGAACGAAATCGATGTTCGATGTTACCGTGCTAGTTCAAACTGTTGCGAATTTGGGTCGAAGATAAATCAGAGCGGAACTCTGATTCGGAAAGCTCGGTGAACATGCTGCGAAAACGCTGTGGCACTTCAAATTCTATATCGTGCAGCCCCCGGAACTGACTATGATCATCGACTCTACCGGCAACAACGAAGCGACAGCCGTTTTCGTGAATCAGGTCCAGAGAATTTTCTACAGCCGAAACACCTTCAGTAACGTGATCCGGGTAGTACCTGTCGTCCATCAATCGTATGTAGGTATCGAAGCCGATCACGAATGTTGCACCGGGGACTAGTGAGGATTTCTCAGTGAAACGCGGGGCGCTGGTCACGATGAGCGAGTTGCCGCTTGCCGTGATCTGTGCGGCACGCCTATCGAGCTCTGGGCGTGGGAGCACAGGTTTGTCGACGTTTTCGATCGATATCTCGCAGAAGGCCGGTCGATCAACGACTTGTGAAGCCGCTTCGATCATCGCTCGATGTCCATCGTGGAGCGGATTAAACGAGCCGGAGAGTATCAACGGGTGCGAGGGAAGGTTCTCGTCTACCCTGCCGTCGGGCGAGATTACGAGCGCGCCAATCTCTTCTGCATACAGTCGATCAATTGATTTCATCAAATCGTTCCGTTTCGAGAACGTTCAGTTCCAACCGCTCTTCGATGTTCAATACTTCCGCGATCGAGTTCAATATTATCGCCGATACAACCGCATCTTCGTCAGCACGGCTTCTTATTTGCTTATCGAACCAGATAGAAGTACCGCCTGAGCGTGCACCGTCGGTCCAGGCTATGTGAGCGCGATCTTCGCCACGACGAACCCTATCTGTTGCCACAGCGGCCGTACAACCCACCCCAAACAGCAATTGGACGCCATCATCTTCGTTGGCCAGATGCTGTGCCCTTTTTAGCGCCGCTTGAGCGATGAGAAGCGCCTCTTCAGCAGAGACGTGCTGATCAGCCTGTACGCCAACGAACTCGTCGAGAGCTTTGCGTGCGTACGGTACCTGAGCTTCGAGAATGGTTCGAGAAGTTCCCGGTTCTGCGAATAAGTCGCTGATCGACTGAATTCCTGAACCGGTAACTACCACGCACCCACGACCCGGCACGCTGTGCAGCTTTTTCGCGATTTCCTGTGGAGACAATTAATTGCTTCTCCAAGCGTCATAGATTTCAGGTCGGCGGAAGTGCCTGAAGAAAGTTTCGGGTACGTGACGTGCTTTTTCAAGTGAAACTGCTTCGAGATCGGCAAGGACAATCTCTTCATTGGCGCCATCGTTCGCCTGTGCCATCAACTTGCCGGTCGGATCACACACGAACGTTACGCCTGAGAACGTATGTCCTGCATCGTTGTCGCGCACCTGATTGCAGATGGCTGCGAAGACGGTGTTGTAGCCGCTGACGCAAAGCTCAGGAAAACAGGCAATGTCGGCGCCCTGCCGCACAGCATCGCCAAGCAGCCGGTCAATCGAAGTCAGGTTGCCCTCGATATCGCCCACAGCCGACGTCATCTGTATCGCCGCTATCTTGAGGTCTTGCAATGTTTGCTCCGCCGATTCGCTCTTAGGTAAATGATGGCTGAATCGTATCTGACAGATCGGTTCGAGACACTGCTTCTATCTAGGATTTAGATTTACGCGCTGCTGATTCAGGCGTATGTTTGCGACTAGTTTCGTGAGGTTCAGCGGAGTTCGTTCTCCGCTGTAGTTAATCCACCAGTCGCCAAGGTTTCGAAACACAACAATGCTCGAACATTTTCATGTTGCTGAAGAGGATGAGGTCCGGATCATGCCGGACGCTCTGCGAAAGACGGTCAACGAACTCTTTTTGAAGATCGGTTTTTCCGAGCAGGACGCGTGGCAAGCCACTGATGTGCTGCTCCTTTCCGATACCCGTGGCGTCGATACTCACGGCGTTTCGAACATGATGCGCCGGTACATAGAAGGCGTCGCCGAAGGGTTTATCAACCCGACGCCGAACTGGACTATCACAAGAGAAACTGCCACAACAGCAAACGTCGATTGCGATCGTGGGCTGGGCATTGCGGTGATACCGCAGGTCATGAAACTGGCGATAGAAAAGGCAGGCGAAACCGGCATTGGGATGATTACGATGGGCAACGGTCGTCACGCCGGAATGATCGCCTACCACGCCATGATGGCGCTTAAGCACGACATGATCGGTTACTCGATCACCGCCGGTGGTCAGAGCATGCCTCCGACTTTCGGGGCCGAACCTAGACTTGCTCCAAACCCACACGCCTGGGCTGTTCCTGCCGACAAAGAGCCGCCGTTCGTACTCGATATTTCGTCGTCGTCGGTCGCCGCTAACAAGGTTCAACTGCTCAGGCGGATGAAGTCGATGACCATTCCCGGAATCATGGCGCAGGCCGATGGCACGCCAATCATGGATGAGCGAGAGATTCCAGAAGAGACGATCGTTCTTCCAAACGGTGCGACGCGTGAACTTGGATCGCACAAGGGCTATGGGCTGAGTGCGATTGCGCAGGTGTTCGGCGGGATTCTCTCTGATGGTGCTTTCGGACCGTACGAAAGCGGGCACATGTCGCATGTCGTTGCTGCGTATTCGATCGAAGCATTTACCGACCTGCAGCGATTCAAAAGCTCGATGGACGATTTCTTAAAGTATCTGAGAGAGACTCCGCCAGCGCCGGGGCATGATCGTGTCTATTACGCTGGTCTTCCCGAGCATGAAGAGTCGATCGACCGCCACGAGCGTGGTATCCCGCTTCACGAAGAGGTGGTCGATTGGTTCGATCAAGCCACTGCCGAATTCAATCTCGCACCACTGGAACGATAGGAAGTAAGAAATATGCTTGAACACTTTCACGTTCCAGAAGAAGACAAGGTAATGGTCCGGCGGGCGGATCTTTTCAAGGCCACGACCGATCTTTTTGAAGCGTTCGGGATGCCTCGAGAAGACTCCGAGCTTGCTGCTGATGGACTGGTAACTGCCGACATTCGAGGCTGCGAAACGCACGGCGTATCTAACATGCTGCGGGTTTACAGAGAAGCGTTCGAAAGCGGCAAGATCAATCCAACTCCAGACTGGAAAATAACACACGATACCTCAGCCGTTGCGACTATCGACGGCGACAAGGGCCACGGGCTAGTAGTCGTCCCAAGGGCGATGGATATCGCTATCGAGAAGGCCAAGAAGGTTGGGATCGGAGCGGTGACGATCCATAATAGCAATCATGCCGGGATGATGGCTTATCACGCTATGCGAGCCATGCCCCACGACATGATCGGCTACGCGATCACGGGTGGTGGTGCTGTGATGGTTCCAACCTACGGAGCAGAGCCTCGTGTTGGCGCGGTGCCGCATGCATGGGCTGTTCCTGCCGACAAGATGCCGCCGTTTGTTCTCGATATTTCTTCGTCTTCCGTCGCTGCCAACAAAATTCAGCTGCTACGACGCACGGGCGCGCAGCTGTTGCCGGGACTTATGGCCGACGAGGAAGGCACACCGATCATGGAGGAGCAGGACGTGCCAGAAGGTGTTCGTTTGCTGCCTTGGGGTTCAACACGGGAACTGGGATCGCACAAGGGCTACGGCATGGCTGTGATCGGGCAAGTCTTCTCGGGAATTCTCTCGGCAGGACTGTTCGGAGTGACCGATCCGCCAGGCAACGGTTCTCAGTTTGTAGCGGCTTATAGCATCGATGCATTTCGTGATGTCGCTGAATTCAAATCGTCGATGGACGAATTCCTGACCTATCTGGTTGAGACGCCACCGTCTCCGGGTCACGATCGTGTCTATTACGCAGGGTTACCTGAGCATGAAGAGACCGAGATTCGCGAGCGAGACGGTATTCCACTGCACCGCGAAGTTGTCGAGTGGTTCGATAGTGCGACCAATGAATTAGGGCTGGATCGGCTTGAAACTCTCCGTCCTTGATCAATCTCCCATAAGCGTCGGTAAAACGGCACACGAAGCCGTCCAAGCAACTCTCAATCTCGCATGTGCAGCCGATAGGTGGGGCTACACCCGCTACTGGCTGGCTGAGCATCACAGCTCTGGAACGCTTGCTGACGCCAGCCCGGAAATCCTGCTCGCGGCCATGACCGCACGAACGAAAAACATTCGGATCGGTACTGGTGGGGTGATGCTGTCGCATTACAGCCCATTCAAAGTGGCCGAGGTATTCCGAATGCTTGAGGCACTGGCCCCCGGCCGTGTGGATATGGGTATCGGTCGCGCACCCGGATCTGATCAGATGGCCAGTTACGCGCTGCAAGCTGGTCCAAACACCTTTCCGATCGAAAAGTACCCGCAGCAGGTCTATGACTTGATGCGATATCTGAGCGAGACGTTCCCCGCCGACCACCCGCTCAGCAGGCTTCGGGCAATGCCAGCCGCACCTAACTGGGCGGTCCCGTGGCTGCTGAGCTCGTCGTTGGGCAGCGCGGGTATCGCGGCGAGACTGGGACTGCCGCTTTCGTTCGCTCATTTCATTTCTCAAGGCGGTGGGCCAGAGTGCGTGAAGTGGTACCGCGACAATTTCGAACCGTCGGAGTGGTTCGACAAGCCACGAGTCAACATCGGCATTTCTGCCATTACTGCCGATACAACGGAACGTGCACACGATCTCGCAACGTGCCGTCACGTCATGCGATTAATGCGCAACAAAGGCCAGGAAATGAAGGGTGTGCCGTCGGTGGATGAGATAAAGGCGATGGACTTCGATGAGGCCGATGAGGGATTCATTGAGCAACAGCGGTCGAAATCAATCGAAGGTGACCCGGAGACGGTCAAGGCGAAGATTGAGAGTCTTGCCGAACAGTATGAGACCGATGATGTGATCGTCCTAACAATCACACACGACTATGCCGAACGCCAACGTTCATACGAGCTTCTGGCCGGCGCATTCGGATTGAGGGGCGAAGGTCGCGTGGAAAACGCCATGACGAACGTCGAAGTGGAGTGAGCAATCGAAAGTCAATGCGACCGATCTCACCCACACCCTAACGATCTGAACCCGAGCGTGCATTCGCACTTGGGGCCTGTCCGCGACACCGGTCTCTCACAGGGAGAGCGGATAGTTCAGATCAGGCTAAATCGCCGCTTCTATACCGGCTTCTAGTTCTACCAGCTCTTCTTCGAAGATGTCGATGTAGGGTTCGAAGTCGGGCGCATCAGTCTCGTCAGTAGCTGCTACCGGCTGAAGCTCAGGTGCCATTACAACGTCCTCTTCAAGAGTGGACGGTTCTTCAATTGACCCATTTGATCGAATCGATCGAGAGTTGATCGTGTAGCCGCAGGTAAGGCAGCTGAGGAACGATCCAAAATTGTCGGATCCAAGCTCGACAGTTCCGTCTTTGCATCGCAGGCAAGATTTGAAATACAGCATCGTCGCACCTCCATTTGTCACGGCGGACACCGCAACGTCGTTTGATCCATATGCGGGATCGAACGGCGGCATCCTATCCGGTACCGGCTAATCAGTTCCTAGTGCCGTTTTGTACGCGATTTAGCGAATATTGACGAAAATGGGCAATTTTCAAACATTCACGCAATTCGCTCGGATTACGCGCTGTGGGGCAAGAATATGATCTGCTCCAGACGCGGGATATCAGTTGCGGAGGCAGGATCGAATGGCAAGGCTCTACGTATTAGGGGCAGGAACACCAACCCCGACACCAACTCGGTTCGGTTCTGCGTACGTTCTCGAAATCGAGGGCGAGAAGATCATGTTCGATTGCGGTCCGGCAACGACTCACAAGCTGGTCCAGGCCGGACTCTGGCCGCTAGATATCGACTACATTTTCTTCACTCATCACCACTTCGATCACGATATCGACTACCCATGCTTCCTTCTCACTCGATTTGACCAGTCGATCGGTAAGGAGAATCAGCTCCAGGTCTTTGGCCCAACTCTCACCGAGAAAATCACAGAGGGTGTGATCGGTGAGAATGGGATTTTTTCGCACGATTGGAAGGCTCGTATTTACCACCCGCTTTCACAAAAGGTGTACATGAATCGGGGCGGCGTGATGCCCCGCCGTGCACCCAAGATCAAGGCACGCGACGTTGGCGTCGGGACTGTCCACACAGCGAAAAACTGGGAAGTGACGTCCGCGAACGCTGAGCACGTGCAGCCGTATCTCGATTCGCTTGCATATCGCATCGAAACGAAGTCTGGCAAGTCGGTTGTGTTCACCGGGGACACTCAACCGTGCCAGTCGATTGTCGATCTGGCGAAGGACGCTGACGTGATGCTGTGCATGTGCTGGGACGATCAGGAGTGCATGGACGCTGATGGCGAAGCACCGGGTCAGTGTGGCACGACAGGGGCAGCTCGCATGGCGGAAGAGGCCGGTGTGAAGAAACTGATACTGGTGCACATGGGCGCTCACATCTCGCAGCATGGTCCGCTCGAGAAGGGTATCGGCGATATTCGAGAGGTCTACGGCGGCCAGGTCATCTACGCCGAAGAGCTAATGGCCCTCGACATCTAATGCCGACGGCCTGTTTTCTTGAGAACGGTTGGCGCCGGGTTGGTGATTTGTGCAACTGATCGGATTGTGGGCGCATCCAAGTTTTGATGTTTGTTGAACTTCTGATTGCCGCCCTGCTCGTTGCCATCTCGTATTTGATTGGCGGAATTCCTGCTGCTTATTGGGATGGTCGGCTTCAGTGCGGGGTCGATATTCGTGAGCATGGGAACGATGGAACGGTCAACGCTGTTCGAACGCTTGGGTGGCGGTCGGGATTGTTGGTGCTGGCCGCGGACGTAGCACAGTGCGGTCGCAGCACCAAGGGTTCTTCGCACTAAAGCTCGGCGGAATGACAGCCATGGGTGCCCTTCTAGTTCACCTGCTGTTCGGCCTCGTAGTCGGCGGACTCTATGAGTCGTTTTCGTAAATTCCTAACAGCACAAAAGTAAAAAGCCCAACCGCTCAACTAAGAGTGGGCGGGCTTTTGTTTGGTTCGAAGTGTTTGTACCCGGCGCACGGCCAGAGGGGTTAGTGACTTCAGGTGGCGTGACCGTAGAGCTGCGCTCTTACGGACAGCCATTTGAAGAAGAGAAATTTCTTTTGCTCGATTAGTACGGCAGCGGCACGTGAGGCGAGGTTCTTCGATACGAGAACATCCACGCCTTTATCTTTGATTCTCTGATAGGCAGTGATGTTGGCTTTCTTTGCGTAGGTGTCGACCGACACCGAGGCGTGACCGCCTCAGCCGAGACTGGAAAGATAGTCGAGAGCCACGGGTCGTTCACGCCTGTCTAGGTAGTCTCTGGCGTCGTCTGTAATGAGCAGTTGCAAAAAAATTCCTGTTGAAACTGTCTGAGGTATGGCAATTTATCGCCAAAGTGATTTGATGCTATCTGGTTCACGAAGGATTCAACAAGCGCGGAGGAAGCCGCGGGTTACGTCAACTCTCGCTTCATCTGAGCGAGTCCCATGGGTCCAAGCTTGAGCGCCTTGTTGTGCCACTCCTTCAAATCGAAGTCGGCTCCTGCGGACTGCTTCGCCGACTCCCGCGCTTCGAGCCACACTCGCTCGCCCACTTTGTAGCTAATCGCCTGGCCCGGTATTCCAAGATAGCGATCTACCTCTGAAGCCACAAAATCAGCCGGAAAGTGCACTCGCTCACGCATGAACTTGAGTGCAAGATCACCGTTCCAGACTTCGCCTGGATGAAACTCGGAATGCCTCGGAATTTTCAAGCCGAGGTGCATTCCGATATCGACAATAACGCGAACGCTTCGAAGCGCCTGGGCATCAAGCATTCCCATGTAGTAATCGGGATTTTCAAGATAGCCAAGTTCGCCCATCAAACGCTCTGCGTACAGTGCCCAGCCTTCGGCATGGCCCGAGGTTCCGGCTAACAAGCGTTGGAACCGTGAAAGCTCGTCTGTCATAGCTACGTTAGTGGCAATCTGGAAGTGGTGACCCGGCACACCTTCGTGATACGCAATCGAGACCTCGCGCCAGATCGGGAACTCGGTCTTTCCACCTGTCGGATACCACGTCCGACCGGGTCGTGAAAAATCTTCCGATGGACCTGTGTAGTACATGGCGAGCGCACCACCGGGAGGTGATATCAGGGCTTCAATTTTGCGAACCGGGTCGAGGATATCGAAGTGGACACCGTCCATTTCCTCGATTGTTTTATCCTGTAGATCCTGCATCCACTGCCTGAACTCGTCTTCGCCCCTGATCATCTTGGCTGGATCGGTTTCGAGTATCTCGACCGCTTCACCTATCGAGGCTCCGGGTTTTATCAGCTCAGCTGTTTTAGTCATCTCCGACCTAACCCAAGCAAGCTGTTCCCAACCCCAGTCGTAGGTCTCATTGGGATCAATATCGGCGCCGAGATAGCCTTTTGCTGAGAGGGCATATCGATCTCGACCAACACCATCGACCTCGGTTGCATCGGGCAGGTAAGTGTTGCGTAGATAGTCACCCATCTGGTCGTAGGCCTCGGTTGCTGATGCTGCAGCGTCTTCGATACGAGAACTGAGCGAGTCGTCGCTGATATTCGAGGCAGCGAGCGCGTTCACCAGCGAGTCGAAGAAGGGTGCGTTGTCACCTTCACCAGCCCACACTCCGCACTGCTCGGCGCAGCCGTTCACCTGACGCTGAGACGTTACCAGACCCTCGGAACGTCCAATGTCGAGTGTTTGCCGGTATCCGGCGAGAGCATCTCCGATTTTTTCCATTCGAGATGCGATGTTTTCCCATTGCTCCACAGAGTCCTGTGGCATGAGATCGAATATGGATCGAACGTTCTGGACTGGTGAAAATAGCACATTCATGTCGCGCAAATGCTCTCGCGACTCGAATTGTTCTACCGACAGCCGAGCCTCATCAAGAAACGTGTCCCTGCACATGCGCTCTCTGTCGTTGGCCGGTTCGGCAGCCTCCATGGCTCGTAGTGCTAAAAGCGAGTCGGAATGGAATGCATCAGCGGATTCGGGCGAGTAGTCGGTCATCAGGTGGTCGAAGCCCGGCAGACCCATGTAAGTCGCCGACAGCGGGCGGTGTTTCGCAACGGTGTCGATGAAACCGTCGGCGATATCGAATACTCCAGCCATGTGTTGAACCTCTTCTTGCCCGCTTGTTACCAGCCGCATTTAGTCGACTCGTTTGTAAAGGAATCCGCCAAGTCGGAAAGACTCTGCTTTCCCGTCATCTCTCATTTCAAATTCAGCCAGTTCGCCAGTGCCGCGACCGCCTACAACTCGAAAGGTGTTTTCAACGGTGATTATCGGATCTTCTTTGAGTCCAGCGGGACCGTGCAGCGAATAGTCCCCATGCTTGGGTTCGCCAAGTCCAAATCCCTCTTCGCCAAATACCACATCAGCAAATGCTCCAGGCTCCGCCCAGTACCTGCCAGTGAACGGTGATGTAGCCTGTTCCAGCACCGCAACAAGATTGGTTTCGTTTATTTCCGCAACCGGTCCCAGCTCACGAATCACCAGTTCGGCAATGTCTTCGGCAAGAATGTATGGCGTACTCGCTGGCCAGAGATTCGCCAGCACTATCGCTCCGGTCTGAGCTTCAACGCTGAACACTAAGTTCGACGCAAATCCCTGGATGCCACCACCGTGATTGTGGAGCACCAGATCGTCGCGTCGATTGATTCGCCACGACAACGCCTGCCCGCTCTTCCAGTCACTCGACACGTAGGCAGGTCGGTGCATCTCGGCAAGCGTGTCGGATGAGAGAACATTACTCGCGTGGTTGGAGCGACCGGATGAAAATTGAAAGGATATCCACTTCGCCAGATCCTCTACATTCGAGTGAAGTTGCCCTGCAGAAGATATGCCTCTCATCGAAGCATATGGCGCCTCTCGAAGATCCGTAGTTCCCGGTGAAGGTTGGCTGTATCCGATTGCTTTCAGGCTGGTTTGGTCAGAATCGAGTTCAAACCGGGTGTTGGTCAGTCCGAGTGGGCCTGTAATTTCTTCGTAGATGTACCGCTCGTACGGAACACCACTCACCTGCTCGATAACGTGACCGAGCAGGCCTACTGCGACGTTTGAGTACTTCCACTGGCTGTCCTGCGGTATCACGACATCGAGATCTGAAAGTCCTCCAAGGAGTTCTTCTGAAGTCGGAAATGAGGGAGCATCCCAGTCGGTTAGCGGATGTTCTGTTCGCAGACCGGAGTAGTGAGTCATCATCCGACGCAATGTCACGCCCTCAAGGGCACCCTTAAGTGCTGAGGCAACCGTGAAATCGGGCATATGAACGAGCAGTGGGTCGTCCAGCTCAAGCTGTCCGAGATCACGCAACTGCAGTATCGCCGTTCCGGTGAACGTCTTCGTTATCGACGCCACGCGGGAAATGGACTGCGCTGTAGCTGGTAAATCAGCACCCAGAGACTGGGTTCCAAACGAGTAGTAACCCGCCAATGAACCCCCACGTACTACACCAATAGACAGGCTTGGAATCTTGTCTTGTGCCATCGAATTCGCTGCTAACTCGGCAATTTTCGGTTCCAGCGAAGATAGATCGGTGCTGCTAGACAAAAAAAACTCCAGGCAAAAGTAAACGACACCTGAAATTCAGGTGTCGTTAGGTTACTTCTCTATAGTGCCCGATGGGCAAGCCGCGACTAATGGATGATCTAAATGCTTCTATTTTCTCGAACATGGTGCATTCGTTGAATCCGTATAAATTACAAGTCGTGCAGGAGGATCGACCTATAGCGACACTGCCAGAGGCTCCCATGTAGTATCCACAGCGAACTTAACCCACGTTCGAAACATAAACATTTTAGATTCCCCAACACGGACGCAATCGAGCATATGAAAATTACCGATATCACGATCGACGTCATTGAACGAAGCACACCGTCAGTACAGGTTCAGGACGAGCGGACCGACCTTGGAGGAACTACAACTCAGGGTGTACTCAGGGTTTCGACTGAAGACGGTATTGAGGGTCACGCTTTCGTCGGTGATCAGGCCAGTGACTCGACTCAGCGAATGCAAACGATTATCAATACGCTCAAGCCAGCAGTGTTGGGGCGTGATTCTTCGGATCGTGAATGGCTCTGGAATCAACTCGGGGTTATAGCGGGGCATGGTGGAGCGATCGAACCTGATTGGGCACCGCTGGATGTAGCGATGTGGGACATAGATGGAAAAGCCGCTGGACAGCCGATTCACAAGCTACTTGGAACGGCTCGAACTGAAGCTCCTCTGTATGCCACTTATCCGCCTCGGCACGATACGCCAGATGGTTTCGTTGAGGAGGGATTAAAGCTCAAAGCTGACGGCTTCAAGGCGTACAAGATCCACCCCGGACCACTCTCGTATAAAGACGCGGCCATTACCGCCGCGAAGGTGAGAGAAGCGGTTGGTGATGAGATGACCCTCATGCTTGATCGCAACCACGGCTACACGTTCCGAGAGGCGTTGTACGTAGGGCACGCGCTCGACGCTAATAACTACTTCTGGTTCGAGGACCCAATACCGTCAAACGACATCGAGTCGATCAAAGAATTGACCAGACGGCTTGAAACTCCGTTGAACATGAGTGACACGAGAGGTTTTCTATTCCACGAGGCAGCAAATTTTCTTCAGATGAACGCAGTTCGACTAATTCGAGGAACGGTCAGGAAAATTGGAATTACAGGTTTAAAAAAGCAGATGTCGCTGGCCGAAGGATTCCAGCGGTTCTGCGAGATTGGCCTTGCTGGAAACTCGGCTCTAAACGCCGGGAATCTGCACGTAATAATGTCGTCTCTTAACTGCACGTATTTCGAATACTGGATGCCGAAAGAAGTGCACCAGTGGGGTGTGAAAAAGCAGTTGAAGATCAACGAAAACGGCAACCTTGATGCACCTACCGGTCCAGGGCTTGGAATTGAGTTGGATGAAGAGTGGATTGCAGCGCATAAAGTCGCGACACTTTCGTGAACAAAACCCCGTGTACTCGGCGTATGATTCCGCAATGAAAGCCGCCGCACCAAATCAGCCAACAGACAGCAGATCACCAGAACTCGAACGTTTCGAAATAAAACGTCGGCCTTTCCTTGGGTTTGGTTTGCTGATGTCCTCGGTTATTGCAACGCTCGCCGTGTTGATTTACTTCGGGGCGTGGGCTTCGTCAGACCGAATAGAGAATCGAGCGCTGGCGGCGGGAATTCATGAGTCTGAGGCAGAGAGTGAATGGTGGGAAGATGGGCTGGTTTTTGCCTGCCCCCTCCACTAGCCGATAATCAATGCAAAACGCTGCACTCTGGCTCGACAGAAGGTTTGGACTTAAAGAACACTCAATTGCGCACTACGCCTGGGTGATTGTGGGAATCGCTGGTGTGGTTCAGATGGTCGGCGCTGCAATCCGTATGGCGTTTGGCGTACTCGTTGATCCACTTGTAGCTGCATTTGGGTGGTCGCCCGGTTCGATCGGACTCGCCTACGCCCTCATGTCCATCGTCACTGCCCTATCGTCGCCGGTTGCCGGGTATTTGGGAAACCGGTTCGGTGCTCGCCGTACGATGGCAGCCGGAACGATGCTTTTCTTTATCGGGATGATGTGGACGTCTCAGACCAAGGAAATTTGGGAACTGTACGTTGCATATGGCATGGTTTTCGGTGTTTCACAGGCGTTACTGCTGGTGCCAGTTGTCCCAGCCGTTGCTTCGTGGTTCAGGAGGCATCTGGGACTTGGCACCGGAATCATGATGGTGTCGTGGAGTCTGGGTCCGGCGCTTGTGGTTCAACTTCTAGCGGTGCTATTCAACACGGTGGGCTGGAGTCAGGCGTTCATGTTCGTGGGCATCGTCGGCACAGTAACGTTGACGATCGTTCTTCTTTATTTCAGAAACACGCCTGAAGAGGCCGGCCGGGTCGCCTATGGTACGAAATCGTATGACAAACCGCTTGTAACCAGCGGAAATATTTTTGTTTCGACGCAGCAGGAATTTCAGAGTTACGTATATAAAACCAATGCGTTCTGGAACCTGATTAATATTCACTTTTTAGGTTGTGTGGGCCACGCGGTGATCCTCGTCGGTATCATCCCGCTTGGGATTTCCAAAGGTCTGGGGCCTCTGACAGCGGCGGGCGTACTGACCACGATATCGATCGTGAGCGTATTGACCAGATTCGTCACCCCGGTGCTTTCAGATCGATTCAGCGCCAAGACTGTGATGTTCCTATCGTTCTTAGGTCAAGGCGTTGGCGTGTTTCTGCTGTTCACGGCAAATTCCACGCTCGACTTCTACATTTTCGCTGTTGTTTGGGCGATTCCCTACGGTGGTGAAGGAACGGCCTTCCCGGTCGTCAACCGTCAGTACTACGGGCACTCGCCGATGGGTTCGACTTACGGCTGGCAGCTATTAGGCGCTGGTCTGGGAATGGCGCTTGGTGGTGCTCTTCCGGGGATGGTTTTCGACATTACTGGTGGATACAGTTGGGCGATCGGGCTCTCAGCGGCGTTCAGCCTCGCAGGTGCTGTGGCAATCGTTCTTCTCGACTCCACCCACAAGCAACTGATACCTGATTGGCCAGAGATCGACACAGCGACTGGGGCAACAGCGGCTACGGTACGTTCGCCAATTGTTCAGCCTGAGTCGAGCTCAACAGGAGATTGATCGATTGGCAACATCAAGTGACCAGCCGAATGGTGGCAAACTAACTGGCAGTTCAATAGTTGAAAGCTTGGGCATCACACCGCTGATCAATGCCGGTGGGCCAAATACCAAACACTCGGGATCTCGCCCACGTCCAGAAGCTATAGAGGCGATGGAAGCAATGAGCGAAGTGTTCGTAGATATCGACGAACTATTGCTCGCCGCCGGGGAACGTATCGCAGCGCTTACTGGCAACGAGGCGGCAACAATCACCTCAGGTGCCTCGGGCGGGCTTGTGGTTCAGGCAGCGGCAGCGATGGCTAAAGACGATCCAAAATTGATCAGCCAATTGCCTATCACAGACGGCATTCCGAACGAACTGATAATTCAACGTGGTCACCGCTTTATCTACGACCACCTTTACCTTTCTCCGGGTTCTCGATTTGTGGAAGTTGGACGCCCCACCGATTGCACAATTGACGAAATCGAAGCGGCAATTGGACCGAACACGGCCGGCCTCATTCATCTTGCATCTCCTTTTAAAAGTGAGCTTGGAGTCACGCTTCCCGCGCTTGCTGACTTGGCCCACAGTCGAAGTCTTCCTGTACTCGCCGACTGTGCGTCGATGCTGCCTCCTCGCGAAAACCTAACCAAATACACCTCACAGGGAGCGGATCTTGTTAGCTTCTCGGGTGGAAAGGCGGTTCGAGGACCACAAAGCACTGGATTCCTGGTTGGCAAGCCGGAGTGGATCGAATACGCCCGGCTCAACAACTCCCCGAATCCGGGAGTAACCCGTGCACAAAAAGTTTCGAAAGAAGAGATTGCCGGGTTATTGGCAGCTCTAGAGGCATTTGTTGAAATAGACGAGGAATCTGAAACGAAGAACTACCGAGATCAAATGACCTTCATCGTCGATCAGATTGCCGAGATTCCAGGACTTTCAGCTGAAATCATTCACAATCTGGATCACTACATACCGCATGCGGTGGTAAGGTTCGGCGAAAGTTGGCGAGGGCCTGGTTACTCGGAGATCGCTAATCGGTTGAAAGTTGGTTCACCACGAATCTACGCGGCGGTCGACTATCGAGAGACACCTTCATTCATATCGATTGACCCTCTTAACCTTCAGGATGGCGAAGTGGCGATCGTAGCGGAACAATTCAGAAAAGTATTGATAGATGCATCGTCTGGTAATTAACATCATCTGATCGATATTTTGCTCCTAAAATAGGCCGTTCGAGGCAACGGCAAAGATAAGGAATAGAAGAATTGGCACGGGTCGCTGGCAAA
Source organism: Dehalococcoidia bacterium (assembly GCA_029936155.1). Lineage (GTDB taxonomy): Bacteria > Chloroflexota > Dehalococcoidia > Lucifugimonadales > Lucifugimonadaceae > Lucifugimonas. Next base: position 12,543 of record JAPYUK010000015.1, on the reverse strand, counting down.
CACGCACTCCTAAAGATGTTCGAAGCAGAGGGTGTCGAATACATGTTCGGCAACCCTGGAACAAGTGAAGCGCCGATGATGGCGGTGATGGATCAGTACCCGAGTATCGAGTACGTATTGGTGCTACAGGAGGGAGTGGCTGTTGGGCTTGCCGAGGGCTACGCCAGATCGACCGGAAAAGTGCCACTGGTAAGCCTTCACATCGACAATGGGATGTCGAACGGCCTGTCACTGATGATCGATCAGCTATCCGGCGGCACTCCGATGGTGATGACTGCTGGGAACAAGGATATTAGGAAGATGGCGCCGGGGCGGTCGGATCTTGCCAACATGGCTCGTCCGTACGCCAAGTGGAGTACCGAAATTACCCACGCCGAGCAGGTTCCATCGGTTATCAGACGTGCGTTCCAAGAGGCTCGAACCGCTCCCACGGGGCCTGCATTCGTGGCGATGTCAGCAAATGCGTTCGACGACGTTGCAGAGATGGATCTGATTCCATCTGCTTCCGTAGATATCTCTCCTTCGGCCGATACGCAGTTAATCGACCAAATATGTGGCCTTGTTGCCAGTGCCGAACGCCCAATACTGATAGTCGGCGACCGGGTGGTCGATTCCGGAGGTACCGATGCTGCGGTTGCTGTGGCCGAAGCTGGTGGAATGCGAGCTTACGGGCACGGCTCAACCAGCGTCAACTTCCCGGCCGATCATTCACTATGGCAGGGCAACCTGAATATGCGTACTGCCGAATCGGTCTCAGCCGTCCGAGCAGCCGATGTAATCGTGGCTGTCGGCTGTCCTGTATTTGAGGACTTTTTCTATCAGCCGGGGCAGCTTATAGCTGCCGACTCGAAGCTGATTCATATCGATATCAACTCGGGTGCAATCGGCAAATCGGAGCCGACGGACATTGGCATACTCGCATCTCCCGGTAAGGCTTTGACTCAGCTAGCCGAGGCGCTCAACGAGGGGATGAACGGATCCCAGGAAGAGGCTGCGACAGGTCGCAAGCAGGAAGCGTCGGCAGAGAGCGCAGCACGCGTGGAGGCTTTCAGTCAGCTTGCCGGCATGACCGTAAAGGGTAGGCCGATGTCGCCGGCGATGATGGTCGACCACCTCGCGAAGGCATTGCCTAATAATTCGGCGGTGTTCAACGACTCCGTCAGCACAGGCGGTCTGCTTTTCGAAGCGCTGGCACCGTCGGCGCAGGGCAGGTACTACGGCTGTCGGGGGGGGGCGATTGGATGGGGCATGGGCGCCGTGATGGGAATGAAACTCGGTAGCCCGGATCAGCCTGCTGTTGGGGTGGTTGGAGATGGTAGCGCCATCATGACGGTTCAGGCATTGTGGACCGCAGTGAACTCTGAAATTCCAGCTGTTTTCGTTATCTGCAACAACGCGTCGTACCGGGTGCTAAAAGTGAATATGAATCACTACCACCGCCTCAACGAATTGCAGCAACCCGACTCTTACTTCGCTATGGACTTCCCGAATCCGATCGACTTCGCGGCACAGGCACAAGCTTATGGGGTGCAAGGAATTCGAGTTGAAGATCCGGCCGATATCGATTCAGCGGTCAACTCAGCTATCGATTCCGGCAAGCCTGCAGTGATCGACATGATCATAGACGGCGCACTCTAGCCAAGCCAGAACCTGATCTTTGTATTCAGCCTGCTGCGTAGGGATTTCTCGAGCTACTTCACTCCGTCAATTAACGCCTGTATGTAGCCGTTCGCGAATGCGCGTCCACGATGGCCCCACGGACTGTCGCCAATCACGACAGGTACGTGGTCGTCTACAAACATGCCTTCGAAACCTACTTTCTTGTAGGTCTGCATCGCGCGGTGCATGTCGACATGCCCGGTGTTAATGAACTCTTCCCGAAAACTGGGAACGGTCCCTGATACGTTCCGAAAGTGGACGTACAGAATCTTCTTGCGTTCACCGAAGTACTCGATCATTTCGTATATGCCATCGCCCTTGGCATCGGCCATTTCGCTGAACGATCCCTGGCAGAACTCGATGCAGTTCGATGGCGACTCTACGATGTTGATCAACCGTTTATAGGCATCAAAACTTCGGAATAGCTGTGGGATGCCCTTCAGCTGCTCGACTGGCGGGTCGCACGGGTGGATACCGATACGAATCTCCTCTTCCTCAGCTACCGGAACGATAATCTTGATCCAATGCTCAAGGTTCTCCCACATCTCGTCTTCCGTGTAGGCGCGATCCTTCAGCAGCGGTGCTTTATTCGACTCGTCAAGATCGAACGCCGTCACTCTGGCCCCGGCACGAATCTTCGTGGTCAGTGATGTGCGCCCGACCAGTGTGGGCATCCAGTGATAACCGAAGATCGGTATTCCAGCACGAGCGATGTTGCGGATGGTGTAGATCATGTTTTCGATCTGCCGATCTCGATCCGGTCCGCCCAGCATTACCTGGTCGTAGAATTTCAACGGAACATTTTCGAGCGCTTCGAGAACAAGGCCTGCATCTTCGACCTTGTGCCGTAGTTGTAGAAGGTCGTCGTATTCCCAACGCTCGTCACCCGGAACAATTCCTGCGTCGGCGTACGACTGGAGTACGACGTGGGTTGCTCCCATTTGGGCGGCGAACATCAAGTCGTCTTCGTCTACCGCCGCCTGTTTGTAGTCGACAGGATCGACCCCCATGTTGAATCCGACTTTCATATCTGACGATCACCTTTTCGTTTGCGTTGCTGGATTCCGACGTTTCGAAGTCTCCGAGGCAAATTGCATGTTAGCGTGCGCGGCAGGTCACAGAAATCAGGATTAAATGAAAAAAGCCGACTTATTTTGAATCGGGTTTGACAGAACTTCAGGGACGAAACACTTATTTCGTTGCTTCGGGTGCAGGAGTTCCTGACTCGAACCATGCGCCTTCGACGGGCAATCCTGCCTCTTCCCAATCGAGTATCCCGCCCACGTAACGACGGACATTCTCGAAGTCGTTCGTGGTCAGCAGGGGGTACGCATATTTGCTTGCGGGACAGTTTGGGTCGTAGCAATAGACCAGCATCTCATCAGTAGGGTCGAGTAGATCGGTCGCCTTGCTGGGATTATCGATGGGAATAGAATCTGGAATGTAGGTTTAACTCACCAGTTCAAGACGAGTTGCTTTTCTGAATCGTTCGCTGTAGCCGGAATCAAAAACGTCCGATAGGAAAAACTTGGTGACATATCGAACGCTGATGTGAATTCTGAAGGATTCGAAACCCCCAATGGATTTCGTCCAGTCGTTCGCCGATACCCACAAAACGGAAGTTCAGACGAGCTTGCGCAGATCGATGTTTGGGTGATCGATTTCGCACTTGCCAACTAGACTTGGTGCCCTGTCCTAGCTTTCCCAGAATCCGCGCGGGTTATTGATCATCAGGTCGTCTATATGGCTCTGCGATGCGCCCAGCTCCAGCAGCATGGGAAGCACATTTCGGGTAATAAACAGATAGTTATCGGGGTTGGTAAGCGGGCGCGCCGCCAGACGCTCTTTCGACATCATTGTCGAGGCGACACTCCAGTCGTGACTCAACATCAATCTCTTACCGTATCCAGCCTGTATCAGCTTCCATAGCACTTCAGTACGCTCTTGCCAGGTCACTTCGCGACCCGGATATCGATCAAGGCCCAACCAAGCACCTCTATCTAGCAGACCGGTTAGGTATCCCATATCGGCCGAATCGTTGCTGTGACCGATGCAAACTCGATTGAGGTCGACGCCCTCATCTTCGAATATCTCGACCTGCCGTTCACCAATGCGATTTGTTGCGAGGGTGTGGGTGTAGATAGGAGTTCCGGTCGCTATACCGGCTTTCGCGGCTGCGCGCAGAATTATCTCGCCTGCGGTGCTGACTTCGGGTTCATTCGCCACCTTGATGACACCCGCCTTGATTCCGGTCTCCTGAATACCGACTTCGATCTCGCGGATGTAGAGAGGAGCGATTTCTTCGGGATCTGCTTCAGCAAACGACCGAGGCACATCACGCCACGTGCCCGTGGCAACCACAACGTTCACCCCGCTGCCCTTGGCAACAGCTTCAATAACGCGCACATCTCTTCCGAGATCCATCGTCGACAGGTCGATGACCGTATCCACGCCCTCAGCCTTCGCCTCTGCTAGTTGACGAATCCCTTCTTCGATTGCGAACTCGCGAGGGATGAACTCTGGGAACGTGTCCTGTATGCCAGCCGACGACAGCAGGATGTGTTCGTGCGAAAGCGTGAAGCCGAGCTCCGACGAATCTTTTGGGCCAAGAACCGTGTTCACAATCGTCAAGATTTACTCCATTGGTTTACTGGGTGCATTCGATCATCCACGCTTTAGAAAAACTAGGGCGGTAGCTCCATCGACTTCGGAAGTCATGTCACCGTCGAACTGGTATCCCTCGGGATGAGAGAACTCTGTAAGCAGATCGAGTGCTGAATCAGACGATCCAGCGGCATCGGGATTGGAGACAATGTGGCGTATCAGTGCGCCTTTCAGTAATTTCGACCAGTGGTTTATGGTTCTCATCTGGCCATCACTGCCTAGTTCGAGGAATTTGACCGTGTACCGAACGTCGTAGGTGACAGCGGATGGATCCCATGCCGCACTGTGCTCGTTCGGCAGAAGATCCCAAATAACGCCGTTTTCAGCGGTAGATTTCAGTGTTTTTGAAATCAGCGGTTTCCAGATCGCCGAGCACGCTTTCTTACGTCGTAGCCGTGCCCCCATCTTGAGTTTGTATGTCGGAATCATGTCGTAAGGGCGAACCATCCCGAACAATCCGGACATGATGATCGTGCTTTCGCCAAAGCAAGTCTTGGCCGATTCATCGAGCGATTTGTAATCGATCGCGTCGTACATCACACCCGTGTAGCGCTCGATGGCGGGCATAGTTGGCGAATCTAGCAGCGAGGCGTTGTCAGTTCGTGCTTTTTCCAGTGCCACACCCTTCACGCCAAGCGTTTTTTGCGCCACCCGGGGCTTCCCGCTGAGCTGATCAAGTGACTTCGCCATCAGCGCTCTTGTTGCGTTGAGTCCAGCAAAAGAAAGCGCTTCAAAGTCGAGCATCAAGCCTTCGCCGCCCGAGGCTTTGCCTTCGGATGGTGGTAGGAGGAGCAATGGCGCTGGGGGCATCAACTAACTTTCGATCACTTGTCGCCGCTGATAGGGTTCGCCCGATCCTATCAATCAATTCATTTCGGAGTAACGATGAGCGACTTTCAAGACCTTATTATTCATCGGCTTGAGGACCGAATAAATGCCGGAGCGATGAGCGCTGCCGCGGTGAGGATCGAGAAAACAGGCGACCTGCTGCTCGATTGGGCTGGCGGAACGAGCGAGTTCGATCTCAACTCGCAGCCGGTCAACACTGGATCGATATTTCACGTAGCTTCGATCAGCAAGCCAATGGTCACGAGTGCATTTGTGAAGCTCATCGAACAAGGACTTGTTGACGCTGAAGATCCGGTCGCAAAATTCGTCCCCGAGTTTGCAAAGAACGGAAAAGAAGCTGTAACCCTGATGCACTGCCTCACTCATTCCAGCGGACTACCCGACATGGTGCCCGGGAATATCGAACTGAGGAAGCGAAATGCTCCGCTCAGCGAGTTCGTTGCGGCAGCTTGCCAGACCGAATTACTGTTCCCGCCGGGCACAGACGTTCTGTACCAGAGTTCGGGAATACTCATGCTCGCTGAGGTCGCGGAAAGGGTGACTGGTGTGCCGTTTAGAGAGTTCCTATCGACAGAAATTTTCGAACCGGCTGGAATGGAATCGAGTCATCTCGGCTGGCGCCCAGAATTCGAATCGCGAACCGTTGCCGCTAAAACCAATATGACCAACTTAGCCTGGCGATCAGGCGGATACGAAACCGAGAATTCGGAAGACACCAATAATTGGAACCACAACAGCCTTTACTGGCGGAACATCGGATCGCCATGGGGCGGTGTGCACACGACGACGGCCGACATTGGACGTCTAATGCAAATCATGTTGAACCATGGTGTTTCGTCGTCAGGACAAAAAGTGTTCGAGCCAGGAACAGTGCGGATGCTATTGAGTGACTACACGGCGGCACAGCCATTAATGACTGATGAGATTCGTTTGCGTGACGGTTGGGGTCTCGGTTGGCGCATTCAGCGATTAGCTTCAGACTGGGCATACGGATCGGCTGTACCAGCGGGTGCGTTCGGTCACTACGGCGCCACTGGTACGGTGACTTGGGCCGATCCCGCATCAGGCATTATTTTCGTTCTGCTTACGAACGGCCTGCATAGTCTGGAAGCAGCGACCCTGAAGGCCTGTGGGAACATTGCCGCCGCAGCTCTTTGCGCTGAGTAAGGTCGGTTTAATGGGCGTAGTGGAGTTGACGAATTTTGAGAGCTACACCAACCCCCAATCTACCTTTCAAACGCTACGCAGTCTCTAAAAGACTGCGATCGGATTCGCAGGCGAGCCAGTGCCTCCAACAACGTTCAGCGGGTTGACCGTCAACATGAACTCGTACCGGCCTTCTTCGACGCACACGTCCGCCAACGGTTCCAGCAAAGCGTTGTCGACCAGCGAGACCCCGTAGGCGAATATGACGCCGTGAACCGGCCACGGCACGTTGTACTCGTTTGGAGCGGCATCCATCATGTCCCATACGATCAGTGAGGCATCGTTGTCGCGAATGAACGGCAAGCACGAAGCGTGCAGACCCGGACGCTCTGCGCCTCGTGTCCAAACTCCTCCATTTGCCTCGGCAAACTTTTCACGACCGCTGTAGATGCACACTGCATCTCCGGGTTCGAGCTTCACACCCTGCGCTTCGGCGATTTCTTCCAACTCCCAGCCGTGGACCGGGGTGTCCATCGTTACGTGCGCTCCACCTCTATGCTTCACAACATCCAGTAAAACGCCGCGTGTCAATATGCCGTCCGACCACTCATCGACGGTTCCGTACTGCACCCCACTGAAACGAATATTCTCCCCGGGATCACGACCGTCCCATCCACCGTTTTCGTCCCACACGTGGCACAACGCGTCGATGTGTGTTGTCGAGGTTCCGTGGTAGGCGATGCCGTAGTAGTCGGTCGCCGATCCGCCGCCCGGTGCTCGCTCATTCTTCATTAGGTGTTGAATGGCTGGGTTGGGGTTTTCAGCCGAAGGCTCAACCGGAAATGGTCGACTCAGCGAGACGTTACGACCGCTCTTCACGAGTGAGGCCGCTTTGATCCGTTTGGCATCGTCGATCAAGTTCATCGCACCGGCTGCCCCCGCGTCACCCCACCTGCCCCAATTGTTCCGATCCCTCAGGTAGGAATCAATTTCTGCACGGGTTGGCAGAGGGTGGGCAGTCATTCGTTCGCCTCCTGGCGGGTTGGTTTCAAGTTAAATTTCTTCGAACACTCGTTCATACGCTGCAATGATGCGGTCGGTGAGCTGATCGAACTCTTCGTCGACTATCTGGCGCGCCGGGTCTTCATCGAACCAGTTGATCACTTCCTGCGCGCCTCGTTCATACGAGATAGTACCTGTGAAATCAGGCGATATGCGCTTGATTTTAGTGTTGTCGAAAATCATACTAACGGCCTTGTCACCGAGCAGCCCAACACCCCAGTTTGGGTCGAATACGTTGATCAAATCGGACGGCACATGAACTATTTGCGGCTTGGGCGCACCGGCGGCTCGGGCTGCGATTTCATGGATCTGATTCCACGTGAGCAGTTCGTTCGAGGTTATGTGGAATGCTTCTCCGATCGCTCGATTGTTGCCAATCAATCCAACGAAACCTTTAGCGAAATCGGCATGGTGTGTGAGCACCCAGATCGATGATCCGTCGCCGTGAACGATTACTTTTTTACCTTTGCGCAATCGATCGATCACGTTCCAGCCGCCCTGGAATGGCAGCATGGTTTTATCGTAGGTGTGCGAGGGTCGCACGATAGTCATCGGAAATTTTTCTTCTCGATAAGCCTGCATGAGTCGTTCTTCACAGGCGATCTTGTCTTGCGAATATTTCCAATACGGGTTGTCGAGTGGAGTCGACTCAGTCACGGGCAGGTTTACCGGAGGTGACTGATATGCCGATGCGGAACTGATGAAGATGTATTGAGCCGTTCGATCTCGGAAAAGCGCGAGATCAAACTCGATATGCTCGGCGGTAAAGGCGATAAAGTTCACCACGACATCGAACGTGTGATCACCAATTGCTGCTCTGGCTGACTCAGGATCGTAGATGTCTCCGTTGAGAATCGTCGTCCCTTCAGGAATCGGCCGATCAGTTTGCCCACGATTAAGCAGGTACAGGTCATGCCCGCGCTCAACTGCCAAGGCTGTACATGCCGAGCTGATTTTGCCAGTACCACCAATGAATAAGACTTTCACAAATGTTCCCCGATTTCGAACTGAACCTTGGCTAATCTTGCTAACAAGATTCCAAGTTCGAGCAGGGTAGCATCCTGATCATCGACCGAGCGACCGCCTGTGCTGAAAATTGCCGATAGAGCATCGCTACGCCAATCAGAATGAAGGCCAATTTGCTCACTGCCTATCAGGTTTTGGTTGTACAAAAATGCGGCGTGATTTGCTCTTTGGTAAAAAGCTGCGGGGAAGTTGATTCATTCCTGACAACCCTCTGCCATAATGACGCCCGATGTATTTCGATCTTCGCCTCTGGGCTATGACCCGCGGTGCGCGCCTGCGCATAGCTATTGCGGTTATTTACGGGTTGCTAACCGCAGCTGCCGGGATTGCCCGACTTGTGCTGCTCGGAATTTTGCTGGGTGAAATTCTTCAGGGTGAATCAATAGAAAACCTGGTTCCTCTTATCGCTGGTGCTGCCGCATCAGTATTCCTGCGTGGTGTGCTCCAGTATCAGAAAGAGATGGTCGCTCATAAAACAGCGGCGGCGATACAGCTCAAGTTGCGTGGGACCCTGCACGACCAGATAACAAAACTGGGACCGTCCTACTTCGGGCAGCAGCGAACAGGCGATGCCCTGCTATCGGTTGTCGATGGCGTGGAGCAACTCGAAACGTTTTTCGGTCAGTACCTCCCCCAACTTTTCACAGCCATTCTGACCCCTATAGGCATCTTCATATACCTGGCATATCTCGACGTACCGATGGCACTGATCGCACTGGGATTTTCGGTACTCACAATATTCGCCCCGGCCATGTTTCACCGCTGGAACAAGAAGTCTTCGGAGCGACGTCGCAGGGTCTACGGAGATTTTGCAGCTGAGTTTTTGGATTCCGTGCAGGGTCTGTTCACGCTTAAGTCATTCGGCCAGAGCGACGCAAAGGCTCAAGTACTGGCAGACAAGGCGCACGCTGTATTCAAATCGACAATGTGGGTTCTGGCAACCAACGCTGGATCGCTCGGTGTAACTATTGCCGGGGTAGCGATCGGGGCTGCGGTGTTGCTGATAGTTGGGTCGGACAGGGTCGACGCCGGTGCGATGGAGTTTGAGGAACTGCTGATCATTCTGATGTTGGGCATCGAGCTGTTCAGGCCATTCCGAGAGCTGAGCCAACTATTCCACCAAGGGCTCAACGGTCTCTCAGCGGCACACGGAATCCTGACTTTCCTCGATTCGAGGTCGTTTGTTGAGAGTCGAGTTGCCAAACAGTCGACGATTGCCACCCCAGATGTCGCATTCAAAAACATCAACTTCTCGTATCCGGGCAGCAGTAGATCGGTTCTCAATGGTTTTGATCTTAAGATTTCTGCAGGAGAAACAGTGGCGATAGTTGGTGAAAGCGGAGCCGGTAAGACTTCGATTGTTCGGCTTCTACTCAGATTCTTCGAGCCCAGCTCTGGTTCGATCGAACTGGGTGGTACGTCGACAGCCGATCTTGCTCCGGACGATCTACGGGCGAACATCGCTGTTGTTTCGCAAGATACCTACCTGTTCCACGGGACTGTCGCAGAGAACCTTCGATTTGGCGATCAGACGGCAACTGATGAGGATTTGCGCAGGGTCGCAGAGGTAGCCAACGCCGCTGAATTCATCGACCGCCTTCCACACGGTTACGATACTTTGATCGGCGAGCGGGGTATCAAACTCTCGGGTGGCCAACTCCAGCGAATCGCTATCGCGCGAGCGCTCCTCAAAGACGCACCGTTACTTGTGCTAGATGAGGCTCTATCAGCGGTCGACGCTGAGAATGAACATATCATTCAGGAATCGCTTGAGCGACTGATGGTAGGTCGCACAGTTCTTGTAATTGCCCATCGACTGTCCAGCGTCCGCAGCGCCGACACGATTCATGTTCTAAAGGCCGGAAAAGTTGTCGAGTCAGGCAAGCATGGCGAGCTGATCTCGAAGCAAGGCGAGTACGCACGGCTCATGGAGACACAGGCTTCGGCAGAGTCAGACGCACCACGTTTCAATCAGGTTTTAACTGGTGTGGCGAACACCGAGCTGATCGAACCAAGCAACCGACCAGCCGGTCACCTTGGCGAAGTCGCCAACATGGAACCGACCGACGCGATACTCCGCGCTGAAGGCATGGGCTGGCTTGCTACATTCAAAGTTTTGCTGAGGTTAATTCTTCCATGGTGGCAGGAGTTGACTCTTAGTTTCGTGCTGGGGCTATCTAGGTTCCTAACATTGATTAGTGTTGGCGTGCTGAGCGGACTCATTGTCGCCGCAGTGAGATCGGGGGAGCCGCGTGGAACACTGGTTCTGCTACTCCTCATAGTCGCCCCACTAACTGCAATTCTTCACTGGGCCGAATCCTGGGTGTCGCACGATGTAGCTTTCCGACTTCTGTCGGAGATGCGAATCGCTCTGTTCAGAAAACTGGATCAACTCGCGCCCGCGTACCTTGTTCGAAGACGCACTGGCGATCTGGTTAGCATGGCGACGCAAGATGTTGAAACGGTTGAGTACTTTTTTGCTCATGTTGTTGCACCGGCGTTTGTCGCAGTTGCAGTGCCACTCGGTGTTTTGATTACGCTCAGCTTCTACAGCTGGCCACTCGCAGCAATCCTCATTCCTTTCCTAGCCATTACGGTTGCCAGTCCTCTGGTAGCCAGAGACAGGGTTGATCGACTAGGAGGCAGGTCTCGAGAAAAGCTAGGTGAGATGAACTCTCACAGTGTCGACACGATCCAAGGGCTCCACGAAATTTCTGCGTACAACATGGGTCCGTTTCGCAAAACGGAATTTATGTCGATCGCTCAAGACTATGTCGACGTTCGAATTCCATTTTTCCGAGAGCTAACGCTGCAGAAAATCTACCTCGAGCTTGTAACCGGCCTCGGTGGTCTGGCTGTCGCTGTATTGGGAGCTTCACTCGTTTCCAATGGATCGTTGGACGCTGGATTACTGCCGCTGATGACACTAATTACAATGTCCGCGTTCCTCCCAATATCGGAAATTTCTACAGTCGGCAGGTTGCTGGCGGACACGATTGGATCGACTCGACGAATCTACGCAGTACAGCTCGAACCAGTTCCTGTAACTGACGGTGCTGGTGCCGAAGTAACCAACACGGGTGTGGATCTTGGCGAAGTAGACTTCAGCTACGACTTCACAAATTTCCGCGCTCTCGACAACGTTTCATTCCCTATAGGCGAGGGCAGATCGGTTGCTCTGGTTGGCCCTTCTGGGGCGGGGAAGACCACTGCAGCTCATCTGATAATGCGATTCTGGGATCCCCAGGCAGGCAAAGTGAAATTAGGTGGTACCAGCCTCCGTGACTACGTACTTACCGATCTGAGAGAACACTTGGCATTAGTGGCGCAGGACACATATTTATTCAATACCACGCTCCGTGAAAATCTTCTGATTGCTCGGCCCGATGCGACGGAATTTCAACTTGCTGCTGCTGTTGATTCAGCAGGTCTGTCAGAATTCGTCGAATCACTTCCAGACGGCCTAGATACCGTGGTGGGAGAACGTGGGTCGCAGCTATCGGGAGGTCAACGACAGCGTGTAGCAATTGGCCGGGCGTTCCTCAAAGACGCTCCGATTCTCGTACTCGATGAGGCAACTTCGCATCTTGACGCCGTAAACGAGCAAATGGTTCGCGGAGCCTTAGACCGGCTAGCTTCGGACAGGACGACTCTCGTTATTGCTCACCGACTTTCGACTATCGTCAATGCCGATCTGATAGTTGTTATGGACAAGGGGAAAGTAGTCGATACAGGTAGTCATTTCGAGTTGCTCAAGCGTGATGGTCTCTATGCGCAGCTAATCTCTCATCAACTATCGGGGGCAGCGGCGACTGGGGAGTAGCGAGCCTTCGATACGATTCGCCCAGAACGGCCTAGAATCAGCCTGTTTTCTAAGTCCATACCCTCGGAAGTACTCACGGCATGCAGCGAATCGGGGGTTGATTTTGGAGTCTTCGTTCGATCCAGGCTTCCCGAAAATTAGAGGCATGATGTTGCCTACATAAGCCGGGTTGATTTCGAGGAGCTCGGCCTATCGATCGGTTAGTGGCACGACCTTCTGCAAGGTCGAGTACTTCAAGTTCACGTGCTTCAGGTCTTAAAGCAGAGCTCATCGCAGATCACTACACGCGTCTCTTTGCCGTTAAACACAAAGAC
>JAPYUK010000059.1:4103-7419 GCA_029936155.1 Dehalococcoidia bacterium | reverse complement strand
GCAACGATCAGCCGCTCAACGAAAAAGGCGCAGCACAGGCAAAACTAGCAGCCGAGCACGTAAAAGCCAGCTACGACATAAAAAAAGTCTGGTCGTCGCCGCTCCAACGCTGCTCGAACACCGCAGCCCTCTTCAACATGGAAGTCGCCACATCCGATCACCTTCTCGAAATCGACTACGGAGAATGGGAAGGAATGCTCACCACCGACATCGAAGAAAAATATGCCAGCTACTTGAACGGATCACCCGACGAAACGGATCCTCCGGGCGGCGAACTGCGCTCGAACCTGCCCCCACGAGCGCACTCCTGGGTAGCCGAATCTCGAATTTTAGATGAAGGCGGCGACGTAGTACTCGTCGGCCACGGTGGTGCGATGAAAGGACTTCTGGTCACTCTACTCGGCCTTCCCGATCAGGTGATGAACAATCTCGTGATTGACAACTGCTCCATAACCGTCGTCGATATCGACCCCAATCCGAACGCCACCAACCGCCTCGTAGCCCTAAACCACACCGCCCATCTATACGGTTCCTGAGCACCTGCCAAAAGCACACTGTCATCCTGAATTCATTTTCAGGATCTTCCTCCCCATCTGCAGCGAAGAAAACTCCAAATCAACAACAGCCTAGTGACCCGACGATCCGGCCAACACCCGACCCCGTGCGAGATCCTGAATCAAGTTCAGGATGACGGCGAAACCTCCGGGGATGGGGCTCCCTGTCCTGTCCCCCTTCCTTTAGGAAGGGGCTAGGGGAAGGTTAGATTGCGGCTCGCGACCAAGTCCGCCTCAGACGACCGGAGCCAACGCTAACGGCGCGCCAATTCGAACAGCAGCGCCGACTCTGGTATCTCGCCGGCATGCTCTATCAACGCACGCCGCAACTCCGACGCTTTGCCGTCCGTATAGTCGCCTACTTGCGCATCACCAACGCCACTCACGCCCGGCGGCTCAACAACAATCAAAGTCCCGGCAGCCTGAGCCGCCTCAACGTTCCGCACGTTGTTCATCCCAACCGCCATCGGCAGCAACACCACGTGATCGGCAGTCCGCACCAGCGCTAAATGTTCCTGATGCTGCTCGTCCGTGATACTCGCAAATGGCTGCGCGCTCACATAATCCAGTCCAAGTCGCTCAGCAGCCTCTCGATCCGAATCGCCCGTTCCAAGCACACCCGCCGTCACCGTGTACCCGGCAACCCGCAGCTGGTGCATCAACTGACGACCGCTACCCGCACCGCAAATCAAATGAACAGTTCGACCCAACCCAACCAAATCGTCACCGCCGGAATTCTCACTGCCCAACACCAGAACGTGCGGCCTTCCAGTAACCGGATCAGGCTCAACCAACCCCTCAACGCCAAACGCCAAACGCAAGTTCTCAGGAGTCAAAACCTCCCACGGCGTGCCATCTGCGATCTTCTTGCCATCGTGAACAAGAACGAGTCGATCGCAAAACCTCGCCGCCAGTGAAAGATCATGCAGAATCACCACAGCGCCAGCATTACGGTTGGCCACCTCTTCTCGTACTAGGTCCATCGTCAGAATCTGGTGTCGCAAATCCAGAGACGCCGTCGGCTCGTCCATCAACAGCACATCAGCCTGTTGAACAATCACCCGAGCCAGCACGACACGCTGTCTTTCACCGCCTGAGAGCGTGTCGAGCCTGCGATTCACAAACTCCGTCGTAGAAGTACGCTCCATCGCCGACCACGCTAGCTCCCGGTCACTCTCACCCTCAAGTTCGAACCGACCCAGATGCGGATACCGACCCATCAGTACCGACTCTAATACCGTAAACGGGTGACTCTCCGCAAGCTGCGGCATGTACGCCAACTTGCGAGCACGATTACGCTGCGCCGACCTGCCCGAAGCCGCCCCAGAAGCGATTACAGACGCCCCTTCGACCAGCACATCTCCCAACTCAGCATCGACCAGTCCCACTATCGTCCTCAGCAGCGTCGTTTTGCCACTGCCGTTGGCACCAACAACCCCAACTACCTCACCCCTCTTCACCTCCAGCGAGATCGAATCAATGATCGTTTTACCGCCAAACGAAGTCGACAGGTCATTGACCTGCAATAGCTTCTGCTCGACTTCGACTGCCGATTCACTCTCGGCGCGCCGACGCACTTCTTCGATTTTTGCTGGAGTTAGACGGGTCATTGCGCGTTACTCACCGTAGTTCGCAAACTCTTCAAACGTCACGCCCGAAAAAGCCGAAGGAAACAGCAAAGTCGCAAGTCGCTCAATCCCCCGCACGTTCCAGTGCGAAAGCGTCGTGTGGTACCTCGGCGAAACGTGGTAGATCTGCCCATTCGCAATAGCCGGAACCTCGATCAGCGCAGGACTCGACGTCAATTCGTCGATATACACATTCGCCCCGTCCAGCGGCTGAGGAACGATGATCACGTCGGGATTGATAGCGGCGATCGATTCGATACTCACCTGCTGATGCCCCTCGATCCCCGAATCGCCAGCAGCGTTGATGCCACCTGCCTGCTCGATAATCCCGCCTTCAGTCGTACCAGACCCCGCCGCAAAAGCCGATGTCCACTTCGACACCGATAGCACACGGGGCTTACTACCCCCCGCCAGAACGTTCGATATGAAACTCATGCGAGCCTCAATCTCTTCGGCGAGCGCAATCGCCTCCGCCTCGGCACCAATCATGTACCCGATCAACAGGATATTTGGAACGTTTCCGAGCGCCGAGTTTTCAAGGTTCGTCCTCGCAACCGGTATTTTCGCCCCGGTCATCAACGCCACCGTATCTGCATTCGTAAATCGAGAAGCAATGATCAGCTCGGGCTCAAGCGCAACCACCTCTTCGGGATCGTAGCCAATCATGGTGTGATCGGCAGAAAGACCCGCAATATTCGACTGCTCTTCGTCAACGAAGAAGCTGTATACAGCCGACAGTCGATCGAAATCCATCAACGCCGCAAGAATCTCCGAGTGACCCAGTGATAGTGCGTGAATTCTCTCCGGTGGAGCATCGAGCGTGATCACACCCTCAGAAGTCTCAATACTTCGCGGCCAACCAAAGTTCGTCGGGTCTACGATTCCATCAATGCCCGCAAATCGTGACTCGTCGAACGCCACAGCCACCGGTGTCGCCGTCGGCTCTGCCGTCGCGGCAGCCAGGGCAGTCGGCGACAGTTTTTGAGTGCCAACAACACTCGGCTGAGAAGCAGGCTCACTTCCACCACACGCCGAAAACAGCATGCTCGCTAGCACCACGACCAGCACAACCACACTTCTCAAACCAGCACCACGCATCCAAACCAGAATCATTGCAACCCTCTAAAAAAACGA
>JAPYUK010000059.1:1327-4003 GCA_029936155.1 Dehalococcoidia bacterium | reverse complement strand
CTCTCGGAAATCGTCGCACGCGATCTCACCAACAGGTAAATAAAGAACGGCGCGCCGATCAGCGAAGTCAAAATCCCAACCCGTAACTCGGCAGGCGAAAGCACAATCCGCGCAGCCGTGTCAGCCACAAGCAAAAACAAACCGCCTCCGAGCGCACTCAGCGGCAATAGCACCCTGTGATCAGCACCAACAACAAGGCGAACAACATGCGGCACCACCAGCCCAACGAAAGCGATAATCCCTGAAAACGCCACCGCCGTACCTGTGATCAGCGACGCTGAAACCAGAAGCGTATTGCGCACCAACTCAACCCGAACACCAAGCGACCTCGCCTCGTCCTCGCTCACCAACAGCAAGTTCAGATCACGAGCAAAAAACACCGTAATCAGCGCACCAACCGCAATGATCGGCGCCGCTATCTGTACCGACTCCCAACGAGCCGTATCGAACCCACCAGCTATCCAAAAAACAATCTGACGTTGAACGTTCAGATCGTCAGTCAAGATGATGATCGCCGTCGTGATCGCCCCAAGGAACGACGCAACAGCAATTCCGCCGAGCAACAAAGTCACTATTGAGAATCGCCCGCCAACCGAAGCAATCAGGAACACAACAACCATCGAGACTGCCGAGCCAATGAACGCGAACAGGGGTAAGAAAAGAGTCGCCACCGTGCTCGCACCCGAAGCGATAGCAGTTACTGCTCCCAATGCGCCCCCGCTCGAAACGCCGATGATCCCCGGATCAGCCATCGAGTTGCGGAACAACCCTTGCATGATTCCGCCTGAAATTCCCAACGCAGCACCGACAACAAAGGCCAAGAAAATGCGTGGTAAACGGATAATCTGGATAATCGCCTGCTCGGTAGGCTTCGCAGTCGATTCACCGATTCCTGCGAGGTCGAGCAGCGTGCTAGCAGTGTGAGTGAACGGAATAGTGAACGGCCCTATCGATGCCGCAACGGTAGCGAACAACACGGTTGCCACGCCAAGCACGAGGCTGCCCAAATACAGCCGTCGCAGGATGCTAGCGCCCATTTCTGTGCGCTCAACATCCCGCCTATTCCCGATCTCGCCCTTCGCCAATAAAAAAACCCCTGACTGCTTCGTCAAGGGTCCACAGGTGACATTGGTTCTAGTAGTAGGGCTCGTCACCGTGAGGCCACACCCTAGGCGGGGAGCAGTCACTCTGATGTTCCCCGACAGGTCTCCTGACTTCCGGATCATTCCCCGAATTACTTCGGAAGAGCGACTGATTCACGCCTTCCCATCAAATTTGACAGTGGCTAAATGTGAATCGTCTTCCCGGTTACAGTGGCGCTACCGCAGCGGATTCTCACCGCTTTCCCTTTCGGTCCCGACGCTCATAGTGAACATCCGGACACCGAGGAACCACACATATTTAGTTGATTAATTGAGGCTAATCGCCAGCAGTTGCGGCGTCAACCTTCTCCAGCTGAGCAGTCGACATCTCGTAGGTGCATTCATTCGAACCCGGGTTCATCTCCTGGCGGTGCTCAACGTTATCGCCGAGCAACACTTGAACCAACGACCTATCAACCGTGCAAATAATACCGTCCTCGGCCACAATCTGACGGTACGGGCAGTTCGTAATACGGATTTTCAGACCCGCATCAGATTTCTCGAATATAGGATCGTAACCACCAGCTTCAAACGCAGCTCGAACCGCATCTACCGGCTGCCGACCCTGGCCGTATTCTGTGGCGCGTTTCTGACCAATCCTGGTCAGGGAGTCAACGATCACGTCCTGACCGGATCGGCCATCAATATCCTCTGCCGGAGTGTTCCTGATCTCGGAAACTAACTCTCCCAGAAGCCGACCATAATCTTTGGGAAAAGATTCGTGTCCGTGCTCGGTGAGATAGAAAGAGTACTGCGGCCGACCGGTTGGGCGACGAACTTCCGTATGATCGACGAAACCATCTCGCTCCAAAATGTCCAGATGTCGACGAACAGTCGCCGGTGCCAGGTTCATCTCTCTGGAAATCTCGTCAACACTAACGCCATTGTTTTGACGAATAATGATCAGAATATTGTCTCGAGATACCGACATATACCCAGCTCCATGAGTGAACTCGACTACCAGAATTTCAGTTTATATATCAAAAACGTATGTTTTCATGTTTTGTTAACAAACTACCGAATCCAACGTAAACAGCTTATCCGCGAATCGTTTCCGCAATGTTTGCAAAGATGAGTTAAAATTATGAGGAAGTAGAAAATTTCTTCACGATTAGCATGTTGCTAGTATTAGAAAAATCGACTACTCGGAGCCAATACATATATGAGTCCAGCTTCATCAGCGAAGAACAAAGCAGCCGAACCAGAAGAAACCATTGCAGATGTTTCAGACAACGGTTGCGTTCACCACTGGGTGATAGATCCCCCCAACGGCGCTGTTAGCGAAGGTCGTTGCAAGTCCTGCGGTGAAAAGAAAGAGTTCCGCAACTCGTTCGAGTACTCTTCCTGGTACGGAAACAAGTCACCTGTACAAAAAGCCGGTGCAAAGGGCGCAGCCGGTGCAAAGGGCGCACCAGCAGCAGCAAAGGCCGCAGACAAAGGCAAAGACACCGCTAAATAGGCTCTATCTGAACAGATCTTGGGTAGCCGGACGCACGAGCCGGCTACTCGCAAACTCGCCACGCTCCCACCCCAC
>JAPYUK010000059.1:0-1227 GCA_029936155.1 Dehalococcoidia bacterium | reverse complement strand
GGGTAGCCGGACGCACGAGCCGGCTACTCGCAAACTCGCCACGCTCCCACCCCACACCGCGTACTATCGCGGCTGGAATCCTACCCGTCTCGCCCATAACCATCTGAGCGGCCGATGCCACCTCATCGGCAAGCGAGACTGTGCTCGTTCTCATCTCGCGCTCGAAGTCATCAATCGTCCCGCGGAGATCGAGCAGCGGATCTAACCCGGCAACGCCTATCGCAACGTTAATCGAACCCTCACGCCACGGCCGATTAAACGTGTCCGAAACCAGCACCCCAACATCATCACCGACCCGAGCGACAAACGTTTCCCGGATGAGCCTCGCCGAACGATCGGAATCTTCTGGCAGCGTAGTCACCAACTCATCACTCTCGATATTCGAACTGTCCACCCCGGCATTTGCGCAAATGAACCCATGGTGTGTTTCAACAATCAAAACACCCGGAACCGCCCTGACAACACGGATCGACTGCTCCAACACGATCTGAACCAGCCTTGGGTCCTTTCCAACGATCCCCGCAACCCGTTCGGCCTCACCAGTCGGTTGCTGCTCCGATATCAGCCGAACAGCACCTTCAGCCTTCGAAACGATCTTCTGGGCAACCACCACTAGGTCGCCCGCAATCACCGGCGTACCGTTCACCTCACACCGCTCGGCAATAAGCTGACCAACGTCATCGCCCAATACAAACTCAGGAAGCCCTGTAACTGGAATAATGCTCACAAAAGCAACACGGCTTGTAGAATTTGACCCCACTACTCAATCCTCATTTATCTAAAACTCAACTCGAAAAAGATCGCCATCTGGCACCAGCGTAAAACCTTCGTAATAAAAACGATCATCGTGGGTCGCGTAGATCGGAATTCGACCGACATTCAACCCAACAACCCACTCGAACCTCTGAAGGAACGACACTGGACGCTCTGAAGGAATTCGATCACCATAAAACTTGGCGAGCGAATCCCAGTACCAGTCGTGCTGCAACATCGAAGGGCCAACAACCATCACATCCAGCTCCGGATTCGCTACCTGTGCCTGATAGACAAGAGCGAATAACTGAGGCTCTTCGGCAAAAAGTATCCCTCCCGTCGCCTCAGCGACCGCCATTTCGGAATACAACGCATCCGTGTCGTCTCCCGAAATATCTATCTCGCTCCAGCCACCAACTACCGACCAACCCGGAATGACCAGCACTACCAGGACAACCACACCCACACGAACCT
>JAPYUK010000002.1 GCA_029936155.1 Dehalococcoidia bacterium | reverse complement strand
ACGACATCATCGTAAACGGGGCCGACAACTTCGCAACTCGATATCTTGTAAACGATGCAGCATTTCTGGCAGGCAAGCCACTCGTCGACGGCGCTATTCTGGTGTTTGATGGGCAGGCGACAACCTACGTACCGGGTCAAGGCTGCTACCGTTGCATGTTCCCAGAGCCGCCACCCCCGGGGGAAGTTCCGAACTGTTCAGAAGCTGGCGTTATTGGCGCACTTCCAGGACTCGTTGGTTCGATCCAGGCGTTGGAAGTCATCAAGCTTGCGATGGGCGTAGGTGAAACACTCACCAGCCGAATGCTGCTGATCGACGCACTGACGATGGACTTCCGGGAGATCAAGATTCGTCAGAATCCGGATTGCAAACTTTGCGGAGCCAACCCGGAAGTCACAGAATTGATCGATTACGAGATTTTCTGCGGCATCCTGCCTCCAGCAGCAATTGAAGAGCAGATGGTGTCGGCCGATTAATCGGTCGGCGCTACGCCGCTTGCCTCTGGTTGTTACCTAAAGAGCCAAACCCCTTAAGAAAGAACCATTCTTGGCTACCACTTTTGTCATGCCTTCAACGGCGATAAAACAGGATGCACTTCAGGCCATCGGCAACACGCCGCTGGTCGATGTGACGATCCTCAGCCCAGATCCCAAGATCAAGATCTACGGCAAGCTCGAATCGGTTAATCCAACCGGTTCCGTGAAAGACCGCGCTGCCCGATCATTGATCCAAACAGCCGAAGAAGAAGGCCTGATCAAGCCCGGCGACACGATTCTCGAACCAACTTCAGGCAACACTGGGCTCGGTTTAGCCATGATCGGCCGTATCAAGGGCTACAACGTGAAGGTCGTTATGCCCGCCAGCGTTCCGCCAGAGCGGGTTCAGCTATTACAGGCATTCGGTGCTGAAGTGATCCTGTCGCACAAGGACAAAGGCACTAACGAGTCGATTCTCATGGCCAAGCAGATCGGTGAAGAGAATCCTTCCTACTATATGCCGTTCCAGTACGGCAACGACGCGAACCCCAGTGCTCACTACCGAACTACTGGTCCCGAAATAGCACGCGACATGCCCGATGTCGACGCGTTTGTTGCAGGACTAGGCACGGGTGGTACGCTGATGGGTGTCGGCAGGGCTCTACGCGAGCACAACCCGAACGTCCAGATCATCGCAACTGCGCCGCACCCCGATGATAAGGTGCAGGGCCTCCGCTCAATTGAGCACGGCTTCATCCCGCCAATTCTCGATCTCGACAAGCTTAATGGCCGAATACTCGTCGAAGGTGAAGAGGCTTTCTACTGGACTCGCCGATTGCTTACTGACGCAGGCTATTTCGTTGGCGTTTCTTCGGGCGCTACATTTGCAACGGCGCGCAAGCTCGCTCAAAAAATGTCCGATGAAGGCCGCGAGGGCAAGATCGTCGCGATGTTCGCCGATGGCGGCTGGAAGTACCTCTCCACTGGCATCTATGGCGAAGACTTCAAGTTCGAGCAGTCGGAAATCGAAGGCAAGACCTGGTGGTAACCCCCTAAATTCTCGGAATAGAGTTAGTATCACGACCCCCACTGAATTATCGGATGGGGGTCGAATTTTGTGCCGACGGCACGTTTTGTTTCAGGATCACGCATTTGCAGAATAGTTCTGAGAGTTCTTCACCAGGTTCTGATCTCATATTCAAGACCGCACGTGAGCAGGCTCGGCTCATAGCCAAAGGTGAAATCTCATCTGAAGAGCTGGTAAACGCGCATCTTACGCAGATCGATCAGGTCAACCCAGCTGTCAACGCAATTGTCACCTTGGTCGCCGATTCAGCTTTGGATCAGGCTTGTGAAGCCGACATGGCTCGCATGGCTGGCGAAAAAATGGGGCCGCTCTATGGTCTCCCCATCGCTATCAAGGACTTACAAAACACAGCCGGCATACGAACGACCCAAGGCTCACCGATCTACGAACATTACGTGCCAACTTCTGACGCACTCATCGTTGAGCGGGTGAAAAACGCCGGCGCAATCGTCATTGGTAAGTCAAACACGCCCGAGTTTGGTGCAGGGTCACAGACGTTCAACCCGGTGTTCGGCTCGACTAAAAACTCATACGATGTCAGCAAGACCTGTGGCGGTAGCTCGGGCGGCGCGGGTGTTGCGTTGGCGACTGGAATGACCACGATAGCAACTGGATCGGATCTTGGCGGATCGCTGAGAAACCCTGCCGCCTGGTCGAACGTAGTTGGCATCCGACCCAGTCCGGGCAGGGTTCCCTCAATAAACGGCGATCTCGGTTGGTCGAACCTCTCAACCGATGGCCCGATGGGGCGTACCGTTGACGACGTCGCATTCCAACTCAGCGTTATGGCCGGTCACGACAATCGCTCGCCACTTTCAATCTGCGCATCCGGCTCACAGTTCGCCGATTCGCTTGAACGAGATTTCAAAGGCGCGCGAATTGCCTGGAGCAAGGACCTTGGCGGTCGTCCTATCGACGCCGAAAACAGTCGTGTGACCGAAGCTCAAAAACACGTTTTCGAGGATCTTGGTTGCGTAGTTGAAGATGACGAACCTGATCTTTCGAGTACCGACGAGATCTTCCAGTCGCTCCGTGCTTACAGTTTCGGAATCAAGCACGAAACGCATATGCGCGATCATCGAGACAAGATGAAAGAAACGGTCATCTGGAACGCTGAGCGCGGATTGCAAATGTCAGCGCTCGAACTTGCCCATGCCGAACGATTGCGCACCCGCCTCTGGGAGCAGTTGATGACATTCTTCGACAAGTACGAGTTTCTTGCATTGCCTGTCACATCAGTCCCGCCATTCTCGATTGAAGACGAATACCCGACCGAGATTAACGGCGTCGAACTGGAAACCTATCTCGACTGGATGTGGCCGTGTTACACCATCTCAGCCACGGGTCTCCCCGCGATGTCGGTGCCTGCCGGTTTTACCAAAGACGGACTGCCCGTTGGCCTGCAGCTGGTAGGTCGACCCCGTGACGAAATGGGTCTCCTCCAACTGGCAAGCGCCTTCGAAGGCGAGACCAACTTCCACAAGCAACGACCAAGCGTGGTTGGGTAGGTGTAAACAACGACCCGATTTCTCGACCGCAGCGAAGCGAAGTAGAGGGACCTCGCAGGTACCACTCTCTCCCGTAAGCCGACTATTTACAGCTCCACGTTATGCTGGTGGCTAGGTAGCGGCAGTCGGCTCCTAGATCCCTCGACTCCGCTACGCTTCACTCGTGAAATTTACAAAGGAGCAGTCATGGACCTCAAACTTCTCGGAAAACGAGCGATAGTCACTGGGGGTAGCCGCGGCATCGGCAAGGCGATAGCCCGCACGCTGACTGAAGAGGGCGTGACGGTCGTTATCGCATCCCGAGGGCGAGATGCCCTCGACGCCACCGCCGAAGAGCTAACCAACGAAACCGGCTCCACCGTGACCGGAGTTGTTGCCGATACCGGATCCGACGATAGCGTCGCAAACCTCATCGCCGAAGCAAACTCCATACTCGGTGGGATCGACATCCTCGTGAACTGTGCAGCTCGTCCCGGCGGCCAGAGCACAGTTCCAACTCTCGACGGCGTCACCACTGAAGAGTTCAACGATCACATGAATGTGAAAGTGATGGGCTACCTCAGATGCGCCCGTGACGTAGCACCGATCATGGCCAGGCAGGGTTGGGGTCGCATCATCAACATCTCCGGAATGGCATCCAGAAACACCGGAACTGTAGTCGGCTCGATGCGCAACATTGCAGTCACCGCCATGACTAAGAACCTCGCAGTCGAACTCGGCCCAAGCGGTATCAACGTAACCGTCGTTCACCCCGGGCTAACCCGCACTGAAGCAACCGAAGGCGTCATCGCACGCCGGGCTGAAGCGACAGGCCAGAGCGAAGAAATAGTCGAACGGCAGATGGCTGAAGGTAACTCATCACGAACGTTCATCGACGCATCCGACATCGCATACGTCGTAACGATGCTGGCTTCACCGCTCTCGATCGCAATCAACGGTGACGTAATCGCTGCTGGTGGCGGAGTAGGTACAGGTATCTATTACTAAAGTCATACTGTCGCCCTCAGTCGCACCGGTCAGCAAGTATGATTGTCTGGCTCTGCCGCACGGTCATTGATCGCCGCGCCAGATATGACGATCATTTCACCGGCTTACAGAGGAAATTACGCTAGATGACCAAGCTCGCCGCAAACCTTTCGATGATGTTCAACGAGGTCGATTTCCTCGATCGTTTCGAAGCAGCTGCGAAGGCTGGATTCAAGGGCGTCGAGTATCTGTTTCCATACGACTTTCCGGCTGAGCAAATCAAAGAAAAGCTTGATGAGCACAACCTGACCCAGGTCCTCTTCGACTTTCCTGCTGGCAACTGGGATGCTGGTGATCGTGGCTGTGCTTCGTTCCCCGACCGCGTCGGTGAGTTTGAGGACGGTGTAGGCAAGGCGGTCGAGTACGCAAAAATCCTCGGTTGTGAGCGTCTAACGGTTCTCGCTGGCAAAGCGATATCCGGCGTTAGCGCCATCACGATGCATGAGACGCTGATCGAAAACCTTAAATACGCGTCCCAAGCCGTCGAAGACACGAATATTACCGTCCTTCTCGAAGCGATCAACACGATCGATATTCCCGGTTATTCCGTATTTCGTACAAACCAGAGCCGAGCCGCCGTTGAAGCCGCGGGTGCCGACAATGTGAAGGTTCAGTACGACATTTACCACATGCAGATCATGGAGGGAGACATCACCCGGGCCATCGAGTCCAACATGGACGTGATCGGTCACTTTCAGCTCGCCGACAACCCGGGTCGACACGAGCCGGGTACTGGTGAGATTAATTACGACTTTCTGCTGCCGTACATCGATAGCAAGGGCTACGATGGCTGGGTCGGTTGCGAATATGCGCCAGCAGGCGACACACTCGCGGGTCTGCTGTGGGCCGCGAAATACCTGTAAACCCGAATGCTTTCATGAACCAGCGAATAGCCGGCATTACGATCTGATTCCAGCGATTTAGTAATTTCTTATTGCGGAATATGGCCGCCTATCGCGGTCGAACCGAGAACCTCGAGAGACAAACATGCCGAAACTTGAAGCCAATCTGCAGTGGATGTTCAACGAATATGAACTGATCGACCGCTACGATGCCGCCGCTCGTGCGGGGTTCAAAGGTGTCGAGCTGCAGGCACCTTACTCGCTTGAGATCGACCAGATTGTCGAGCGACTCGACCGCAATTCGTTGAAGCACGTCATCATTAACTCGCCTGTAAGGGATCCCGACACAGGTCAGGGCAACATAGCGCTCCGACCTGATCGCACGGATCTCTACAAGGAGCGCATCGCTCTGGCCGTAGACTACGCCTCGGGTCTCGGATGCATCGGAGTGAACATCGGGTGTGGGCCTATCGACGATATCGATCCCGACGAGGCTCGTTCGACCTACGTAGTCAACATCCGCCACGCCGCTGAAGAACTTGGCAAAGTGGGCATCGTGGCGCTGGTCGAACCAATCAACACCCGTGACCAGCCCGGATTCTTCGTCAATACCTCAAAGCAAGCTCTCGACGCCATTGCCGAGGTGAACCACCCAAATCTGGCGCTGCTCTACGACTTCTACCATATGCAGATTATGGAGGGAGACCTCGCCATGACTTTCAAGGAAATTCTCCCTTCGATCAAGCATGTGCAGATAGCCGACAATCCCGGTAGGCACGAACCCGGCACTGGCGAGATCAACTACAACCATCTGCTGCCATACTTGGATGAAGTAGGCTACGAAGGGTGGGTCGGCTGCGAGTACGCCCCGAGCGGTAATACCGAGCAGACACTTGGCTGGGCGTCCGCCTGGCTCTAGGTGTTGAAAGTACGTTTTCTAAATAGCCCTTTTTGAACATCACAGGGACACTGATTGAACACTCAAGAAATATCGCCATTCGATAGTGAAGATGCCGAACTTCGCGCCGATATCAGGCGCATGGGCGACATGCTCGGTGAAACGCTGCGCAACCTGTGGGGCGAAGAACTTTACGACCTAGTCGAGTACGTGCGAACCTCCACCCGTACCCTTCGAGATTCGCCAAACCCTGAACTCCGTGAGCAGCTGATCAAGAAGCTCGATGAGTCCGATCTCTGGTTGGTAATTAGAACTGTTCGAGCCTTCACCAGCTACTTCCACCTTGCGAACGTCGCCGAACAACATCACCGGATCGAGTTCAAGGGTATTGCCGGGGCACGACGAGAGTGGCTTGAAGAGGCATTTGACCGAATACGTGAGGCGAAGATTCCGCCTGAAGAAATCAGTGAGCTTGTCGACCGCCTTGAAGTTCGACCTGTTTACACCGCCCACCCCACCGAGGCGGCGCGCCGTTCGATCCTCGGGAAGCTCAGCAGAGTGGGCAAGCTGCTGAATGAACGATCTAACCCGGGCTTGTTGGAGTCGGAACAACGACGTCTAGACCGTCGCCTGTCTGAGGTTGTCGAAGAGATCCTCCAGACCGATGAGTTGCGCCACGCCCGCCCCCAGCCCATCGACGAAGCCCGGAACATCATGTTCTACATGGAAGACATGTTCTCGTACGCCATCGCCGAGGTTGAGGAAGCACTAGACGACCAGCTTGAAACGTTTGGAATCTCAAAATCACCAACAACTCGATCGCTGAGATTCGGCACATGGGTTGGAGGCGATCGTGATGGCAATCCCAACGTCACCCATACTCTGACTCGCCAGATCCTCGACCTCCAGCACGAGCGCGCTTTAAAGATGTTCGCACCTGCCATAGCGTCACTCGCGCAGACCTTGAGCCAGTCGACCCGGATCGTCGAGATCAGCGATGAGCTATTGGACTCGCTCGAAAAAGATAGAGTCGAACTTCCTGCGGTCTGGGACGAGTTCTGGAACCTCGACGAAGAGGAGCCATATCGACTCAAGTGCGCATTCATCTACGAGAGGCTTCGCAACGGCATCGCCGCAGCCGAGGGGGCAGCTGCCACCAACGATAAGCCTCGCTACACGAACGTCGAACCGCTTCTGGCCGATCTTCAACTGATGCTCGATTCTCTTGAGGCCAACCAGAGCAGTGCATCGGCAAACGGCGAGGTGCGCCGTGTAATGCAGCGAATATCCGCGTTCGGAATGACTCTCGCCACGATGGATATCAGGCAGCACGCCGAAGTTACCGGTGGGGCTGTGAACGAACTGATCGACCGGGTTGACGCTACCGAAGGTGGATTCGGCAGCCTTTCGATGGACGAGCGCTCGGCAAGGATGGTCGAAGAGCTGAACTCGAAGCGAGTGCTTAGTTCGAGAGGCGCCATATTCTCACCAGCAACAACCGAGATCCTCGATCTCGTGGAAACTGTGCGACAGGCCCAAGACGAGTACGGCGAACCAGTAATCGAAAGTTGGATCGTCGCCATGACTCGCGACATAGACGATCTACTCGCCGTGCTGGTACTGGCGAAAGAATCGGGATTAGTAGTGCCAAGCGAAGGCGTTTCACGTATATCAGTTGTCCCGTTGTTTGAAGAGATCGAAGATCTTCGTCGCAGCCACGAAGTGATGGATCGCTTCCTGTTGATACCCGAGATTAAGTCGCTGGTCGAGAAGTCCGGCGGCGTCGTCGAGGTGATGCTCGGATACTCCGATTCCAACAAAGACGGCGGGATCATGACCTCACAGTGGGAGCTATACAAAGCTCAGCGTGCTCTTCTCAAGATTGGTCAAAAACACGGTGTGTCGTTCCGACTGTTCCACGGTAGAGGGGGAACAGTCGGTCGAGGTGGTGGCCCCACAAATGACGCCATCATGGCTCAGCCACATGCGACGGTGGATGGCCGAATCAAGATTACTGAGCAGGGCGAAGTGATATCCGACAAATACGGGCTACCTGAGCTCGCCCGAAATCACCTTGAACTATCGGTAGCGGCGGTGATCGAAGCTTCACTGCTACACGCCGAACCACGCCACACTCCCGAGAGGCTTGAAGAGTGGTTCACGACGATGGACTGGCTATCTGAACGGGCTTTTGCAAAATACCGCAGCCTCGTCGAAATCGAAGGGTTTGTTGATTACTTCATGGATTCGACGCCGGTCGAGGAACTCGCCGGAATGAATATCGGCTCACGACCCTCAAGGCGTGCATCTGCCGATGGCTCCCGCAGTATCGATGACTTGCGAGCGATTCCCTGGGTATTCGGCTGGATGCAGAGTCGCCAAATCATCCCCGGCTACTTCGGGGTAGGGCAGGCGTTGCGAGAGGCGCGTGAAGCGGGCATGGAGGACGTTCTGGCCGAGATGTTCGAAGGATGGGCGTTCTTCAGAACCTTCATTTCAAACGTAGAGATGACTCTTGTGAAGTCGAGCATGGAAATCGCAGGTCGGTACGTCGATACTCTGGTCGATCCGAGCCTGCATCACATTTTCGACGGCATCAAAGAGGAGCGAAACAAGGCTGTTCAGGAGTTACTTCGGATTACCGGCCAGGAAAATCTCCTCGATCACCAGCCCGTGCTCAAGCGAACGCTTGCTGTTCGTGAGTACTACGTCGACCCGCTGAACTATCTACAGGTCTCGCTGCTGGCTAGGCGGCGGTCGTCGGACGGAGACGACCCGTCTGTTGAGCGGGCACTATTGCTGTCGATCAATGGCGTCGCTGCCGGACTGAAGAACACCGGGTAATCAGCATGTCGATCCCTACCGTATTGCAAAAAAATCCCGTTATTTCGTTCGTGGCAGAAACGATCGCCACAGGTTTTGGATCAGGCCGTTGGCCGTTTGTGGCTCCAGCGACTATCGGCACTTTCGCTGCGCTAGTTGTTTACTGGCTGCTAGATATGGCTGTGTTTGGTGGAGACGGCGATTCGATCTGGTTCTTTGTGCTGATCGCCGCTACGACCGTGGCCGGGGTGTGGTCGACCGACTACATCGACAACGACGATGACCACGACCCCAAGCGAGGGGTAATCGACGAGTGGGCTGGAGTGTGGGTGACGGTGTTATTTCTCCCCGTGACGTGGCCGTGGATGATCGCCGGATTCTTTGTATTTCGTGCGCTGGATATTCTGAAGCCGCTTGGCGTACGCAAGATCGAGGCATGGCCCGGTGGATGGGGCATCATGTTCGACGACATCGCTGCCGGCGCCATAGGCGCAGTAATTCTCAACGCAGTGCGACTGGTTTTCTTCGCCTAGTTCCTACCCGCGCTCCCGAATCGCCTGCTTGAAAAACGCGTTTACCAGTTGAACGAATCTCTCCGGCGCACCATTGTGCATCCCATGACCAACGTCGTCCCACTTCACGTGCCGACCCTGCTCAAGCAGATCGACCGCCCGAGTCGCCTCGACGTCTCTTAATGCCCCGCCTAAATCCGGATTCGCCTGAATCAGCAACATTGGGGTGTTTATGCCCGAAAGCACCTCGTCGGCGCTCAATCCTTCGTCCGATCGGCCATCGATAGCGAACTCAATCACCTCGGAGTCCACATTGATCAAGCTCAGAGCTCGGAAAACAATCATCTCGTCTGACGAATCGGCGTCCATCTTCCTCAATTCGAGTGCGGTGTCGCGCAGGTTCAAATTCTTCTTGCTAAGCTCCAGCATCGCCTTGAAGCGAGATGCGAAATTCGACTCATTGAACCACTCGCGTATGTAGAGCGGCGGATCCTCCATCACGCCGGCTGCCACCAGCTCCGGCTTGCTATTGCTGACGGTTGCGGTCGCAATACCGCCCAGCGAATGTCCTACGAGGAACGCAGGTTCGTTGACGACTTCTTGAAGAAATTCAACGATCTCAGTGTGATAGTCACCATACCTGTAGCCACCCGGTACACGCCCTGAATCCCCGTGTCCCCGCAGGTCGATGGTGTACACATGCCAGTTTGCTGCAAACTGGTCAAGGACAGAATCCCACTCGCCCCAGCGCCCGGTGATTCCGTGGATTAAAACCATCGGAGGTCCGTTCTCAGGAGCCTCCGCGTAGTTTAACTGAACCGTGCTGGCAGCAAATTTCTTTTCGATGTAATTGGGCATGGTTCTCCTGCGGCACGAGGTTACTTTCGTTTCGAGGGCGGCGCAACGTAAACGGTCGACGTCAGTACGTCATCCTGAACTTGATTCAGTATCCATTTCGACGATCCAACAACCCCACTACTCAGCAGCAAACCGCTTTGCTGCCCGGATGAAATCGTGGCTTCGAGCGATATGCGGCGAATGACCCACTTTGGGCCAGCTGAGCAATCGCGAGTTCGGAATCAGATCAACAACCCGCTCCGCCTCCTCGTCAGACATGATTCCGCCTTTTTCGACGTTTCCGCGGATGATAAGAACCGGGCATTCTATGGCTGCGAGCAGGCTTTCGAACTGATCGAAATCATCAGATGGGTTAAGTCGACCTGCCTCGAGCACCGGATCAAGCTCAAAGTACATGCGAGCGAGTCGCCTGATGCTGCTTTCTGCCGCACCGGCGTATCGCGCCTCGATCAACGGAATCAGATCGTCAGGAGTTCGAGCGCTTTTTATCTGCTCAGCTCGCTTCAGCCGCTGCTCGTGTCGTTCTATGCGCGCCCGCTTACCAACTTCCGATTGCGCCCCGGTGTACGGGTCGACCAGCATCACCCTTGACACGAGTTTCGGATGTCGAGAAGCCACCGCGGCTGTCACCCATCCACCTAACGAATGGCCGGCCAACAATGCGGGCTGATCCGTGAGTAGCGGTAGTGCCGTTGCAATATCGTCAGGGTAAATCTGGCGCTCGCTGCCGTTGCCCCAACGTCCCGACCGCCCCATGCCACGAAGGTCGATCGCAAACAGCTTGAACATTGTCGACAGCTTGTCGGTTACCCGACCCCATGTGAGCCAGCTTGAAGCGTAGCCGTGGATCAGCACTACCGGCAGTGCACCGGGTGTTGGCGCCTCCCACTCCGCCACGTTCAGTGCGACTTTGCCGGTATGAACGTAGCGTTCAGTAAACGTCATCGGTGAGATGCTCGGGCTAGCCGAGCACTTCTTTCATCTTTTCACCGATCAGTGCAGGTGATTCCACGACGTGGACTCCGGCCGCAGCCAGTGCCTTGTTCTTCTCAGATGCAAGTGCTGCCTTGCCTGTGATGATTGCACCTGCGTGACCCATCCGCTTTCCAGCAGGAGCCGAGCTGCCAGCTATCGCAGCAACAACCGGTTTTGTAACGTGTTCTTTTATGTAATCAGCCGCAAGTTGCTCACGTATGCCACCAATTTCACCGATCAGCACGATCGCCTCGGTCTCATCATCGGCCTGGAAGAGCTCCAGTACGTCTGTAAACGTTGTTCCGTGAACTGGGTCGCCACCGATGCCCACACAGGTCGACTGGCCCATGCCGTGCTGCACCAGCTGTGCGATTGCTTCGTAGGTGAGCGTGCCCGATCGTGACACAACACCGATATTGCCGGGTTGAACGATATTTGCAGGGACAATTCCCACTTTAGCCTTCGTGGCGGGGCTGAGCACGCCGGGGCAGTTGGAGCCGATCAGCCGTGTCGGCTTGTCGTTGATGTAGGCCATAACTTTGACCATGTCGAGCACGGGGACGCCTTCCGTGATGCAGACAACCAACTCAAGACCGGCGTCGATCTGCTCGATAATTGCATCCATGGCGTACGGCGCAGGAACGAAGATAACCCCGGTATTTGCACCGGTCTCTTCAACAGCTTTCGCAACGGTTGAGAAATAAGGAACTTCATCTTCAAATTTCTGGCCGTCGCGACCTGGGTGAACTGCGGCGACCATGTTGGTGCCGTACTCTCGAGTTCGGTTCGCTTGAAACGAGCCATCGCGCCCGAGACCCTGAACCAGCAGCCGTGTGTCGGCTCCAACAAGAATAGCCATTAGTTGGAGCCCTCCAGTTCCTGTAATTTCTGTTTGATGACCACGGCGGCTCCAGCAAGATCGGGTGCACCGGTGATATTCAAGTCCGAGTCAGCAAGTATTTTAATTCCCTCTTCGGCGTTGGTTCCTCGCATCGCAACAACCATCGGAAGCTGAGCATCGGTTTCCTTTGCGGCAGCCACGATGCCCTGAGCGACAATGTCGGAGCGAGCGATCCCCGCGAACAGATTCACAAGAATCATCTCGACATCATCGTCGTCCATGATGATCTTGAACGCCTCTTCGATTCGTGCCTGATCAGCAGAACCGCCGATATCTAGAAAGTTGGCAGGATCGGCCCCGGCAGCCTTTGTAATATCCATGGTCGCCATCGCCAGACCAGCGCCGTTCACCATGCAGCCAACTCGGCCGCCGTCTAGCTTTACATAAGCAAGATCCGCCTGCTCGGCGCGCTGTTCGAGCGGGTCCTGCTGGTTAGAGTCACGTAGACCGCCCAGTTCGGGATGCCGAAACAGTGCGTCGTCTTCAAGATTTATTTTGGCATCGAGTGCAGCCACCTGATCATCTTTAGTGATGACCAGCGGATTGATCTCGACGAGCGAACAGTCGTTTTCGATGAACACCCGGTACAGATCGGTTACTAGTTTTGTGGTCGTCCGTAATGCTTTGGCCGGAACGCCAAGTGCTAGTGCTATGTCTCGTGCGTGGTAGGTGGTAAGACCAATTAGCGGATCACCTGCGACACGGAATATCTTCTCTGGCGTAGCTTCGGCGACCTGCTCGATCTCCATGCCGCCTTCTGTGCTCGCCATCACCACCGGAGCACCAATATCACCGTCGATAACAATCGAAAGATAGAGCTCGTCCTTGATATCGAGAGTCTCGGCTATCATCACCTTCTCGACCGGAAGGCCGGAAGGTCCCGTCTGGTTCGTAACCAATCGGGTTCCGAGAAGTGAAGCAGTTACTTGCTTTGCCTCTTCGGGAGTTTCGACAAGTTTTACACCACCAACTTTGCCTCGACCGCCGGCGTGAACCTGAGCCTTTACAACAACTCGCCCGCCAATTCGGGATGCAATCTCTTTTGCCTCCGAGGCCGTTGAGGCAACTTCAGCTCGCGGTGTTGGTACACCGAATCTGTCGAGTATTTCTTTCGCCTGGTACTCGTGGATATTCACGAACGATGACTCGCTTTTTACTGGTAGCTGATCCGGAACTTGCTGCCGAACGTGCATATTGCCGGACTGCTCTTAATAAATCATCGTACCCACGGTGGTGAGCAGTGTCTACGAACTACTAGTGATTCGAACCAGTGTCCGGTCGAGTCCGGGCAGGTCGCGATCACCACGAAAGTCTCGGAATACCACGAACCGGGTCGGTGAGCGTTAAAAGCAAAACGAACTCGTGAAAATACGAGTTCGTTTTGAGAAAATTTCAAGCTGAACGCTGAAATGCTAAGCAACTCGTTCTTTATATCGAGCGTTTTCCGAAAGCCCGATTCTGGCTGTCAGCAACCCTAGTTCACTCTTGAGTGTTGGACGCGATAAACGGTTGCGACCAGCAACAGACTACATCACACGCTGGGAATTTCGATTAACACGGTGGCGCCCATATCCAAGTACTTGTTGCGCAATTCCGGCTGGTAACTGCGAATGCAAAGCTTGGTGTCGGTGCCTTCCAACAGCTTGAGAACGTGCTCAATACAGTCGTCATCGGTCTTTAAGGGGTGATCAGGGTTCGCTTCTCTGTTGAACGAAAGATCGGCTGGTCCCCAAGAAAGGCAGTCAACTCCTTTACGGGCGAATGTTTTTGCACGAGTTATTGCGCTCAGCGATTCGATCTGTAGCCACAGAACTCCATAGTCGTTCCAGAAATCGGCGTACTCGTTGCGATCGCTGAAATCGGCTTTCCACGATGACGGAGGTCCGCCCCACGATCGCTTGCCGACCTGTGGGTAGTAGAAATAGTCGAGAGCCTCTTGTGCAGTATCTTCAGTTTCGGTTTGCGGTACTTCCACACCTGCTGGGCCGAGATCGAGAATATTTCCGATCAGGTATGAATGGCGAGTGTGCTTGATGCGGAACATTACCGGCACGCCAACCTGATCGGCAGCCTCGCAGACCTCGACAAGCGCACGCTCACCGTATGCATTGTGCTGGCTATCGACCGATAGGAACGAATAGTCGCTCGAGCCTATGATGTCTTCAATTCGGCTCTTAGTAGCAGTGAGCGGTGTTGCAGCTCCGACCGTCGTCTGGCCACTTCGGATTCGATGCTTCAGGTTGGTCTTGATGGTCAATTGATACTCCAGATGCGGATCACTTCAGTGCCTCATTCGATGGAGATTCATCGAAGTAGAAATATTTACCAGTCGCCGCTCTGTCACAACGAGTTGCCAAGAAGTTGAAGTGTTCGGTCGAGATACTAGCTGAATCGGCCTCGTCGTGCCGAGCCGGGCCGACCAATGACAATTGTCAGCCACGAGCTGTTCTATCTTCCCTTCCTTGATGGAAGTGATTGAGGGCCAAACTAGCCCAAGTGCGGCCTCGGCACGCTCGGCTTTAACACAATTGCGACGCGCGACCAAGTCGTGATACGACGCCCGGAGCCAAACGCCAAACCCTCCGCCAGCGCCTGCGCTGGCGGAGGGGACAGGATTCGAACCTGCGATGCCGTTACCGACATACTTGTTTTCAAGACAAGCGCATTCAACCGCTCTGCCACCCCTCCGCAGGGGCACTATGGTTTCACTACGAAACCGCACAGAAGATAAGTCTAATCGTAAAATCGCGCATTCTGAAACGGTATTCGCTACGACTTCCTCAGCGATATGAACTGGCTCAATCCAAGCATCAGGCGGATACTGGTGCTAGTGAACACGAATCGTGCTGCCCGCAACGCAGTAAATACGGAATGCCAAAGTAATCACCCACCAAAAGGAGTAACCATGAAGCAGCTTCTTGAATGGTCCGGAATGGGGATCGTCGTCGCTGGGATAGTCATAGCAATTGTTGGTCTGGTTGTACTACTAATTACCCAAAGTTCGTGGCACACGTACGTCATCGGATACGCCGTCGGTCTTCTGGGTATTGCTATTCTTTTTTGGGGAGCCCTTCGCGACAGGCTCCGAGCACGCAAAACCGACGACCTCGACGACGTGGGGTTTCACTAGGCAGTGCTGTCCAACTGGCCACTGTCATTCTGAACTTGATTCAGAATCCAGATCACATGCCACAGCTTTCATCGCTGTCTTGCCCGTTGCTGAAGAATGTTCACCCACGCCTACCGCTGGCAGTTCCTGCAAAAGTAGGTCGTACGACCCCCGAACTTCAGAGTTCGCAAAGGAATCTCGCAGCGCGGACAGAACGACCCCGGCCGCCTGACCAGCCTCATCCGATCATCCAGCGCATCGACGATGTATGGCCGGCCCTGTTCGTCTGGATGACTTTGAATAAACTCAAGCGCATGCTCAAGCGACTCACGAATTGCACCAGACAACGCAATCAGATGTTTTCTCGATATCCGATTCGCCCGTCTTGAAGGAGAAATCTTCACCCGGTGAAGCGCCTCGTCAGCGTAGATATTGCCAATCCCGGCTATCAGCGACTGGTCCAGCAGCAGAGGTTTGATCGGCGAAGTTCGCCTACTGACAGCCTCAGCGAATTGCTCAGCAGTGAGATTTGGATCGAGCGCATCTGGACCCAAGCCTGAAAATATCGATTCAAGACTCTCGAATCGCCGGACCATGCCCCAGCGACGTGGATCGGCCAGCACCATTCGAAAATGGCTATCTCTGTTCTTCAGATGAAACTCGACACGTGTGAATCGAGGTATGGGTTCGTCGGGTGCGAGAACGTCGATGCGACCCGTCATCCCCATGTGCAAACCCAGCACGCCCTCGTCAAGCACCACCGCGATCTGCTTTCCTCGACGTTCGAGACTCATCACCCTGCGACCCGGCAGCAACTCAGTCCCCGCTATCGCTCCCGTGCCCTTATCAGGACTCGGTTTCTCCTCAACATCCACCCGCTCGAAAACGCTACCCACCACACCTTCCCGAACAAGGTAACGCCGTAACGATTCAACTTCAGGCAGTTCAGGCATGCGGCCAATCCTAGCTTAAGCCCCTCTCCCAGCCGGAGAGGGTTGGGTGAGGGAGAAGTGGGCCAACCAAACGATCACTCGTGGGGCGACCCAATATTGTTTCCAAAACGTGCCGTCGGCACTGTCTCCACCTAGCCAACGGAGTCCATGTCGCCCCATGTTGGACCGGTCTTCGCCTCCACGAGCAGCGGCACCGCCAGGTCCATCGCTGCTGGCATCATGGTGGTGACCATCATCTGCATCTCCATCAACTCACCGGGAGCGATCTCGAAAATCAGCTCGTCGTGAACCTGAATCGACATCTTTGACTGCATCTTCTGCAACTTGATCTCGTTAGAAATATTCACCATTGCGATCTTGATAACGTCGGCCGCCGTGCCCTGAATCGGCATGTTCACTGACACCCGTTCAGCCGCAGCCCGATGCCCCGGATGACCAGCGTTGATGTCGGGCAAATAACGCCGCCGACCCGTGATCGTCTCGGCATAACCGGTGTCCCGAGCCAACTGCTTTACCTGCTCGATGTAGTCACGAATTCCCGGGTACTTGCCGAAGTACAGATCGATAAACTCCTGCCCCTGCGCCCGAGTCAGATCGGTTTGGCGCGCCACTCCCACAGGTCCCAGTCCGTAGATCACACCGAAGTTCAATATCTTGGCAATACGCCGCTGATCAGCAGATACGTCCACAACGCCATACATCGCCCGGGCTGTCGCCGCGTGGATATCCTCGCCCTGATGGAACGCCTCCAACAAACCCGGTTCCTGCGACAGGTGCGCCAGAATCCTTAGTTCGATCTGTGAGTAGTCAGCTGCGAGGAACTGCCAGCCGTTCCCGGCATCGGCAACAAACGCTTTTCGTACTTTTCTGCCCAACTCCGTTCGAACCGGAATGTTTTGCACGTTCGGATCGGTACTTGAAAGCCGACCCGTGGCCGACCCAACCTGATTGAAGCTCGTGTGCACCCGCAACGTTTTGGGGTTTACGAGCAGGGGAAGCGCATCGACGTAAGTCGACTTTAGCTTGCTCAATTCACGAAATTTCATCACCGCGTCAGCGATCTGGTAGACCCGGTCGTCCAACCCGCTGGTCTCTCGGATTTTCTCAAGAGCGTTCGCATCCATGGAAAACCCGGTCTTGGTTTTTCGGGTCTTGGGTGCACCCAACTCGTCGATCAACAGATCGGCAACCTGTCGGTTAGAAGCAAGGTTTAGCTCTCGTCCACCAACCACCGCAGTTGCTGCCTGCTTGATCTGCTCGACATCTGCGCCTAGCTGCTCCGACATCTCGGCGAGCGCCGCCTTGTCGATCATCATGCCGTTTCGCTGCATTTCGATGATCACGGGTACCAATGGTAGTTCGATTTGCTCGTTCACATATCGAGCTTCGTGCACATAGATTTCTGGTTCGAAATGCTCTTTCAACCGCCACGTGAAGTCAGCGTCGGCAGCAGCGTACGGTCCCGCAGCGTCGATCGACACAGCAGCCATTGTTATCTGCTTTTTACCGACTCCAATCAAGGTCTTGATCTCGGTCATTTCGGCCTGGAACAACTCAAGTGCAAGCTGCTTTAATCCGATCGCCCGTCGACCGCACAGAGCGGCTGCGATCATCGTGTCGAAGCTCAGGTTTTTTAGCTCGATCCCGGCGGTGGCCAGCACCATCATGTCGAAGTTGGCGTTGTGGGCGGTCTTCCCGATCGACTCATCTTCAAATAGTGGCCGGAGTGCAGCGATCCCCTCTGCAAACGGCACCTGATCACCTTCGTTGTGACCCACTGCGACGTACCACGCATGCTCAGATTTTATCGAGAAAGAGAGACCGACGAGATCCGACATCATCGAGTCGAGACCTGTCGTTTCGGTATCGAAGGCGAATTCACCGCTGGCTCGCAGTTTTTCGATCATCGAGTTGAGACCCGCCATGTCGGTCACAATCTCGTAGTCGCCCAGTGGCTTCGGCGGCTCTGGCTCGACAAGTGCCGCTGCCTCGTGATCGCCCATCATGTCCATCTGGCCATTTGAAGTGCTTCCAGATGGAGCTTCCCAGCCCGGAACAGTTTCAACTTCCGGCTCATTTGCGGCTTTCGGCAGTCGATTCGCCACCAGCCGCAACTCATAGTTCATCAAAATCTTGATAACGGCTTCACGATCGAAATCACCGAATTTTGAATCGTCGGCGCTGAATTCGACCGGCACATCACGCACGATCGTCGTAAGAACCAACGCGGTCGCTGCCGTCTCACGGTGCTCATCAAGCAGGTTCATAGTCCGCTTGGCGCCTCGCAAGCCTTCGATATTTTCGACCTCTTCGAGCTGGCTATATAGGGAGTCGAAATGGCCAAGCTTGTTCAACACAGCGCGCGCCGATTTCTTGCCAACTCCGGGTACGCCGGGAATGTTGTCGGACGGGTCACCTTCGAGAGCTTTGATCTCGGCTACGAAGTCCGGCCCGAGCCCGTCGTAGCGGTCTGCAACTCCCTGAGGGTTGTAGGTCTTCATATCGCCAAAGCCGGTGTACATAAGCAGGGACGTGTCATCATCGACCAATTGCAATTGGTCGGCGTCGCCTGTCAGGATCAGCGTTTTAATGCCCTGATCAACCGCCTGTTTCGACAGTGTTCCGATCAGATCGTCAGCCTCGAAGCCATCGTACTCAAAAACCGGCACACCCATCGGCTCGAGAATCTCTTTGAGGATCGGAATCTGCTCGTGCAGAGCCGGGTCGACCTCCTGACGCTGAGCCTTGTATGCCGGAAACATGTCTTTGCGGAACGTCGGTGCTTTCGTGTCGAATGTCACCGCGATATGAGTCGGATTCTGCTCACGAATAGTCTTCAAAAACATCGTCATAAACCCGCTTGCACCAGTCGTATTCTGACCTGAAGCGGTGATCAGATGATCCCGCATAGCGAACCATGCCCTGAACACAATTGCGTGCCCATCGATTAGAAGGAACAGCTGGTCGTCAGTTTTTGCAGGAGTTGTGGTCATAAGCGGAAGTCGGCTGGCCTGATCTGTAATTGCTCGGAATGTGAGCGGATTATAGCGTTAGCGACAGCTTGACTTAAGCCCTCTCCCAGCGGGAGAAGAGAAAAAGGAACAGCTTCGATCCAAGCTTCCGATCTCGACAATCGACGGTTCGATCGACCTGATAGGCCGCGCATGGGCAATATCTGGAAAGCGTCCCCTAGGCTAGCGCTAGCCTAGGGGACAGCGCGTCGCTCGCCGAGCCTGAACATCCACCGTACCCAACTCGCGACTACACTTGTCACCCGCCATGCTCATTAATCCTTGGGTTCGAAACTACGAAAAAGACGACCACGCCGCGCTCGGTCGCGTGCGTGAATGGGCCGCCAACAAACTTGGCAGCAACGTCGACTACGGCTTCGGCTACGGCACGTGGGTATTCATTGGCAACGAAACCGTCATCAAGATCGACCCCGAAGTGGGACGCTCCGAGCGATTCAGCCACGAACTCGCCGTCAGCCAGTTGGAAATACCGGGAGTCGCAACTCCTCGCGTTCTGGAAACCGGTGCGCTTGAGGGCAGGGCGTGGGTAATTCTCAATCGCCTCGAAGGTTCGGGCGGGTACAACGTTTGGCCGGGTCTGGACGCTCCAGCCAGAAGCAACCTGACAGGCCAACTCGCAACCGCGCTCGGGCATATGCAGCAGTTCGAGCCCGACGAGGGCATGCTGCACGCCGATACAACAGACTGGGCTCAGCATATCAGGCAGTCGTTCAACCGCGCCCTACGAGCTGTCGATGCAATCGTGCCGGGCCGTGTGCTTACCCAGTCGCAAGGTGCATTTGCGTTGTGGGCTGAATCGCTTGAAGATCGGCCACGAGTGCTGTGCCACGGTGATCTATGGTTCGGAAATATTCTTGTGGATAACGAGGGAGGGCTCGCTGGTATTTTGGACTTTGATCGAATGGCTCTCGCTCCCGCCGACTACGAGCTAGACATGCTGCTGCGCTTCTGGCGATACCCGTGGAACTTTGTTCCCGAACAGCTCGAAGCGGTATACGCCGAATCGCTCGATATCGAACTCATGAAACCATTCGTCGATCTGTGCCAGGGTGATCTGAGCGACGATGCACTTTCGGCCCGTCTCAGTACCCTCGAACTGATCTACCGCCTTAATCTCGTCAACCGCTTCGGCTGGAACGACGAATCAGCCGAAATGTTCGAAGCAGTCCTGAGCGGCGACTGGGCTGAAGGGCTGGTCTAGGTGCCGAGTTATGACTCACGACGAAGCTGAAATTCCACTGAGCGAACCGATGCGACGCGCATGGCTGAGCAGTGAAGAACGCTCGGTCGTTTATCGTAAAGGCGACGTCGTAGTAAGGGAAAGTGGATCTTGGGCCGCATCAGTCCACTCACTCCTTCGCCATCTCGAAAACGCGGCTTCACAGCTGCGCCAAACATCGTCGGGACTGGTTTTGCTGACGACGGACGTGAGACGCTGAGCTTCATCGAAGGCGACGTGATCAACCCCCGTGCATAGAGCATCAACGGAATCGAAGCACTCGGCAAAATGCTTCGCGAGCTACACCATGCCTCAAGCTCGTATGTGCCAGATACCGATGCCAGTGGCCCCCGCTTTTCGAGCGAAAGCTTGGCGACGGTCAAAAGGCAATCAGCCACTGTGATTTCGCACCGTGGAACATCGTCTCTCGCGAAGATATTCTAGCCGGCCTGATCGACTGGGAGTATGCAGGTCCTGTCGACCCGTTGGTTGAGCTGGCTCAAGCGGCCTGGCTCAACGTGAGGGCTTTCAGCGGCGATGTAGCTGAGATCGCTCGCTCAGGCGTCATGCATATCGTCGGAGCAGGTGGGGTAGAGTTGCGAGCACTCGATGGAACACTGATTGGACGTTGGGGTGAGGATGGAGAGGGTGCGGGGCACTTCATGAACTCCCCGCATGGCGGGTTCATCGATGATGAAGAGTCGATATACATAGCCGAAGTCGGCGAAAACAACCGTCTGCAAAAGTTCATTCGGGTCTAACCCTGCATTTCTCCTATGCCCACGAACTCGTCCATTTCACCGCTTCTTCTATGGACAAACTGCGAAAGTCGAGCGATAGTACGCCCGACTGAACGTACAGAACATTCAGAGCCAACCACGAGCAGGAGTCGTAGCAGTGAAAGCGGTTGTATACAAAGAACCATTTAAGGTTGCAGTTGAAACGGTAGCCGATCCGCAGATCCTTCACCCGAACGACGCTATCGTCAAAATTACCTCATCGTGCATTTGCGGATCTGACCTGCACATGTACGAAGGCCGTACCTCTGCCGAACCGGGCATCGTGTTCGGACACGAAAATATGGGGGTGATCGTTGAAGTTGGAGCCGCTGTCAAACACCGCAAGGTTGGCGACCGCGTAGTAATGCCGTTCAACGTCGCCTGTGGATTCTGCAAGAACTGCCTTGGTGGTTACACCGGATTCTGCACAACCGTGAATCCCGGCTTTGCCGGCGGCGCATACGGCTACGTGTCGATGGGACCCTGGGTTGGCGGCCAGGCAGAACTAATGCAGGTTCCGTTCGCCGATTTCAACTGCCTTCTACTACCCGAAGGCACAGAGCACGAAGCTGACTTTGCGCTGCTTGCCGACATCTTCCCGACCGGCTACCACGGCACCGAACTCGCTGGCGTTACTCCCGGCGAATCTGTTGCGGTGTTCGGCTGTGGACCCGTTGGCCTGATGGCCTCATACAGTGCCATCTTGCGTGGCGCGTCGCAGGTGTTCGCCGTTGATCACGTTCAAGAGCGACTTGACAAGGCAGCTGAAATCGGAGCTATACCGATCAACTACGACGAAGCAAATCCTGTCGAGCAGATCAAGTCGCATCTCGACGGCTCTGGGGTCGACAAAGGTATCGATGCCGTCGGCTACCAGGCGACGGCTGCCGGATCGTCGGCTGTGGGAGGCAAGCAGGACGAAGTGCCCAACATCGTCTTGAACCAGTTGATCGACGTCGTCGCCCCAACCGGTGCCCTGGGAATTCCGGGACTCTACGTACCTTCTGATCCCGGTGGAGTTGATGAGCGAGCCAAGAAGGGCGCGCTGTCGATCAACTTCGGCCAACTCTTTGAAAAGGGCATCCGACTTGGTACCGGCCAGTGCAACGTGAAGCAGTACAACGCAAACCTCCGCGATCTCATCATCAGCGGACGGGCAAAGCCAAGTTTCGTCGTTTCACACGAAGTCTCTCTAGAAGAAGCACCAACCGCCTACGAAAAGTTCGACCAGCGGGTGGACGGCTATACAAAGGTGATCCTGCACCCGTAGAGAAGCGTTGGTGGCCGCCTTTCACCCTCCTACTCACGTCCGACCGCAGCGAAGCGACCTTCGGCGGATGCGTAGGCCCACGGCCATGTCGTC
This sequence comes from Dehalococcoidia bacterium, assembly GCA_029936155.1. Lineage (GTDB taxonomy): Bacteria > Chloroflexota > Dehalococcoidia > Lucifugimonadales > Lucifugimonadaceae > Lucifugimonas. The sequence continues at coordinate 98,773 of JAPYUK010000002.1, read as the reverse complement.
CTGAACTTGATTCAGGATTCTGGGCGACACATCGGCGACTTACGCGGTTTTTAATACAACCCCAAACAACACAACCCTGCCTTGCTTGGTCCCTAGTGTGGAACCTGCGCAAGCACAGGGCTGAGTGATTGGTTCTATTGCTGGCTCGCTTGCCAGTTGTCGAACTTGAGGCAACGCGCGATACTCTCCAGATCCCTCTATTTCGTTTCGTGGAGATTATCTTCACGAAAATCTAGGATCGAGCAATCCGGTGAGTGCAAGCGGACATTCTTAGAGCTAGAACTATGAACCGGTACTAGTCGGCGACGTTTGCAGTTGGGCGTGCATCGAGAAGATCTATACCACCTCGAACCTGACCCAGCGTGTCGGCAACTCGCTCTTCCAGCGTAAACAGCACCTCTCGGGCGTAGTTATCGGCACCCTTGCGTCGTGCGTCGGCTGAAGTCTCTGCCTTGTTCAAAATACCGTTCACACGGGTTTCGGCGTCATCGATCAACTTACCGGCGCTCTTCTGAGCCCCGGCCTCAATCTCGGTTGCCTGTTCGTTCGCAACTCGGGTGATCTCAGTGTCTTGAACCATCTTGTGGGCCTCTTCTTGCGAAGTGGTAAGCAGCGTGTTCGACTGCTCTTCGGCCAGCTGGCGAATGGTTGTTGCCTCTTCATCGGCATATGCGCGGATTCGGCGGGCTTCCAGTTCAGCCTGCTTGATGATCGCGTCTTTCTGACGAACAACGCCTTCGGCTTCGCTCATCTGAGTTGGCATTTCGCCCTTCATTTCGTTGATCGCTGCTGTGATCTTCTCGAGATTGACGAGTGTTCGTGCCGTTCCGGGTACTCGACCCTTGACGATGATCGCTTCCAGGTCTTCGAGTTTCGACATTAGTGTCATTTCTGCCTCCATGCGTGTCGACTTACGCTTGTTACTTGCTGCTTGCTTTTTGTTCTTCGAGCCTCTTAACCAGAGGCTTCCATACGTTCGGTGGCACAAGATTCGACACATCAGCGCCGAATGCTGCCACTTCTTTCACTCTTGATGAACTCAGAATCTGGTATTCCAGAGCGCTGAAGAGGCAAATTGTTTCGATGTCTTCAGCCATCCTGCGGTTCATTAGTGCCATTTCACTCTCGTACTCAAAATCGCTCGTGATTCGCAGGCCACGAACTATCACAGTGGCTCCGATCTCTCGAGCCGCGTTGACCGTTAGACCCGTGTATTGCTGTACTGAAACATTGGACAGGTGCGCAACCGCTTCACTGAACATTCCGATTCGCTCGTCGATGTCGAACATCGTCCGTTTTAGCGAACCATCGACGACGCCGACCGTAAGGTGATCGAGGTTGCATGATGCTCTTTCGACAATATCCACATGACCCTTTGTCACCGGATCAAACGTGCCGGGATAGATCGCTCGCGCCATCTATTCGCCCCCTGACTGGTGTGCTGCGGTCGTGTAGACCGAAACTGCCGTATCGCCGTAAAGACGGTGGGTAGACAACGTGAGGCCCGGAAGTGAACCGGGTAGCTGTGTCATCTTCGAATGCTCAAGAAATGCGATTGCGTTTTCGGCGATTAGTCCAGCCTCGGAAACACGCTCGAACAGTGCTTCGAATTCCACAAGATGGTACGGTGGATCGGCAAAAATCAGATCGAACTCACTCTTCAGTCTTCCAACTGCGTTGAGTGCGCTACCTCTTTGAACTGAACCCTGCATCGTCAACCTGTGTCGCCCTAAGGCCTTTTTAATATCCTCACATCGACGTGAGTTTTGCTCGATAAACACGGCACTTTCGGCACCGCGTTGAAGAGCCTCAATTCCGAGTGCACCGGTTCCGGCATAGATGTCGAGAACCCGGAGACCACTCGCTCCAGCAGGACCAAGCATCGAGAAAATCGCTGATCTCACTTTGGATGTCGTTGGTCGAAGAGAACCTCCACTGGAAGCTCGCCTGGATTTGAACCCTGGCGACCCTTTGCGTCTGTCACTCATCGCTCTTTCGATCCGCACCTGATACCCCTGATGTCAATTCGGATTAACCGATTATTCATGGGGCGCGGAATATCGACCTTCGTGGGGCGTTACTGATTTCGGGTGATTTACACGGAAGCGAAGTTGCCGCACCCGCTGAAACTAGTAACTGAATCCGGCTGAATCTAAAGTGCTGCTGGCTTAGAATGAATTTCCATACTCCGGCGCAGCAAGCCGTACCACGATTCAAGACGAAACCCGCAGATACTTCTGCGTCGAGAAATATGACCAACCAAGATCAACCGGAACAGCCGGTCCAATCACCAGAAGAATCAGAAATAGATTCGGCCGCCGGCGAGCAGAAGCTGATCGAGGATCGTCTTGCCAAGGTTGCTCAGATCAGGGCTCAGGGAATCGACCCGTACCCGCCCCGATACGATCGCACACACACTTCTGTCGAAGCGATAACGCTGTTCGAGTACGCCGAGGTAATGGCTAGCAACGGAGTAGGCGACACCGAGCATCCAAAGACCGAAATGATTCGGGTAGCAGGCCGTGTCATGGCCCGGCGCGGAATGGGTAAGGCTGCGTTTATTGATCTCAAAGACGGCCATGGCACGATTCAGGCATTTGCGCGACAGAACACCATGGGCGATGACGAGTACGCGATAATAAGCCTGCTGGATATTGGCGACATTATCGGAGTCGAAGGGTCGGTTATCCGTACTCGCCGGGGTGAAATCAGCGTCGAGGCCGCGAAGGTAACTGTGCTCACAAAGGCGATTCGCCCGCTGCCCGACAAGTGGCACGGTCTGCAGGATCAGGAAATCAGATTTCGCCAGCGCTATCTCGACCTCATCTCGAACGACAAGGCGATGAAAAACGCGTTGCTGCGATCAAATGTTGTGCGTGAGATGCGTTCGTTCATGCACGATCGTGGATTTATCGAAGTTGAAACTCCAATCCTCGTACCGGTTGCCGCAGGTGCCCAGGCGACACCATTCGAGACGCACCACAACCAGCTTGACCGTGATCTATACCTGCGAATAGCGACCGAGCTCTATTTGAAGAAACTCATCGTCGGTGGCATCGAACGGGTATTTGAAATCGGACGACTCTTCCGTAATGAAGGACTCGACCACGACCACAACCCGGAGTTCACGACTATCGAGAGTTATCAGGCATACGCTGACTACAACGACGTGATGGAACTGGTCGAAAACATGGTCTCCCACATTGCTAAGGAGACGACAGGTTCGATGGTTTTACCTGCCGTAGAGGGTGTTCGGAAAGAGATCGATCTGACTCCGCCATGGCCCCGACTCGACCTTCGGGGAGAGATTAAAAAGCGGACGGGTATCGACTTTGTTGATGTTCGCGACGCCGAGTCACTCTCGGGAGCGATGCGCGAGCGTGGAATCCACGTCGAAGCTGGTTCAGCATGGGGTCGACTGCTCGACAAGGTCATTTCATCTGAAGTAGAACCCCATCTCATTCAACCACACTTCCTCGTCGACTATCCGGTCGAGATGTCGCCGCTGGCAAAACGCAAACCCGACTCCGACGAGATCGTCGAACGGTTTGAAGGTTTCGTCATGGGTACAGAGATTTGCAACGCTTTCACCGAGCTGAACGATCCGGTTGACCAGCGGGCGAGATTCGTACAGCAGGAGCAGATGCGTGAGCAGTTCGACGATGAAGAGGCCGATCGATTGGACGAAGATTTCCTGACAGCGATCGACCACGGCATGCCACCAACCGGTGGGCTTGGCCTCGGTATCGACAGACTGACAATGCTCATCGCAGGCGAAGAGTCGATCCGAGAAATATTGTTATTCCCGGCAATGCGAAATTCGTGATCTAATAATTTTTCAACCTACGCCGATTTAAGCTTACGCAATAGCTAGAGTAATAAATGCTTTCACTGGAACAGATAGTCCGAGACCCCGAGAAATTCCGAGCCGCTCTGACGCGTCGCGGTGAAGACCCGCCGATCGACAGGATTCTCGAACTCGATGGGCGCAGGAAAGAGCTGATCCAGACCGCTGATGCCGACCGCGCCACCCGCAATAACGTGAGCAAGACGATCGGCAACGAGAAACGAAAACCAACTCCAGAAGAGATCGCAGAAATGCGGGAAACCGGTGATCGCATCAAGTCTGTCGAAGGAGAGCTAGCGACTGTACTCGAAGAACTGAACGACACTCTGTTACCGATTCCCAACACCCCTCTCGACGACGTTCCTGACGGTCTCGATGAAGGGTCCAATGTTGTAGTTCGCACTTCGGAAGGCCCGACCGACACCCATGGCATCGCCCACTGGGATGTCGCTGTTGACCTCGGAATCCTCGACCTCGAAGCTGGTGCAAGCATTTCTGGAGCACGGTTTTATGTGCTCAAAGGCAAGGGTGCAAAACTTCAACGGGCGCTCGCAGCCTGGATGCTCGACGTGCAGACCGAAGAGCACGGATACACCGAGATCGACCCGCCGTTGCTTATCCGCCAGGAGACGATGATCGGTTCGGGGAACCTGCCCAAGTTCAGGGACAATCTTTATCGCGACGAAGAATCCGATCTGTGGCTTGTGCCGACAGCCGAAGTGGCTTTAAATGGACTGCATCAAGGCCAGATAATCGATCCCGATACGCTGCCTCTGAAGTACGTCGCTCAGACTCCCAGCTTCCGTAAAGAGCACACATCCGCGGGTCGTGATGTACGCGGCATCAAGCGAGTTCACCAGTTCGAAAAAGTCGAGATGTTCCGATATGTCGAACCCGAAGGCTCAGATGACATTCTGGAAGAGATGGTTGGTGAAGCGACCGTACTGTGTGAGCGACTTGGACTGACATACAGGGTGCTACAACTCTGCGCAGGCGACATCGGATTTCAGTCGGCAAAAACTTATGACATCGAGGTCTGGTCGCCCGGATCGGCCGAATGGCTTGAAGTCAGCTCAATCTCGACCTGTACCGACTTCCAGTCACGCCGAAATGGCACCCGCTACCGTCCTGAAGTTGGTGCCTCAACGCGGTTACCGCATACGCTCAACGGATCCGGTCTCGCACTCCCACGAATCTGGATAGCCGTAGTCGAAAACGGCCTCCAAGAAGACGGCTCGGTCGCCATGCCCGAAGTCCTGATCCCCTACACTGGATGGTCAACAATCGAGGCGTTGTAATTCGTTGATATCCTTGCGCACCTAAACTCCTCGGCAAAACGCAAGGATTTCACCCGAATGAACTACCGCAAACTCGGCGGTGGCGCGGTCGGTGGAATCTTGATTGACGCCGACGATGACAGCCGCCGCAAGGCTGTACGAATGGCGCTCGATGCCGGAATTAACTGGATCGATACTGCTGCCAGTTCCGGGAGTGGAGCATCTGAAACTGCATCGGATGGCTGATGGAGGAGCTCACCGAGAAAGAGCGTCCATATGCCTCAACAAAAACAGCATTCGATCTAACAGCACCGGATTTTGCTGGGCAGGCCGAAAGAGCACTGATAGATAGCCTGAGTAGGCTGCATATGGACAGCGTTTATCTGTACCAAGTTGTACAACCGTATTGGCGGTTCGCTAGGCGAGTTTGCAAACGCGATTACGCCAGACGACATACTCGGTGAGGGGGAATTGCCGATGCAATGCAGTCGCTGGTAGATAAAGGCCTTACCCGCCATATTGGGTTCACCAGCACGAGTGAAGCCGATGCGCTGCACGAAATTACCCACAGTCAACGAGTTGGGATGATGGTGATTCGGGTGCTCGCCGCCGGTGTTATTGCTACCGATGTTCGCACCGGTAAAGAGGGCGGTGTTGCACTCGCCAATGACGTTGGTTCAGATGTCGAACGGATGATCAGTGTGCTGCCACTGTTGAAGCCCGAACACAGGGAGCGTACTCGAGTTGCCGTTCGATACGCTATGCGTAATCCGGACGTATCAGGCATTGAAGCCGGTATGCCCGAACTGGAGCATCTCGAATTTTGGATTGGCGCCGCTGAAATGGGGCCGTTACCAGATGGCCTGTTATCCGAATTCGATGATTTGGCTGATGCCAACTTCGGCATTAGCTAGCCATGGTCGGCAGTTACGCCACCGGCCCTGCGTATTTGCCATCAAATGCTGAACGTTCGTATTGCACCGGCCAGTTATCGCTTCCGCCATCAAGCTGAGCCTGGGCGTACAGCGCCCAGTACGGATTCCGCATGATTTCTCGACCAAGAAACACAGCGTCGGCCTGTCCTGCTTCGAGAATCGCCTCTGCCTGCTGAGCCTCAGTAATCAGACCAACAGCGCCGGTCATGATCCCCGCTTCTTCGCGTATCGCCTCAGCAAATGGCACCTGGTACCCCGGCTTGAGCTCCAATACCTGATTCGCCGAATTCCCGCCAGCTGAGGTATCGACAAGATCAACCCCAGCGTCTTTCATCCACTTCGAAAGCTGCACCGAATCATCGATGTCCCATCCGCCTTCGACGAACTCGGACGCAGAAATACGCACAAACAGCGGTGTTGAATCTGGAATCGCCTTCCGAACCGCAGCGATCGTTTCCAATGCAAATCGGCACCGATTTTCAAGTGAGCCGCCATACTCGTCTTCTCGGTGATTCGAAAGAGGGGACATGAAAGAACTCGCCAGATACCCGTGGGCAAAGTGAAGTTCGATTACCTTGAATCCAGCATCAAGAGATCGAAGTGAAGCATCGACAAACGATTGAGTGACCTCGGCAATTTCCTGCTTCGTCAGCTCTTTGGGTATCCCAAAAGTTTCATCGAACGGTATGGCGCTGGGAGCGACCGACTGCCAGCCACCTTCGTCTATTTCGAGGTGCCTGTGAAGAGGATTCCACGGCTCCGCATGAGAAGCCTTGCGACCGGCGTGAGCAATTTGAATTGCGGGAACAGAACCCTGACCAGATATGAAAGTCGTAATTGGTCGCAACGCATCGACGTGGGCGTCGGACCAAATGCCAAGACAGCTTGGCGTAATTCGACCCTCTGGGCTGACTCCGGTCGCCTCAGCCATCACGAGTCCAGTACCTCCGGCGGCCTTCGATCCAAGGTGAACCATGTGCCAGTCGGTCGCCATACCGTCGTCATCACATGAGTACTCGCACATCGGGGAATAGAAGACGCGGTTATGTATGGTCTCCCCTCGAATTTCGAGGGGAGTGAATAACTTGCTAATGACGGTTGCTCCGGGTGGAGTAGAAAAAGCGCTCGTTCAGGAGCGCGTCAAAACTTTAGGTGTGATATCTAAAGTGTATTCCGTAGCAATGGTGGATTGGCGATTTACTGCACTGATTATCACGACGATCAAATCATCGTCGCCAACTTCCTCAACTGTCATTCCACCTTTGGCGTCTGCTCCGATCGGAATCTGGTAAACAACTGGCTCACCTACAGCCTTCTCATGGATAACTTGTACGAGATATTGCGTCGGAATCATCTCTTCAACCAGGGCGAATCCGTTCGACGTCCAGTCGCCAGAAGTCGACGTGTCGTCAATCCAATCGAGCTCCGGAATTTCGAAATCGTCGAAGCAGGCACCCCGTGAGAACACCGCATCGTCTGTGATGTACTCGAATCTCAGCAAGATCTGTTGGCCAGCGTAGTCAGAGATATTGATTGAATCCTGGACCCAGCCAAGACTCGTACCTGTCAGCCCGGCTCCGTATCCGTTTCCGTTCGGGTTGTAATTGATCGCCCGATCTGTGTCGAGAATGTTCCACGACGCGCCATCGTCGTTCGACACCATGATGTAGCCATAATCCCAAAACTCTTCGATCTCATAGTTGACCCAAAACTTGAGCGTGGCACTTTCAAGATCACTTAGATTGACACTGCGAGTGAGGGTCGAGTCGATCGAGTCGCCGTGATTCGACCACCAGCAGGTGTCGCCAGAGTGCGGAGCCGCGCCGAGCAACGAAGTCTCAGCCTCGCCATTGAATCCGATAGTCATCATTCCGGAACCACTACTCGTCACAACGTAGTCGGCACCATAAGCCCTCACCGTACTGCTCAGCGAGTCGGGTGCCCGCTTGTAGCGGTTTCTCACCGGTGGCATGGAATGATCGGAGTAACCAAACGGCCCTTCATCGGTGCTCAGATAGTTGGCGACGAGCCAATCGGCAAACACGTTGTTCACCGTTTCATCGAATCCCTGCTCAGCCAATGCGGCATCGATCGACTCGATACCGTCTTCCTGATTCTGGGCAATGGCTGCCAGCATTTCGTTGCCGCCGTAGTGAGTGGCGATGAACGCGAAGAAAAGATTCGCCGCACCATAGTTTGCTGCCGATATCGAAATATCCTGCGCCCATGCGGTTAGCGATGTAGCCGGTTCCCGAACGAAGGCCGCCGCCGCCGATCTGGTGAACCCGGCAATCTCCGCAGAAACCTCAGAAAGTCCCTCATTGACCCACGAATCTTCACTGGGATCAGCTGCGAAATGGGTAGCGTGCTGAAGCTCATGGGCAATCACGCTGAGGTACTCGCTGCTCGCCAGATCGACCTGATTCGCCGACATATATAGCGCTTCTCGCTGGTTTGAGTGGGGCCGAATTTCACGAGGATACGAATCGGCCGCCGAGAAGTAACCGGCAACTCCACTTCGCAAAACACTGGTAAACACGACCATCCGATCGTCGCCGTCTATTCCGGGCGTAAGCGGTGCTCCGAACACTTCCGTCACCGCCGGCCAAACCGCCGACTCAAAATTAGCTGCGACAAGCTGGATGTCTTCCGGCTCGGGCAGATAACCGTTCTCGAATATCCAGTAGACATGCTCAGAGACATGGGAAACCTCGCCGCTGACTATCACGCTGCCCTCATCGCGTAATACCCAGAAATCGACCTTGTCTCCGATCTCCAGAGGATTGGCAGGGACGACGTTTTTAGGTTCGGTATAGCCGGGAACCAACCGCTGCCCGAGCTCCTGTAAATCACGGTCGGGTGGAGTGGGAATGTCGGGCTCGGCCAGAGCTGGCACAAAGACTGGAGTTGCAGTTGGCGCCGGAATCAGCGGCGATGATGAGCCACCTGATGAACCGCTCGGCGCAGTTGTGGCAGTAGGGTCGGCTGTCGGTGTTTCGGTTACGATCGGATCGGAAAGTGTGCTGGTTGCGGGTGCTGGGGTGTCTGAAGGCGAACGTGTAGATGTCGGAACGGGGGTGGGTATTAACGATTTCACGGTGGGTGCCGTGGTTGCGGACAGTGTCGGTTCAGCCTGTGGCGATGGCTCTACAGAAATAGTGGGCCTTAATTCAGGCTCACCGTTCTGGCATGTAACAAGAAGTAGAGCGAGCCCGCCAACACCGATTTGAAGCACTGTGCGTCGCGATGATTCCAGTAGTTGGGCTAGCAAATTGCTGAGCAAAATCAATTCGATTTTGGCGATTCGCCATTGCTGTTGAATTTGTTCATTGCGTTGTTGATTTCACTATTTACGATCATCGTAATCGCATCGGCCGCTCGAATTATTGCCGCTGAGACGAGCTCTCTGGTAGCCGGATCAAACGTACCCAAAACGTGGTCGACCTGCTCGGAAGATGTATCGGGGTTGCCGACACCTATTCGAATACGAGGATACTCACTGGTGCGGAGGGCGGCGATGATCGACTTAAGTCCGTTGTGACCACCCGGGCCACCCTGCTTACGTATACGAACGGAACCGGGCGGCAGGTTTATATCGTCAGTAACCACTAAGATATTTTCAGGGCTAGTTTTGAACCTGTTCGTCAGATAGCTTAGCGCCAGCCCCGAGCGGTTCATGAAGGTGCGTGGGTAGGCGAGTACAACCTGCGTCCCTCCGAGCTCGACCTCGGCATACCGAAGCTCTTTGCGCTTGCGGTTCAGATCGGCGTTAGTCCGGCGAACGAGCTCGTCCATGCACCACCAGCCAACGTTGTGGCGCGTGTTTCTATACTCGGCGCCAGGATTACCGAGACCCAGAACGATCCACGGAGGGCCTTCCGACCCGCCGCCTTTGCCGCTAGGAAATAACTTATCTAAGAGTGAGGAGATGCCCAATCGCCAAATTTTCTGCTTGATTTGCCAAACAACTCGTTCAGAAAGGATATGACCTTATCGTCGAGAACGTTTGCGAGGCCAGACAAATCTCTAGCGGAATTGAGCCTGAATAAGCCCTGTAGCCTGTCGGATTTTGGGGATTTCGGCACCAAATTCGACACCACGGCGGCCAAACGATAACGATATCCACCAAGACTGGTCTCGACCCGATGAGCACGACCGATCAGATCCTGTGCAAAAGAGAATTGAACGCTACTCGCGCTTCCTGACAGGTTGGCAGACGTGACCACGAAAAATTCTCCAGCACCTAAAGAACACTGGAAACTGGCAGCTTATCTACGAAGCGTCGGAGTTCCCGACGGGACCCGGTGCGATCGGAACGATACCTGCGTCCATGAACTCGATGAACTCACCCTCGTTGATCACATGTACCCCGAGTCGTTGAGCCTTCTTCAGCTTCGAGCCTGCCTCGGCACCAGCAACTAGGTAGTTGGTTTTCTTCGTAACCGCACCCGTTGCCTTGCCGCCCAGTATCTTAATTCGACTTTGTGCCTCAGATCGTGACATAGAGTCGAGTCGACCTGTGACCACGAATGTCACACCGCTCACCGGGTGATCAGCAGAAGGCTCGGGTGTTTCGTCTCTCGCTCCAACTTTGAGATCAATCAAACCTTCGATCAAATCTTCGTTCTGCTCTTGTGCCATATATGCCACAAGCGTCGCGGCGACGATAGGGCCGATGCCATCGATAGACAACAGTTCCTCTTCGGTCGCCTTTCGGAGACCTTTTAGGTCGTGAAAACGGCGCGACAGCCATTCAGCGCTCTCTGATCCAATCCCCGGTATTCCGAGGGCATACATCAGCCGGGACATTGGTCGGAATTTGGATTCGTCTATTGCCGTGAGAAGATTGTCGACCCGCTTCTCGCCCATCTTGTCGAGTTCAAGTAGATCATCTCGCCGGGAACGCAGGTTGTAGAGAGCCGCAATGTTCGAAATAAACCCGAGCCGTGGCAAATCCTGCGCAACCCGTTCGCCAAGCCCCTCGATATCCATTGCACGCCGGGAAGCAAAATGCTCTAGTAAACGCTCAAACTGAGCAGGGCAGGTAGCGTTGACGCAGCGAGTAACGGCCTCATCCTCGGTCTGAACTGTGTTAGTACCGCAGGAAGGACATGCATCAGGAAACTCGAACGGCGCAGAGTCAGCGGATCGCTTATTGCGGGAAGAAACCTCCACCACCTGTGGAATCACATCGCCAGCCCGCTGAACCACAACTCGATCGCCCTCGCGAAAATCCTTGCGAGCAATCTCATCCTTGTTGTGCAGCGTGGCCCGGCCTACCGTCACACCCCCAACGACAACCGGTTCAAGCTCCGCCCACGGCGTCAGTGCACCGGTTCGTCCCACGTTTACGTGAATCGCCTTGAGCGTGGTTTCAGCCTGCTCGGCAGGAAACTTGAATGCGATAGCCCAGCGAGGATCACGACCGACATAGCCGAGTCGACGCTGAATGGCTATCGAATCGATCTTGATCACAACTCCATCGATTCCGTAGTCGAGTGACTCACGCACCTCGCCAGCATTACCAATCGCAGCCATCACCTCTTCAACGGTATCGGCCCTGCGAGTCCACTCGTTCGTCCTACCGCCCCAGCCCTTCATCGCCTGAAGTGCATCCCAGTGGCTTGCTGGTTCTTCGGCGTTTTCGACATAGCCAAGTGCATAGAAAAACATGTCGAGCGGGCGTTTTGCCGTCTCTCCAGAATCGAGCTGACGCAACGATCCCGACGCCGAGTTCCGAGGGTTCACATATGCAGGAAGACCGGCCTCTTCTCTCTCGGCATTGAGATCCGCAAAGCGCGAGTTCGGCAAAAATACCTCACCTCGCAGTTCCACTACAGGTGGCGCTGTGCCTTCTGCCCCCTCTAACGTAAGTGGGACACTGCGAATCGTTCGCACATTCGCCGTGACGTCCTCGCCTCGCTCACCGTCGCCTCGTGTTGCCGCTCGTGCCATCACGCCGTCGCGGTAGGTAATCGCCAGCGCCAGACCGTCGATCTTCAGCTCACACACCATTGGCGTGCTTTCGAGCTCCAAATAATCGAGTGCCCGCTGGTACCAGGCCCGCAGACCGTCCTCATCAAACACGTTTCCAAGGCTAAGCATTGGAACCGGGTGAACGACTTCGTCGAATCCGTCAGCCGGTGGCGCACCAACACGTTGCGTCGGCGAATCGGGAGTTCGAAGCGATGGATGCTCGGTTTCGAGCGCTAGTAGCTCCTGCATTCGCCCGTCCCACTCAGCGTCGTCGAGTTCGGGAGCGTTCTCGAGGTAGTACAGCCGGTTCGCCCGATTAATCTCGGCACGGAGCTGGGCAGCTCTGACCACGACCTGTTCGGGGACAGATGAGTCAGAATCAAACTGTAATTGTGGCGGGGAGTCGTTATCTGGCAAAAGTAGTTTCGAACCGGTAGTACCGAGAGAAAATCAGCCCATAGCTGTCGGCGAAAATCTCGCACGGAAAGTGGTGCGGCGAGTATAACAACGCCCCCAACCGTCACTCGTGCCGATTTATTATAAAAATGCTCACATCTATCAGCCAGATGAACTGGCCGTACAGGTCTATACTCGTATGACAGTTAGTTCGAATCCACCCCTTCCTCCCCCGAAATCAAAGTGAGATTTGTGGCAGATATTCAGCCTTTTAGGGCAGTTCGATACAACCCCGACGTCGCAGGTGACGTGAGCCTTCACGTGTGCCCGCCTTTCGACGCGATCACACCTCAACTTCAGCAGGAGTTGTATGACCGATCGCCATTCAATATCGTTCGTCTTGAACTTGCGCGGCGCGGCCTCGCAGACGACCCGTACGAACAGGCCGCCGATACCTCTCAGGACTGGGTCGACTCCGGTGCTCTAAAACATGAAGAAACCTCTTCGATATATGTCACTGAAGAAGAATTTGTATACCGGGGAAAAACGCTTTTAAGGCGAGGATTCGTAGCAGCGGTCAGACTTGAGGACTACGATCAGGAAGTCGTACTACCGCATGAGGAAACACGTTCAGAATGGGTCACCGACCGAGTAAACTTGATGGCGGCTGCCCAGTCGAACTACAGCCCGATCTTGGTGATTCACAGGGACGACTTGCGTTCAAGTGTAGGCAACCTGATTCGAGCCATCATCGGCGGGGTGCCGACCGCCGTATTCACCCCACCCGACATGCCTCAGTTCCGAATCTGGCGTGTGTCTGATCCGGGCACGATCAAGGTCTTTCAGGATTCGCTGAAAGACGCCGAGATTTTCATCGCGGACGGACATCACCGCTACGAAGCAGCGTTGCGCTATCGAAGCGGAGTTCGCGCCGAGCGAGAAGTAGGGCACGACGAGTCGATCAACTTCCGGATGATGCTGATGGTGTCATTCGATGAGCCTGGGCTGATTACCCGCGGCTATCACCGGCTTATCGAATCGGCGACAGATGGTGAATTTGCACAGATCGTGCAAACGGTCGAGAGCACGTGTGACCTCGAAGAGTGGACTCCTGAACCAGGCGAATCAGAGTCCCAGAAAATCGAAGCTTTTTCCGTTGCTCTTGGTGAACGAAGCGGCGACGAAGTAGTGTTCGGTCTCTATTCAAAAGAACCCGACAAATTCCATATCGCACGGATGAAGTCGCCACCTCCGGCCGAAAACGCCCTTGAAAACTCTGAGTACTCTCAGCTGCACTCACACGTGATTCGGCCAGTGATTTCAGCAGAGCGTGAAGAGGAGATCATCAGTCCCCATCACGACGCTGGACTGATTGCTCGGCAGATCGAAAGCGGAGAGGCGCGAATGGCCTTCATCATGCGACCGATACCGCTCGACGAGTTCGTTTCAATCGTGACACGCGGATGGCGATTGCCTGCCAAAGCGACCAACTTCTATCCGAAGCCGCCCGCCGGAGCCGTTATTCAGCAGTTCGGCCCAACGCTCTAAACGGTCGCTAGGCGGCGCCTACGCTCAGCGACTGTTCGATAACGGAAAGTACCTCTTCGACCGATGGCCGGTCCGTGGTCACCGCAGCGACCAGTCGTGCGATCAGGCTCCCGTGGGCATCGAACACGAAGCTGGCGGGGCTGACTTTTCCTTCGTGGTCGAGATCAAACACCTTCCAATCCGAAGCCACGACGTGCAGCGGATCGGCGATCAGTGCGAACTTCAGGCCCAGTTCATCCCGCAGCTCGATAACCCTCTTCGGCAAATCAGAAACAATTACAACAACCTCCGCGCCCATTCCTTCAAACGTTTCGTATCGGGCCTGAATCCTGCTCAATTGAGCGCGGTCAATTTCATCAGCCGTGCTCGGAACGAAAAGCACATACACAGGCACCGTTCCAACGAGATCTTCAAGCCGAATCGTCTCACCATCAATTGACTCCATCGCAAAAACAGGTGGTGCCGACGGCACGCTTTCTTGAGATGCGGGTGTTTGTGTTTGGGAAGTTGATTCGTTGATATTGGCTTCCAGTGGCTCGGCCGTACCCCCCGCTATCCCGACCGTAGCGGTGGGGGTGGAGCCGGGCGTCTGCGAAGAGCCCGAACACGCGTAAATCAGCCCGACCGCCAGCGTCGCAGTCATCACAACCATTAGTTTTCGAAATAACAAAGTCACGTGAGAATTATCGATCCTGCAAAGCTAATTACAAGCCACCGTTACCGCCACCATTTCCCGATCGCAGGGTAGCGAAGCAGAGGAACCTCGATGCCGGCAGGAGGCATGCAGATCCACACCTTTCAACCATCTAAAAAATTACATCGATGTAGCCGCCGAATCCAGCGTTATCCCTCGACTTCTGTGACTCCGCTCGGAAAACAGCCCTGCGCTGCATCTACAATAGACAACACTAATTCAGCAATTCAACCTGCTCGATAATCTCTGCAGCCTCTATCTGGTGACTGTAGTTCAGCCCAATACTCTGCCACGTTAACTCGCCCTCGGTATCAACTAAAAACAACGATGCCGAAGCGAGGCCATCACCGAACAGATCGAACACACCGTAGCTCTGAGGCACCGTCCTATCCAGTGCTGTGAATAGAATTGGAAACTCGTAGCCCTGCGCCTCCACAAGCCCCGCGGCACCTGCGAGATTGTCAGTGCTTATCGCAAGTATCTGCACGCCCGAAGCATCGAGGTCGGCCTGGTTTCTTTGCAACTTCCCGAGTTGCCTTCTGCAGAACGTTCACCAGTAGGCCCGATAGAACACAACCGCCACCGGCTTTTCACCCCTGAACTGCGACAGTGTGTACTCAACACCTTGAACCGAAGGGAGAGTGAAATCAGGCGCAGTGTTTGCGACCGGAACCGGGGTGTTGATGAGAGGTGGCTCTGTGGGCGGTGGCGAAGGATTTACTACCGATGTTGCCGGACTGGTATCCGAATCAGCGGTCAGTTCGACCTCAGCCATCGTCTCTACAACGGCTGTGGGTGTGGGATTAGTCGACGCCTCAACTGAGGTAGGAGTCGACGCTGCGAAGGGAGCAGGAGTAAGGCTTGAGGGCGGGGTTGGCGCAGATTCACCAGCCACAGGCGCAGTCGAGCTACTACCGCACGCTGCGGTCAACACAAACACTGCTGCGATCAATGAAATTGCAACCAGCGCTCGGGTCTCTCGCAGCAGATCGGTCCTAACCAATTCCATCCGCCTCAAAACAAATTACCAACTGTTCGAAAAGTATTTAGAAAGGCGCAGCCAGTTTGACTGCGCCATTTCGGGCCAACAAGATCAGATGCGATCGTTCAATGAACGATCACAATCCAACTTACGAAGTCATGCTCTTCAGGGTTTCTTCGGCTGCCTTCAAGGCTTCGTCGATGTGTTCCTTTTCGACCCAGCCCATGTGACCCAATCGAAAGATTTTGCCAATCAGCGATTTCTGTCCACCACCAAGAACGACGTTGTAGTTCTTGTTTACCAGGCCCAAAAACGCCTTGCCGTCTAGGCCTTCGGGCAATCGAATAGCCGTAACGGTGTTCGAGGCAAAACGGGGGTCGGGCAGCAGGTCGAGTCCGAGCGCCTTTGCGCCGTCTCGGGTGTGCTGTGCGATCTCGTGATGGCGTGCGAAGACGTTCTCGATTCCCTCGTCGACCATCGACTGCAATGCCACTTCGAGCGTGAACATCACAGACAGGCACGGAGTGAACGGCGGCTGCCCGATCTTGAGATAGTCCTCGTACTGCTTAATATCGAGGTAGTACTTAGGAGTCGTCGACGTTTCGTAAGCGGCCCACGCCTTCTTCGAGAAGGTCACCATCGAGATTCCAGGAGGTGAAATCCAGCTCTTCTGGGAGGCGGTTGCGACAACGTCGATGCCCCACCCGTCGACTGCGATCGGCACACCACCGGCGCTCGAAACGGCGTCGACGAGAATCAGTGCATCCGACTCCTCATGGATGACCGTGCACAGCTCTTCCAGCGGGTTCGAAACACCTGTCGAACTTTCGTTGTGAGTGAAGATAACTGCCTTCACGTCAGACATGCCACGAAGCGTTTCTCGTACCTTGTCTATGTCGGCAGCCTGGCCGAGATCGAAGTTCAATTGAGTGACCTCTGCGCCGTACGCTTCGGCAATCTCGGCATACCGCTCGCCGAATGCACCGATGATGATCGAGAGCACCTTGTCGCCGGGTGAAATCGTGTTCACGATCGACGTTTCCATAGCACCGGTTCCCGAAGATGTGATGAAATACACATCGTTCTGGGTCATGAAAACCGTCTTCAGATTCTTCGACATCCGATCGAGCATGTCGGCATACTCGGGTCCGCGGTGATTGATCATCTGCGAACCGGCGAGTGCAAGCACGTCGTCGGGAAGCGGTACCGGGCCTGGGATTCGAAGATTTGGCTGATTCTGGCTGCTCACCGGAGTGCTCGTTTCGTGCAGGGTGCCGTGTGACGGATTCTGAAGGTTATTTTCTCGATACCGGTCGCTTTCGAAAAACGACCACCGAATATTCTAACTCTCAGATAGTTAAACGGCTGTTATTTAGTAGTTTTGGAGCAACGGAGGGAAGTACGTTTGGTCGACCATTCGGCGTGGGTAAGGTATTCAACTGGTTAATTGATCAGTCAGTTTTTAGTCAATCGACATGAGTCCAAAATGGTTTTCGCTTTCGTACTATGTCCAAAATGGACTCATCCCATGGTGGCATTGGATGACCCTCTGGTTGTAAGGCTCCACTTTTCCAGCCTATCCTCTCATGGACTCTTGTATCCGCCAACGTGCCACCGGCACTTACTCAGCTACCTTCACCAGCGAGTAGTTCTTGCGTCCTCGACGGATGACCAGTAACCGGCCTTCAACCAGATCCTCAACTCCCACCAATCGGCCTGCGTCAGAAATCTGCTCGCCGTTCAGGTACATGCCGCCCTGATCGATAGTCCGTTTCACATCGCCACCAGATTTACCGGCCCCGGCTGAAACGGCCAGTTCAGAGAAGCGAATACCCTCTCCCGAAAGCTGACCGCGGTTCACTTCAGTTACCGAGGAACCGTCGAGAACATCTTCCATCTGATCGGCCGTAAGCCCGGATATATCGCCCCCAAAGAATGCACGAGACACTTTCTCAGCCTGATCGAGCCCATTCTGACTGTGCACAGTGCGTACCACTTCCTCAGCCAACGCCCGCTGTGCCTCACGCTTCTGCGGCTCTTCGCTCACAGCCTCGGCAAGTCCACCGATTTGCACCTGATTCAGTAGTGTAAAAAGCTTCACGTACGGAACAGCGTCGGCATCGGCCACGTTCAGGAAGAATTGGTACAGCTTGTACGGCGAGGTCTGATTCGGATCGAGCGTCGGCGCACCACCGATCGACTTGCCGAACTTTTCGCCGTTTGCACCAACCACCAGTGGGTAGGCGATTCCGTGAGCCCGAGGCCGACCCTCCGAGTCGGCACCATGAATCCTGCGTATCAAATCGACACCTCCAAGAATGTTGCCCCACTGGTCGCTGCCACCGGCCTGGAATCCGACGCTGTCACGCTCGTAAAGCGTGAGAAAGTCGTACGCCTGCAGCAACTGGTAGCTGAACTCGGTGAATGAAATTCCGTTATCGCGAGTGAACCGATCCTTGACAGAGTCTCGGCCCATCATCGAATTGACGGTGAAGTGCTTGCCCACGTCACGCAGGAACGGCAGCAGCTCGGCTGTACGCAGCCAGTCAGCATTGTTGACCATGCGCGCCGGGTTAGACCTGACCTCGAAATCAAGAAATGGCTCGAGCTGAAGGTGAATCGCCTCAACATTCTCGTCGATCTCTGGAACCGACATAAGCGTGCGCTCTGTGGTACGCCCTCCGGGGTCGCCAATCATCCCCGTACCGCCACCAACTAATGCAACCGGCGTGTGGCCGTATCGTTGGAGCCTGACGAGCCCCATGATGGCAACCAAGTTCCCGATATGGAGGCTGCTGGCTGTCGGATCGAAGCCGTTGTAGCAGGTGACTTTTTCAGTGGCGAGCGTGTGCGCCGCTCCGGGGGTTGCGTCGAACAGCGCACCACGCCATTCCAAGTCTTCGGCTACGTTTGAAAATTCTGTGTTTGTGGTCATTAGATTTTTGTTATTACGGGCCCTGCGCCCAAGTGAGACAGATAAAGGTTAGAACGATATTGGGATATAAATCCGATTCCGAAACTACTTAGAAGAGAGAATTTCTTGAGTCTGTTCTACGTCTTTGTTCATCTGTTCAACTAGTTGTTTGACCGATTCGAAAGCAACTTCGCCGCGGAGCCGGGTCACAAACTCTAGGCGCAGCTGCTTCGTATAGATATCGCCATCAAAGTCGAGTAAGAACGCCTCGATTTTGCGGGTGCCATCAGCTTCAAAAGTGGGTCGAACACCAATGCTTGTGGCTGCTTGGTAGACCTTACCGTCGACCTTTGCAAAAGTCGCGTAAATTCCGTTGTCGGGAACCGTTATTTTCGGGTCCTGTTCGATATTCGCTGTGGGGAATCCAAGCTCGCGGCCTCGTTCATCTCCCCCGGCAACTGGACCTTCGATCGAGTAGTTGCGACCCAGCATTTTCGATGCAATCTCAAGATGTCCCGCCTTGATGGCATTTCGAATCGCAGAGCTTGAAACCTGCTGATCCTCGATCATTTCGGCGGCAACGGAAAGAAAGTCAATCGGCGCGTTTGTTGATGACCAGGATTTAGTCAGCTGCTCGACGCCGATTCGATCCGATCCAATTAGCGCACCGGGCCCGACGATCAACGCCCGCAGATCGAACGTTTCGTACATCTCCAGCACAAACTCCTCAGCCGAGAGTTTTTGAATCTCCGCACTGAACTCGACCGGGATTATCTGATCGACACCAAGTTCATTGAGCATGCGCTTTCGGGCTTCGAAATCACAAAGGTACGAAACGGCAGCATCAGGCGTGATGTAAGCACGTGGTTGCCGCACGAAAACTATGGCGACCGATCTGGCATTTCGCTTTTCGGCTTCAACAATGACGCGCTGGATCAAGGCACGATGACCCAGATGAACACCGTCAAAAGTACCGATGGTAGCCACCGTCGGACCCTCAATGATGTCTACATATTTGAACAGTTCGGAAGTCGACATAACCGTTGACTCGAATCGCACCTGACCCAAATTAAACGAACCACTGGTTCAACTTAGGCTTGCGTGTGCTTCGTGAAGAAGCTCTTCGGTGGTCTCCCAGTTGATGCATGCATCTGTAATAGACACACCGTACTTAAGATCGGCAGGATCGCCCAACGACTGGTTGCCCTCGTTCAGGTGGCTTTCCAGCATGAGCCCAATCACGCCGGCATTTCCTTCAGCGCGCTGGCGAATCGTGTCACGGAAGACTATCGGCTGGCGGCTGTGATCCTTATTACTGTTCGCGTGCGAGCAGTCGATTACCACGTTGGGTCGCAGACCAACCTCTGAAAGTAGACTCGAAGCCAGAGTTACCGACTCCTCATCGTAATTCGGGCCAGAAGCTCCGCCACGAAGAATCAAATGCTGCGCCTTGTTCCCCGTTGTGTTGACGACAGAGGCTCGACCATCAAGGTCAATGCCGAGAAATGCGTGTGATGACCGAGCCGCCATCATTGCGTCGACCGCAATCTGAAGACTCCCACCTGTTCCGTTCTTGTAACCAATTGGCATCGAAAGCCCGCTTGCCATCTGTCGGTGAGTCTGGCTTTCCGTCGTGCGAGCCCCGATCGCACCCCACGAAATGAGGTCAGCAAGGTACTGCGGAGTGAACGGATCGAGGAATTCGGTTCCTGCTGGTAGACCGAGACTCAACACCTGAATAAGGAACGCGCGAGCGCGCTCAAGGCCCGTCTGCATATCGAACGTGCCGTCAAGGTTCGGGTCGTTGATCAGGCCTTTCCAGCCTACGGTTGTACGAGGCTTTTCGAAATAGACACGCATCACGACAAGAATCTTGTCTTTTACTTCTTCAGCGAGAACGGCGAGTCGCTTTGCGTACTCAAGCCCCGCCTCTTCATCGTGGATGGAACATGGTCCAACGAGCATGACCATACGTTGGTCGGTGCCAGCCTCGATTTTTTCGATAGTGGCGCGTGTGTCGAGGACAGTTTTTGCTATTTCAGGGGTAATCGGCTGTGAGTCGATGAACGATCTAGGCGAACTGAGCGGTTGAAGATTGGTAACTCGTACGTTTGAAGTAGACATGATTGGTTCGGGTTTCTGTAAATCGTGTGCCAGTAATTAGTGGATTTTGTGAATGAATTTAGCGGTGTTCGTGATTCATTCGGTCAGGCCGGCACAGTTGCATGCTGTGTGAAGGAGAGCTTTGTGAATCCAGGTGGGCTGCGGGCGTTCAGGTAGAACTAGATGCGATATGAACGTCCGTATGTAAACAACCCGTTAATATAGCCAAAATACGACGTGCGGTACCCGGATGAAAGCGAAAAGACGAAGTTAGCCGCGCGTGAATCGCGCTGGCCAAACAAGGTATTCGTCTGTGAGTTGTGTTCGCTCATGCTGTTTACGTGGTTGCCGTAGAAAGATCGGGGCGAAGTTTAGCAGCTTCGTTAAGGTACGCGTGCATAACTTCGTTCTGAGCCTTTTCAGTGTTCCACAAAATAAGTATACGTATGCACTGACTTAAAGCACCGGGTCGGGCCATTTCGTGTCCGCACATTAGCGGCACATCGTTCCAGCCAATGCGCTCTCGAGCCGCCACTGCAGGGAACTCGGCAATGAGATCGGGGCTGGTGGTGAACTGAACCGACGCAACGTCGTCCTGATCGATGCCGTTTTCATCAATCAGAGTCTTCAGAAGTTGCTCAGTTGCTACAAGAACATCTTCAGCAGTAGTGCCAGTAGTGGTTGTTGCACCTTTGACGCCTCGAACCTTCGTTGCCAATCTTTTCCCCTAGTCGACCCAGTGTGTCGCTTCTCGTGATCGTCGATTATGGCGACCTAGTTTGCCACGACTTTTCGTGGTGTGCCGGGTACCAGCGATCTTATGTACGCTCCACCTCGTTCCGCAGCCCCCGCCGGATCGCCGTCAGCAAGGGCGTTAATAACTGCGCTACCAATCGCAACTCCGTCGGCGAACTCAGCAGCTTCTGCCACATGCCCTGCGTTCGAGATACCGAATCCAATCCCGATAGGAAGATCGGTATAGCCTCGGACTTTATTCGCAAGCCCCTCGACTCGATCTGACATCGTGGCTCGTGCGCCCGTAACCCCCAGCACCGAAATGCAGTAGATAAACCCCTTGGCTCTCTTGCAGGCGTGCTCGATCGACTGATCAGTCGAGGTAAGAGCGATCAATGGTACGAGCGAGAGCCCAGCGGCGTCGCACGCGTCCTGAAGCGGTCCTGCCTCGGCGGCAGGAAGGTCGGCAGCGATGATTCCGTCGACTCCAGCGCCACTTGCGCTTGAGCAATATTCGTCGAGACCCATCGACAATATGGTGTTGTAGTAGCCCATGAAGATAATCGGCACATCGATTCCAGCGGCTCGAATGTCTTTGACAGTTTCAAAACAGGTCTCGGGCGTGACACCGTTCACAAGTGCCTTGTGACTCGAGGCCTGAATCGTTGGTCCTTCGCCAAGCGGATCGCTGAATGGCACGCCGAGCTCCACAACATCCGCACCAGCCTCGACTAACGACCGAACGATATCGGCCGTCAACCCGAGCTCAGGAAAGCCGACCGTCACATACGGCGCAAGAGCGATTCGGCCCTCGGATTCGGCCTTCCTGAACGCTTCTTGAATTCTATCTGTTGCCATTTGGCTTGTGGATTCCTCGATAGGTAGGTGGTTGCTGTAGATCAGGTCGTTGCGTACTTGGCGATCAGCACAGCCACAGTATTGTGCAGCCCATGGGCAAACATCGCTGGCCAAATCGAACCAGTTTTAAGGTACACCCAGCCAAGAGCCAATCCCAGAGCGAACGTGGGCACGATGGCGCCCGGATCAATGTGAAACAGGCCAAACATAAGCGAGCTCAACAGAAGCGACCTGCCTACTCCGAATCGTTTTACCAATCCCGTAAGCACGAATCCTCGAAAGAATACCTCTTCGGCAATGGGTCCAACAATCCCAACGAGGATTATCGTCACTACGATGCTCCCGCCAGCCTCATCAAGGGCTTTTTGTGCGGTGTCCGGCGGCACCAGCAGGTCAACACCGAGCCAAATGAGCGCTTGAACCCACAGCATCAAAATACTCAGCCCAATTAGCCACATGCCGACCGCGAAAACGTACGGTTTGAGGCCTTTGGTACTTACGAATCCAAGGGAACTCAGCGGAGCACGAAACAACAGCGCCGAAAACGAAAAGCCCGTTGCAACGAAGGCCCCGGACATTGCGGTCGCTGAGATAATCGCAACCGGCACACCGGCAAGATCAGCGGTACCGCTACCAATATCAGTTGCCAGTTCGTAGCTGACTGCGATCATCCCGACACCTAAAGCAAGAGCGAGCATTATCGGCCAGTACGGAGAACGTGTGAGGCGCAACAAGGCGAGTGCCAGCGCTGCCGATAGTAGACCAACGTAGTAGCCGTATGGAGAAGCAACTGAGGTATCGAACCCGGCATCAGTACCGATCGCCCTGCCAAAACTGAGAATCGCTATCACCAGCAACATCGTCACCGTCGCCGCGACAACAACCTCAAGAGGCCCCCACTTAACGTCTGGAAGCAACGAGACGCTGTTCCAGCGAGGTTCGGTTGGGGTTGTTTGCGGATTCACGTGATGGGTTGCGAATGTGAGTGGGTAAATAAGGGGTGAACGATCAGGCCCAGGTAACGTCACCATACAGGCTTGGGTCGGTCGGCTTAGATTCGAAAACCGCAAACTCCCGCTTCGAATCGCCAATAGTGGTGAATTCACCGTGCCCCGGCAGAACGACGGTCGAGTCGGGCAACGTAAAGATGTGCGATTTCAGCGACTCTACTATCTGATTTAGCGCCTCATGTGAAGACGACTTTCCTGGGCCTCCAGGGAATAGAGTATCGCCGGTGAAAACGTGAGTAATATCACTGTTGTCGGGCGATTCGAGCAGATAGCAGGTCGAGCCGGGTGTATGCCCCGGAGTCGCCATGGCACGAAGCGTAATATCGCCGACTACGATCGTGTTGCCAGTCGAGACTTCAATGACGACATTCGCCGAAGTCGGAAGCGACTCTCGATCGTCAGCTCCGATACCTGCTGGGACATGGAAGTTACGGCTGACATCGCCGAATCCCTCAACGTGATCCCGGTGGCCGTGCGTGATAAGCACCGCCTCGACTCTCGTGATTTCAGCGGCCTCAATCAACTCGGTCGGGTCGGCAGGTGTATCGATGATCACAGACATGCCGGTACGCATGCAGGTGATTAGAAACGCATTGTTCGAAAAGCCCGATACGAACCTGTCGATCGAACACTTTTCACCACTAAATACGTTGCTCATGATTCATCTTTTGACTCTGTATGTGAGACTAACCTAAGTTCTTAGAAGAGCGAACAGTACCAAAAAGAAACGGCGCCAATAACGCCGTTTCAAGAATTCTATTTATTGCCAAACAGTAATCCCCAGCTAAGTAGCCTGAGGTTCCGGATCGGCAGCCCCGTCCATCTCGACGTCAATCTGGTCGGTTGTCAGATCCGACGGCGGGTCGCTCTGTTGAGTCGGATCGTCGGTGGCCATTGGGCTGGCAAGCAACGGATCCTTACCTTCGATAAGAGCGACAAACTGCTCAGCATCGATCGTCTCATGCTCCAACAGGAACTCGGCGATACCCTCAAGCTCTTTGTCGTGCGATTCCAGCACTGAGACGGCACGTTCGTCACCTTCTCGTAGGAATCGGTTGATCTCGTCGTCGATGATTCTCTCGGTCTTGAGCGAGTAGTCGCGTTCTTCCGACATCTCTCTACCCAAGAACACTGCACCACCCTGTCGCTTACCGAACGAACGATGCGACAGTTTTTCGCTCATGCCCAGACGCATCACCATCTCGCGAGCGATAGACGTTGCCTGCTCGAAGTCGTTCGATGCACCTGTGGTGACATTTCCAATCTTGAGTACCTCAGCGGCTCTACCACCCATCGCCGCAGCGATCTGTGCTTCAAGTTCTTCCTTTGAGGCGTACGACTTGTCTTCCTGCTGCCAGCGGGTGAACCCACCAGCCTGACCACGAGCAATAATCGAAATCTTGCCGATAGGCGAACCGCCCGGCATCAGGTGCGCGACCAGAGCGTGACCGGCCTCATGGTATGCGGTTGTCTTACGATCTTTCTCACTGATTACCTTGCTCTTGCGAGCCGGTCCCATCGACACCCGGTCAATCGCCTCGGTCAGATTGTCGTAGCTGATCGTCTTCTGATTGTTTCGGGCAGCCAGTAGAGCCGCCTCGTTAATCAGGTTTGCAAGATCGGCCCCAGAGAATCCGGGAGTCTGCTTCGCCACGTTTGCGAAATCAACGCCTTTGTCTACCGGCTTCCCTTTAGCGTGAACATCGAGAATCGCCGTGCGGCCTCGGATGTCAGGGCTGTCAAGAATGACGCGACGGTCGAATCGACCTGGACGTAGCAGTGCCGGGTCGAGAATGTCGGGTCGGTTCGTCGCCGCAATTACGATCACATTGGTAGCTGAGTCAAATCCGTCCATCTCTACGAGAATCTGGTTGAGTGTCTGCTCACGCTCATCGTGACCACCACCTAGTCCAGCACCACGGTGTCGACCAACAGCATCGATTTCATCGACGAAGATGATGCAGGGTGAGTGGCGTCGTGCCTGCTCAAACAGGTCACGCACGCGTGACGCGCCAACACCAACAAACATCTCAACAAATTCAGAACCAGAAATCGAGAAGAACGGAACCCCGGCCTCACCAGCCACAGCTCGTGCAAGTAGGGTTTTACCAGTTCCAGGAGGTCCCACAAGCAGTACGCCTGACGGGATCTTCGCTCCGAGTGCCTGGAACCGTTCAGGATATTTTAAGAATTCGACTACCTCTTCAAGTTCTTCTTTAGCCTCGGGAACACCGGCAACATCAAAGAACGTAACAGTCGCCTTCGTGCCAACAAACATTCGAGCCTTACTGCGTCCAAAACTCATCTGTTGCGAGTTGTTGCCCTGTGCCTGACGCATCATGAACAGCAGAATTCCACCGAATAGGATCAGCGGTAGGAAGCCGATAAGAATTCCGAACAGGCTGCCAAAGCCGCCGCCCGAATCGACCTTTACCGTGTAGTTCGCACCGTCTACTCCTGCGTTGCCCAGTAGTTCGGCGATGCTTGAACCCTCTTCTTTGCGGGAAGTAAAGATATTCAGTCCATCAGTAATGGTGAGCGAATCGCCCTTCACCTCGATCTCGAGGCGGGAAGATCCACTACTGTTTTTCGCCAACTCGACAACTTCGTTGATACCGATTTCCTGAGAATCACCCACAGGTGAATCGACAAACATGAAGAAAACGGTGATCACTGCGACGATGATCACGAGGTAGACGAGGCTATTCCTCATCCAGCGGTTGCTCATTTGTCCTGGCCGTCCTATTGCTACTACTAAGTCGGTTGTTGTTGAATTCACCCAACTTTTTAGATGAGATTCGTTCTACTACGATTCAACCGACAATGTCGAGACAAGAAATGTGTGACGAAATCACACTGTCCCTAGGCTCTGTAATCGTAGCATAGCGGCCATATTTCGCCGCATTGGAGTCAGCCTGTATTGCGTGCAGCCTGCATGTAAAGATTCGTACTGGTTTCCAATTGAGTATCGGGCGCATGATTGATATATTGGAAGTTCGACCAATTCAACGTCATCGAGAAGTGCGCTTTTTTAGAGTGAATTGAACTGTGCAGTTCAATGGGAACCCCAAAATTGGAGCCCGTTCGATGAACTAGGAGAAAGCAACATAGCAAAAGAATTTAGGGTGAATCGCCGAATTCGAGCCGAAGAAGTTCGGGTAATCCGTGGCGAGGACTCAACTGAGTCAGTAGTGATGCACATTCGTGACGCGCTAGACCTGGCACAAGACGAAGGCCTCGATCTTGTTGAGGTAGGCCCTAACCAAGATCCACCGGTATGTCGCTTGCTGGATTATGGTCGATTCAAATTTATCCAAAACAAAAAGCAACGTGAGGCTCGAATGGTCTCACGGAGTGCTAGTAAACAAAAAGACGTAAGACTCAGCCCTGTGATGTCGGACAACGACGTCCAAACGAAAATCAACATCACCAAAAAGCTTCTCGCTGAAGGAGCCAAGGTCAGGGTCTTCGTTAGGTTCCGAGGTAGGCAGCGTGCTCACCCCGAAATTGCAATGAAGGTACTGAGGAAAGTCGCAGAAGGTATGGCTTCAGTTGCAAAACTGGAAAAACCACCCGGGATGGAGGGACGAGTGCTGAGCATACTTTTGGCACCATCACCCCAACAGAAAGAACGAGAACGACAGGAAAAGTCAGCGCCCGCAGCAGCAGCAGTGACCGCGGCCGGTAATGCACCATCTGATGGTGAGAGCGCAACCGAATAACCAGTCTGAGCAATTTACAGCGCAGACTTCAGTACTGAGATTTGAGAATGGAAACAACCTGATATGCCGAAGATGAAGACCCACAAGGGCGCCAAGAAGCGGTTCCACATTAGTGGTACCGGAAAGGTGCTGAGATCGAAGGGTCCCAAGAGCCACTTCCGCCGACGCAAGGCAGCGCGTGTAAAGCGGCTGTTCGGCGGCAAAGTCCCTCTCGACTCAACGAGGATGGCGCGCACCATCAAGCAGGCAATCAGCGCACTTCGCTAGAAAATTTCGGCGATCGTTTGATCGAGGAGAAGTAAGTTGGCCAGGGTTAAGGGTGGAACGACAACACGAAGGCGGCACAAAGCCGTACTCAAAGCAACGCGCGGTCACAGGGCTTCACGAAGCAGGCGCTATCGCGTCGCTCGTGAGTCGCTGACACACGCACAGGCATACTCAACGGCGCACCGCCGTCTGAAGAAGCGCACGAACAGGTCTCTCCAGATCGTTCGGATCAACGCTGCAGCCCGAGCACTCGGAATCAACTACGCAAGCCTGATCCACGGATTGGCGCTCGCTGGTATCGAACTCGACCGCAAGTCGCTTGCAGAGCTCGCAGTTCGAGAGCCTGAAGGCTTTACCGAAGTTGTGAAGTTGGCACAGGACGCACTCCCTGCTTAGTTGGCCCGCTGCTAGTCGGCTCGGGCTTCCGGAGTTTCTGGAGCATCCGAACTTTGCGCAGGTAGAGAATGTGACTTATGAGGCGCACCAAGATTCGCCTCATAGAATTTAACCAGCTTGTTGATATAAGCGGCTGGCTCAGTTCTAAACGCACCGGTGTGGCCAGCACCCGGCACTATCCACACCGTCTCCTGCCCTGTCTCGATCTCGTCGAAACTGGCTCCGATGGCACGGCCCAGCAGCCGAGCGTGCTCGACGGGTATAACCGTGTCTTCTTCCCCGTGAATCACCAGTACTGGTGTGTCGGAGCGGGCAATGGCACGCGCTGGCGATATCTCGGAAACGTCGATGCCGTAGATCGACCTCGCAATGAAATTCATCCCGGGTATCGACAGAGTAAGTGGGCGTTTTATTCCGGTCATAGAGGTGCGGAGCACGAGCGAGTAATCGGCGAACGAACTGTCTGCAACCACGGCTCCAAAGTTGTTTGGATTCGATCCCGCCATCAGCCCAACCGCACCACCGAGTGCAAATCCAAGCACACCGATACGGGTTCGATCGGTACCCTTGCTAACGAGATAGTCCGACGCTCCCTGTAGGTCCAATCGTTCGAAGTAGCCTGAAGACGACATCACCGCCGGAGAATCTCCTCGACCGCGCAGGTCGAACATGAAAATTCCGAAGCCATGATTGCTCAGCTCACGTGCGATACCTAGAGTCCCGGTCTTAGAGTCGGCGCGATTTGTGTCATCGCCGTGCAGCATGATGATCCACGATGTTCCACGTGCTGTCGTTCGAGGCGAGCCGACTCCGGATCCAGGTGGGATGATCCAGCCCGAAAGCCTGGCATCACCACCTCGACTTGTGAAGCTGACATCCCTGTATTCCAGTCCTACTGACTCTGGCGTCTCTGCATCATTGGGTCGCACGCGGCTCGTTCGGGTAAGACTGGCTGCCATGGCCGAAGATACGCCAATGTAACTGCCACCGGCGATACCCAGTAATGTGAATGTTGTTCTGATGAATCCCACGTCCACATCGTACCGCCGATTCGCGAAAGGAGACACTCGCTACCTCAGGAAATTTGCTCACAGATTTTCACGACCGAAGTGGATCTTGAGCTTGTCGAAGGGCGTAGCGATTTCGGAGGATTCACAAATTGCACGGCCAGCGACATTCGGCCAAATGGACGTTCCCGGCTTGCAGGTGGCTGTTGGCTTAGAGATCCCTCGACTTCGGATGCAATCCGCTCGGGAACTCGCGAAATGGCAAAGAGAATCAAATCAATTCCGCTTAGGGGACTCGCTACGCGATAACGGAATCGACCATCACCAGCACAAAGAACAGCGCCAGGAACAGTAGTGAGTACTTATAGAGGCTGGTTGCCGTAGGTCGATCGGGTGACTTCAAGAGCTTGTACGCGTACCAGATGAACGCCGCACAGAGCAGGGTGGCGCCGATCATGTACGTCCAGCCAAGCGAATCAGATACGACACCAAACAGAATCGTAAGCACCGAGAGAATCACCGAGTAGAGCATAATCTGCACGCTCGTGTGTTCAATCCCGCGCACCACCGGAAGCATCGGAATGTCGGCCTTTGCATAATCGTCTTTGATCATGATCGCCAGGGCCCAAAAATGCGGTGGAGTCCAGAAGAATACGATGACGAACATGTACCACGCTACCAGATCAACCGATCCAGTCGCCGCCGCATAACCAACTAGCGGAGGCACGGCCCCCGCAGCACCGCCGATAACGATGTTCTGGGTAGTCGTTCGCTTCAGTATGACCGTATAGAGTCCGAAGTACAGAACTGTTCCCGCGATCGCCAATGAGGCAGCCAGCACATTTGTCAAAAGTGCCAGAACGACAAATGCCCCGACATTGAGCACCAGTCCATACAGCATGGCAACTCGAGCAGAAATTCGCCCTTCGGCGACTGGTCGATTTTTTGTCCGCCCCATCCGCCGGTCCAGTTCGCTTTCGTACGCCATATTGAGCGCAGCTGCACCACCGGATGCCAGAGCGCCACCGACCAGCACAGCCAGAATGACTTCTGAAGTCGGGGTAGACCCGGTGCCGATAAATGCTCCAGCCACAGCCGAAACCAGTAGAAGCGACATGACGCGCGGCTTCGTGAGTGCAATGAAATCACCCAACAATGTCAACGCCGAGCCGCGCTCGACTGTGTCGTTACTTGTCATTGGTAAGAGAGTTTAGCCGTTCTTCAGGCTCTCGGTTTCAGCGCTGCCAGCTAGAGGCACCGCATCAGGATCACGCCCCGAAACAGGCCGAAGCAGTAGCGCAACGATAAATATCATGTCGACCCACACCAGAGTCGCAAGGCTGAGGTGACCCGCTCGAGCCCAAACTGCGAACGTTGTCCATGGGTTTGCTGCACCCATCATCATCTGGGCGAAAATAAAAAATGCCGAGGCAACTGCTGCAGTTTTAAGTGCTCCCGAAATGTTCGGCAAACGCCATACACGGTGCCCCGCAATCAGAACCAGCACGATCGCCACGAACGACAGCAAACGGTGTGTCATGTGGATCCACACCAGAGTCGACTGCGGAATAAAGTCGCCTCCGCAGAAAGGCCATGACGCACAGACCGCCCCAGCCTCTTTCCACACTGCGTACGAACCAGAAAGAAGGGTGACCAGCGAAAGCACTCCCGCGATCGCCGCAAGCTTCAAAGCGCTGCGATGCTCGTCGCTTACCCTGCCCCAGAGCCACGGCGAACTGCTGCCCGCGACCCCATTTCTAGAATATGAAGCCGCCACGAGTGCCATGATCCCTAAGAAGGCCACAATTTCAGCAAGAAACAGGTGAACTGTCCTAATAGCGGGGTCAAGATCTCGAAGTACAACCAAACCGCCGAGCATACCGACGATGAAGATCAGCCCGAGTTCGGCGGTGGCGAGCCACGCAACGACTCTGTTCGCTCGATGCCGCATCCAGACACGAATCACCGCTGCAATAATTGTAAGGCCAAGTAGCGTGCCAACAGAACGGTGGCTGTACTCCAAGAGAACATTGTGCGGTCGGGGCGTCGTGGCCCGCGGGCCATCGTACAGTCGATCGATAGTAGCCTGATCGAGCGGTGGGAATATCTGGCCGAAACACGTTGGCCAGTCGGGGCAACCATCGCCAGAACCGGATACTCGAACAACACCACCAAGCGTTATCTGCAGAATCACACCGAACACAGCTATCGAAAGCAGGATCAGCAGTACCTTGTCTTTCCAGGTTGGAGTTTTGGTTCCGATTTCGGTGTCGGTTACTGGTTTTTCTGGCGCGCGGTCAGACGATTCCATAGTTACCCAGTTTTGAAATAGAAGATTACGAGGGGTTAATGGCTGATGTTCGGCAGCCCGCAGAGGATCTTGGATCCATCGGCGTTCAATGATCGCGCAGAAACAGGCAATTCGGTGTGAGAATTTGGTCGAGAATGAACGACATGTACTACAGTGCTGAAATTGGTTCGAGAATTAGATAGGCCGATACGCGATCAGAATCGCATCAACAAGCACTCGCTGATCGTAAACCCGAGGCGGCCAACATGTGACAAGTGTGATTTGGGCATCGTCTGAATTCGTCAACTCGAGATCGTCCTGGTGAATCTGATTTGTACCAGTTACTCGATAAATATATTCGGAATCTGGAGTTACTAGATATACATCGACCGGATCCTGCTTGATCAACTCGGAAATTTCCGGCAAGTGTCGGAAGATGTTCCCTTCCTGTCCGACGAAGCTCTCAAGATGAGCAAAGAACCAACCATTTCCCTGCTGGCCAGGTAACGATGTTTCGGGGATATGGCCAACCGTATTGTTGGGGGTCTCGTACGATCTCTGATCGCCTAGATCGATGACCCCCAGTTCCGCTACTGTCGAATCGACGTTGATAGAGGGGATTCTTATCCTCACCGCCTCTGTATTAGGATCGAAATCTCGGACAAGATCGGTCGAAAGAACAGGGATGAAATCATCCGGAATTGTCGGTCCGCCAAAGGGATCGGAACCCGCCCATTCTGGCTCAGACCAGTACTTAGGATTCAGCCGCCCGCCCGGGTAAAGGCTCGCGAATTGCGCAACATCAGGGGCTTTCAACTCGAGCGGAATCGGCGTCTCGCCGTCAATGGCCCCGTTGCCAACCGCTGGAGCA
Source organism: Dehalococcoidia bacterium (assembly GCA_029936155.1). GTDB lineage: Bacteria > Chloroflexota > Dehalococcoidia > Lucifugimonadales > Lucifugimonadaceae > Lucifugimonas. The sequence goes on along the minus strand of JAPYUK010000002.1, from coordinate 66,945 downwards.
GATCTGCCAAGATGATCGCCAAGAGCATTGTCTGAAATCGAGTAGGCGAAATCAGCAGCATCGGAACCCGACCGGGAACGGGAGTAGGCGTAGAACCCTGAGATGAAGATCAAAGTGAGACCAAGTACCACGACTACGTATGCGGCAATCGTAGATATCGATCTCTGGTTACGTCTGGAACTTAAACGCGGGAGCTGATCGGGGGGAGTTGATGAGGGATTGGGTTTTGCCATGCTTGTTTCCGAATACGACCGAGTGATCGATGCGGATTGGATGGCTCAATGCTATCGGACGCGAGCGCCTCGGATGATCGGCTCGTTGAGGTGGATTTCACCGTTTCGTATTTTTAAGTTGAACTCACACTCGGGATTAGCGCAGACCCAAGCCTTGTAGTGGGCTGCCGCACCCTGAGCACCGAAGTCAGACAATGGCACAAGACGGCCTTCATTACAACTCATGCACTTTGGCCAATTACTTGATTCCAAAATAGCCTTGTCTCGGAGAGGTGCTGTTCAGTATTTACCTGCTAAACCAGTCGTAAAATAAATTAGCCCCATTATTCAGACATCCCGCCCAACGATCATCAATTATGCTGCGTAGTACTTGGTTTAAGTGGTCAGTTTCACCAAGACGACGGCCACATTTAACGTATTAACTTATTCCAATGAAAATCCTAGGAATCGAAACAAGCTGTGATGAAACCTCCGTCGGAGTTGTAGACGGCGAGGGGAGTGTGCTGGCCAACGTGATCGCCACTCAGGTAGACATACATGCCCGCTACGGTGGGATCGTCCCCGAAGTAGCCTCGCGGCAACATGTGCTCGATATCCTCCCTGTGTGCGAGAAGGCGATCACTGAAGCCGGGATCGATTGGGGTGACATCGACGCGGTAGCCGCTACGCATGGCCCTGGCCTGGCCGGATCACTGATCGTCGGATTGAATTTTTCAAAAGCGCTCGCGTCTTCGCTCGGTGTCTCGTTGGTCGGCGTGAATCACATGGATGGGCACGTCTACGGTGCATGGGCAAGAATGGGTGATCATGGCCTCATGCCGTTTCAAGAACTGGTGGGCGAGCAACCGATCATGTGTCTTGTGGTTTCAGGTGGGCACACCGAGCTGGTCCTCCTCGAAGGACACGGCGTATTCAGACTTCTAGGGGAAACACGAGATGATGCAGCGGGTGAGGCGTTCGACAAGGTAGCGCGCGTTTTGGGACTACGCTACCCGGGCGGCCCCGAAATTCAACGGGTCGCCGAGGGTGCACCAGATGCAGAGCCGTTGCCGCGGGCATGGATGCAGGGCACCGATAATTTTTCGTTCAGTGGTTTGAAGACCGCGGTACTGAACAGGGCTAGAAAACTGGGTATCTATCCGCCATCAGCGTCTGGCGAACCAGTTGATCCGAGTGTTGTCGCTGGGATTGCAAAGGCATTTCAGGATTCAGTTGTTGATGTACTGGTGACCAAAACGATAGCCGCGGCAATACGTGAAAACTGCGCAGGAATCGTCCTCGTTGGGGGAGTCGCTGCGAACGGACCACTGCGAGAGACGCTGGTTGAGAAATCCCCCCTACCCGTTGCTATACCACCGTTCAAGCTGTGTACCGACAATGGTGCGATGATCGCTATGAGTGGTCTGATTAACTACAGAAATGGACGCCGGGACGACTGGGACCTTGATGTGATTCCGAGTCTGAGAATTGGAACAACATCGCTGCCAGTGACGTAGCCACATTTCGGCCACCGAGGGTCGTTGATGGTGGCTAACCGGAACGTTCAGCTGGATGGGTAGTTACGGTACGGGATGTTGATTCGACTCGGTACTATCCGACGGCGAGCATCCTCAACGCTGCGGGCGAATCCCAGTGCCTGCGACGCTTTACCCCCGACTTCACCGCTTATCGTTCCGCCACTGGTTTGAAAATCGATATGAACCCCGGCAGGTCGGATCCAGTAGTCTCCGAGCAGTATTAGCGAAATGATCGCCACTGCTGCACCGGCGGTGATCCCGACTGTTGAACTCGGCGTCATCTGCCACACACCGATTGCGGCAAACAGCCCGACGACACCCCATGCTGCACTTCGACGCGCACGGGGACGACGCGATACCCGCACCGAGTCGATGTCCTTCAGCCGGGCTGACGCATATACGGTGTCAGATTCGGAACCACCGTTGAAGATGACTCGGGCGTGGGTTAGTTCAAATCTACCGTCATCGGTTGACTTTAGTTCTGCAATCACCCGCTCGCCGGGCAACAACCCGTTTTTAGGAGCGGGTGAGTTACTCGAAATGTTTTCGATGCTGGTACTTGTTGGCCGATCGCGGTCGGGACTGGTTTCAACTGCCATGACTGTAATCGTATCGCGTAAGTGTGACCGTTGGACAATTGGAATCCAAGTAAGTTGTGGGCAAGGTATTTAGGTTTCGGATTTAGCGCTACTTGCCCGGCAGTCGCGGCTGGCGTGGCCTGACGGCCATTCGAATCATCTCTTGATAGAGCGCAATCAACTTCTGCTGTTCACGTGCATTCGTGATTTTCGGTATCTGAAAATCTACACCAAGGACTACTTTTGCCTCTTTGGTAACCGAATTCTTGGCCAGCTTGGGATGCGACGAATAGAATTCAATTGCCCGATTCTTGAGCTGCGTTGAAGTTTGATTGCACTTCGCGGGTTGCTATTACGAACACAGCAGGGAGCATCATGTTTACGACTACCTCAGCAGATCGTGCCAAACCGATCACCCTGAGGCCACTAAGACCTAAAGAAAACGTGGCTATGGCACCTACGAAACCTAGGACACCTTGTCGCCCTTATGTGCTGCGACAAATGCACGTGCTTCGCCAAGCATTAGCTCAGCAATCCCGATGCCCGTCGTAAGATCACCACCGGCCGACTTACCAGCCGCCCTCGCCCGTGTCTCAACGTCGAGTGTTGCTGCAATTCGATCCGGGTGGTCCGGTTCACCGGGGTGGCCAAGCGACTGTGCGAAATCGTGTGGTCCACCTGTCACACCCGAAAGCCCGGGCACCGCCAGAATATCGTCGAGATTGTCCCAGGCCTTCTTGTCTTCAATCTGAGCAACGACAAGCATGTTGGCATTCGACCATTTGGCGAAGCCGAGCTTTCCACCGTACTTCTCGTCAAGAAGCACCTGGTCGTTGAATTCAGTTCCGCGCCCGCCACCCCAGGATCGCTTACCGTCCGTCGGGAATAGACACGCATCAGCAAACGCCTGTGCCTCTGCACCCGAGTTGATGTGCGGACCGGTAACACCCTGGATCCCGCGGTCGAGATACAGGTTGATCTGGTATGCCACCGAATCGGGAACACGAGCGATCACCGACATGCCAAGTGCGTTCGCCGTTCGGCAGATATCGTCGATAGCGTCTTCAGGAAATGCCCCATGCTCGCCGTCAATCGTGATGGCCTCGAACCCAACATGGGCCGCCATCTCGATCATGTACAGGTCAGGATGAGCCAGTGCGAATACAAGCGCCTTCCGACCTTCCTTATTCGCCTCAAGAATTGAATTGTTGATCATTATGTAGTCCCTTCGCCCCGCTGGGGCGTTTAAGTTAGGCCTCGATTAGGCAGTTGGTTCGTCGTTAATATCGTCCAAATTGATGTTCTTCAAGCAGCTGTCACCAGCTCAGAAAACGAGCCGATGGCACCTCAGATGCCCCTCACCGTGCCGCCTGCCGATGTCGTCTGCTTCAGCGGTGGGTGCGCAGCGATCTCCGTCTCGTTGAAATCAAGCCCAAGACCCGGAGCATCCGAAAGCTCGACGTAGCCATCCTTCTGTCTGGTAAATCCGTCTAAGACGGTGAAGTAGTGTTCCGTGTAGAACTCGGCATGGTACTCCTGGATCTCGAAGTTGATGATCGACGCGTCGAGATGCAACTCTGCCATCGCCCCAACGGGCGAGCACACGTTATGGGGAGCCATTGTGATGTGCTTTGCCTCGGCGATGATCGCTATCTTCTTTAGTTCAGTGATACCGCCAGCATTCGCAATATCTGGCTGCAGCACGTCCGCCGCGTGCCGATCAACAATCTCAGCAAACGGGAACTTTGTGTAAAGCCGCTCGCCAGTAGCGATTGGAATGTTCACCTTGTTGCGAACCTCCAGTAGCTCTGAAACGCGCTCCTGAGAAACAGGCTCTTCGTAGAAAAGTGGCCTATACTCCTCTAACCGTAATCCGATCTGGATCGCGTTCATCACGTCGAACTTGGCGTGCGCCTCAACAAGAATATCTACGTTCGGGCCGACCGCTTTTCGAACCGCGGCAACGCGGTCTTCAGCAAGTTGCGCCTCTTCTAGCGACAGTTTGTAGTAGTTGTGCTGTCCGAACGGATCAAATTTTAAAGCCGTATAACCCATGCCCGTAACGATCTTGGCTTCTTCAGCGTTTTGCTCTGGCGTCCCGGGGTTCGTGTACCAGCCGTTTGCATAGACCCGGATGCTTTTGCGGTGTGCACCACCGAGCAGCTTCCATACGGGCTGATCGAGAATCTTGCCCTTCAGATCCCAGATAGCAATATCGATACCAGAGAGTGCTGTCGTCGCAATTCGACCGCCGCGCGCCTGAATGTCCTGATATAGGTTCGTCCAGTGAACCTCAGATTCGAGCGGGTCTTTGCCAACGAGATGCTTCGCCACCATCACCTCGATCATCGCCATCACAAGGGCGTCGTCCTGCATCGGCGATGCGTCGCCAATGCCGTAGACGTTGGGATCGTCGGTGTTTAGCTTCACCAGCAACCAGTTGCGCTGGGCGTTGTGGTGATTGGCCGAAAATTGTCTGAATTCGACGCTGGTGATTGCTGGCATATGTACTCCGTACGGTTAAGGGGGAGGGCAACAGGTTGCCCCCGAACGATCATGCTTTCGCGGCGGGAGTATACGCCCGCTGACGGTCTCTGTTTCGATCTGGCGACATGACACGAACGATTCTGATGCAGCTATGATGCTGGCAATTAGACCTTCGCCGGTCGGAGCATTCAAATTGAAAGGTGTTGGAATATTGGCTCGGACATTTCGTCTGTGGGGGCTGTCAGATGTACACGTCGGGACCGAGATCAAATTTGGCAGGCGTTCACTTGAAGAGGTGATCCAGCACGCCGAGTCGTGGCCGAACGGCCCCGGGCAATCAGGCGGTTTCGACATAGCGGTGAATCTTGGCGATTTTTCTGGATCACAACTTCCGCCAGATGACGAAGAGGGCGAGCTCGTTGTCGCTCAGTACGCCTCGGCAAAGCAGCACGGACGAGAGCATTTTTACGATGTGATCGGAAACCATGATGCGTCTGGTGTCGATGAGCCGACGCAGTGGTGGTTCAAGAAGTGGATCGACCCCACCGGCGAAAGCACAGAGTATTCAGGGATCGACAACTCTAAACGCCCGTATCCGACCTCAGGAACATGGGACAACTACTCGTTCGAGGTAGGCAACATCGTCTTCCTGATGCTCGCCGACCGCAACGACAACGGCCCGCCTATCGGGCGTGGTGAGTTTGGCGGATATCCGGCGGGTGCAATATCCGAAGAGACCTTCCGGTGGTGGAAGAACAAGGTCGCCGAAAACAAAGACAAGATCGTCGTCACAACGCACCATCTCATGGTGAAAGAAACTACGGTGGCGTCGGGGCTGAACGAAGGCTGTGACGAGGGTTATCACGGGCGAATGCCCGATGGCGGCGCACCGGGGTCTTCATTTATCTACTGGGTCGGCGGGCAAAAAGACGACGGCCGTATCGAGAATTTTTTAGATGAAAACCAGCCTGCTATCGACTTCTGGCTCGGCGCGCATACCCACACTCATCCCGACGATACAACCGGAGGTCGATCGCACGTTGAGCGGAAATGGGGTGCGAATTTTGTGAACGTATCGGCGGTCACCCGCTACCACGGCAAGCGAAATTCAATACCCATGAGCCGCCTTTTCACCTTCACTGAAGGCTCTGACGAAGTACGAGTCCAGTGCTATCTTCACACCGACCAGTACGCCGATCAAGGCTGGTACCAACCTTCCGAACGCACCCTGAAACTCCGCCATGCATTTCAGATGCCCTCATGAGCCGTCGAAGGACACATGTCACCGAATAACCCTGAACGCCGCGTGACCCGCCCGAGTCCCAAAGTGCGAATGAACGCCCGAACCCTAACGTAGGCACGCCAGCGAATAACCTCAAACGCCGCGTCACACTCGCTGTGATCAAGTCCGCCTCGGACACCCGGAGCTATCGCTCAAACGCCTTATGACCAAGACCAACAACACAGGCCGTACAGCAATCGTCACCGGCGGCGGAAGCCATCTGGGCACCGCCTTCACGGAAGCACTGTGTGACCTCGGCGCAAAGGTCTACATCCCCTCACGATGGGCCGAACTCCGCGAGGGAATTGCCCAACGCCTCCGAGGACGCGGCATGAACTTCACTGTATCCGGCTGTGATGTGACGGAAGAATCTCAGGTAGACGCACTGGTCAACCGAGTGATGAGCGAAAACGGACAGCTCGACATAGCGATCTGCAACGCCGGCGGTTCGTTCACCACAAGCTGCCTACCCGATGGCGACATCGACGAGTTCAGGAAAACCCTGGAAATCAACCTGACCGGCACTTACATCACAGCCCAGTCGGCAGGCAGGGCGATGATCCCCGCAAAGAACGGCGCAATCATCACGCTCGGATCAATAGCATCCACGCTGGCGATGGACACTCGTAACTACAACTCCGAATTCAAGCGCTCAGGTCCCGCGGGATAGCACTAACGCCGATCAGGTCGAGACTTTCCGCAACATGATTCCGCTTCAACGTATCGGGCTGGCACAAGATCTCAAAGGAACAGCCGCACTCCTCGCTTCCGATGCCGGCGCATGGATCACAGGTCAGGAGTTCCGAGTCGACGGCGGCTAGTCTATCTGGTGAGGCGCAGCCTCGTTTTCTGCTTGACAACCGCCACGGCCTGATTGGGTGACCACCAGCTAGTCGAGGGAAGAGACGCGAACCGCCAGATCGATCCATAATATCGTCACGTTGAACATGATTCAGTATTGCTCGCGAGCGGCTAGGGATTCCTTGTGACGCACTGCTTTCATCCGGCTCACACCAACCCCGCCCCGCCCATCGCAGCCCGTATCACTTCGCGTTCGCCGTCCGAAACACCAACATTCGGTAGTCTCGGCGCACCGCCGTCGTAACCCATAATGTCGAGTGCAGCCTTGATGCCCGGCGCGCCACGACTAAGAATTTGATGATCGGCCTCGATGATCCTAGCCTGAATCTCCTGCGCGGTCGCAAGATCGCCGTCCATCACGCTTGAAATGATCTGGTGCACCTCGGTTGGGCCGACGTTCCCGAACATCAGACAAGCCCCGTTCGCCCCAATCGCACTCATTGCCAGAACGATCAGCCCGTTCCCGAGCCAGAACGGCTTTTCGGTCGTCACAAATCCCCGTACTCGCGCCTCAAATCGGACGTTGCCAGATGCGATGTACCCGAACACATTGTCGATATCGATCAGATCGCCGATCACCTCGGGTTCTGCTCCAACAGGTGCCTCGCCTCCGGCGAACATTCCCGGCGCCATCTGGTGAATAACGAGCACAGGCGCTGGCACGCGAGGCACGACCTGCTCGAAGTACGCCGAGACGTCCTTGGCAAGCCGTGGAATCCGGATTCGAATCATCTCCGCACCAGCATCAACAAGCGCTTCTGCTGTCCGAATCGAATCGGTTACAGATGAACTGTCGACTCCCCCGACAATGAATTTCTCACTACCACGAGCAGCGTTCACCGTGCGAACAATCTCAAGCCTCTCGGCTTCCGATAAGAACTGTTCCTCGCCGTTCTCAGAGTTCAATACGAACCCCGAAAGCGGCGTCTTCAACCACTTCTCGACGTTCCTTTCGATTGCACCATGATCAACAGAGTCATCCGCCTTGAAAGGAGTAGGACTCGGCGCGACAACGATGGGATTGGAAGTTGGGATGGGCATATTGGGAACTGCTACCGGCTGATGAAGTGAATGAACACGCTTCGGAGGAGTTCATTGTGATGTTGAAGCGACCCGCTGTCATGCTGAACTTGCTTCGAGTCTAGAAGAAATGGAGCCGTCGATTCATTGATCGATCACAGAACCGTCGGCGTGCAGCCTCGTAATCACCTCACGCGGCGTCTCCGGACAGTTGTCTATGGCGTTCGGCTTCAGCTCCATGCCGATTCCCGGTGCATCTGAAATCACCAGATAACCGTTGCCATCGTGCTGTGCCATGCCCGTCACCATGTTCGTCTTCGGTGCTACGTCCTCGCCGATCGGGTATTCCTGCAACGCAAAGTTCGGCGCAGTGGCCGCGATCTGCAAACACGCCGCCGTCGAAACTGGCGACAAAGGATTGTGAGGGACCACCCCAACGTGGCGCGCCTCGGCAAGTGCTGCAATTTTGTGCGCTCCGGAAATACCGCCGACGAGACACACGTCCGGCCTGATGTACTGCACTGAGTTGCGAGAAAGCGCCATCTCGAACTCCCAGATCGACGTGAATCTCTCACCGGTTGCGATCGGAATGTTGATCTTGCTGGCGACATACTCCATCTCATCGAAGTTATCGGGCGTCACGGGGTCTTCGAAGAAGTACGGATGGAACTTTTCAATTCCAAGACCCAGCTGAACAGCCTCGGTTGGCGTCATCCGGCGATGAATCTCGATACACAGGTCCATGTCTGTGCCCACAGCATTGCGATAGCCCTCAACAGTGTCGATTGCATCACCGATCTTGTTGGCGTGGGTCTTGAAATAAGGGACGCTGCGGTCTTCATCCAAGAATGGCGTCAGGTGACCCACAGCCGTAAAGCCCTGCTTTTGTGCATCGACAATCCCAGCGGTCAACACGTCAGTCGTGTCGCCGAACACGTGGTAGTACACCCGAGCCTTATCACGAACTTTGCCGCCCAGTAGCTGGTGAACCGGGGTGTCGAAGTGCTTGCCCATGATGTCCCACAGTGCAATGTCGATCGCACTCAGCGCGCCCATGATCGCTGCGCCGCGGAAGTGTGAGAAGCGGTACATGTACTGCCAGTGGTGCTCGATACGAAGCGGGTCTTCACCAACCAAATACCGCCCATACTTCTCAATAGCCGACTTCGATGCTTCGAGATAGCCCCATGCTCCCGACTCACCAAGTCCGGTAATTCCGGCATCCGTTTCGACCTGCACCAGCAGGTACCGATCCAACATCAAAGGGGTGACTTTAGTAATTTTCATAGGAGATCAGTCTCGTTTTCATTAGGGCATCAGGATTACCGTGGCAACGGTGAGTGTGGACTATAGGTTATTGTGACGAGGGCGATAGTAAACCCGATGCGAAGAGTTCGCCACGATCAGCCGTAATCCTGATGATGCCTATCGTCGTTGTTTTTAGGCTCGTCCCTCGCATCCATACCCGCCACCTCACGCCCGCCGCAGCTCTTTCGACAACAATAACGCCACAAAAGCCACCGGCGTCCCAAGCAGCGCGCTAATCACAAGCGCTTCCTCGTTCCCGAGCCACTCGGCCACCGCTCCACCAAACAGCCAGCCCAATGGAAACACGCCGATAGCGATCACGTACAAGCTCATTACTCGACCGCGCATCTTTCCAGTCGCCGCCTGCTGAAACATGGTCAACACCGCCGTCACCCACGGCATTGAAATAAGGCCCATCACGAACAGTGCACCCAGCGATATCGGAACCGATCGCGAGTATCCAAATACCACCATCCCAACGTCCCAGAAACTGCCCATGATGACCATCACGTACGCGTGTCGACGATGTATGCCCCACAGCGAAACGTAAACAGCACCGACCATCGTTCCAGCACCCATCACTCCGCCCATCAAACCAAATCCAGCTGGGCCAATATCAAGCACGTCCTGCGCATAGACTGGCATCAACGCGAAGATCGCCACCCCGAACAGGTTCTGAGCGATCACGAGAATCGTTAGCCAAAGAATCGGCGGTGTGTCTCGGGCATAGCTCAACCCTTCAATGAACTCACTGATGAACGACGATTTTTCATCCGATGCATCGGACTCAGCCCTCTCAGGCTTTTGCACCCTGAACAAAAGCATCAACCCGAGCGCGTTGCCGCCAACCACGAGCCAGAACACGGTGTGCGCGCCCGAAGCTACTATGACAAATCCCACGATCACCGGCCCGAACATCTCCCCGGTGGTCTGAGCGACCGAAAGTATTCCGTTCGCATTGGTCAGACGGTCCGCCCGCACGATCTCGGCGATCAACGCATAAAAAGCCGGACCGTAGAGTGCGCCGCCAATCCCGCCAAGTACGGACACCGCCAGCATGTGCCACGCCACCAGCAGTTCGGTCGAGATGAGAATTGCCGTAGCGGCCGATGCCGCGGCTATCAGCGAGCCAGCAACTATCATCAAGTTACGTCGACCAAACCTGTCAGATATCACCCCGCCAGCAAGGGCGAAGAACAGAATGGGTATCGCTCGAACACCTGCCACGAGTCCGACCCACAACTGCGACTGGGTCAGTTCGAAAACCACCCACGAGTTGGCAGTGCCACGCATGAAGATTCCGAGATCGAACGTCGCCTGGCTGATGACGAGCGCGCGGAACTGGGCGTCGGCGAGCACACCCACCGCTTTTGGCTTGAATCTCATCTAGTTGAGTGCCGAAACCAGATCTTCGAGAACAATTGCTACCCCGTCATCGTCGTTTGATGCAGTGCTGAAACGGGCGAGTGCCTTTATTTCGGGAATGGCGTTTTCTACGGCGACCGACCACCCGCAGTCGCGGATCAGGTCGATATCAACAAAGTCATCGCCAAACGACAGAACATCATCCAGTGAAATACCAACTGTTTGAAGCAACCCGGCAACCGCACCCGATTTGCTCGCCGTTCGCGGAACCACATTGAGGAATTGCTCACTAGCAGCCCTAAATATCACTGTCTGGTCCGACAACTCTTTCTCCAGCACCTCTGCAAGTGATTCCAAATCACAGCCTATCCCGTTGATCGAAACTTTCGCCGGCCCAAGACTCAACGCATCTTCGAGCGTCACGACTACTGTAGGGGCGGTCATGTCGAACGCCCATAGTTCGTTTATGCCATCATCGTGATTCACTGCGAACCGAATTCCGTCGACCTCCATCGTCATCCTCGCCCACGGCGCCAACTCGTTCGCCACATCCCAACACCTCCGGGCATCTCCCATATCCATCAAATACCTGAGCGACCCGGTAAGCCCTGCTCGACCCGCGGCGATAGCCCCGTTCATTTGAACCAGCGAAGTAATTTCCAAAATATCTTCGCCAACAAGCGCACCGAGTACGCGTTCCGGCCGTGAAGTAGCGATGATCATCGGAATCTCAACTCCATGTACGTCGTGAAGAGCAGCGCGGGTGCGAGCAGACAACCGAGCGTTCGAGTTCAGTGTTGTCTCATCAAGATCCATCGCAATAGCTTTAGGAGTGCGTGAAGAGAAGTCAGGCAGATTCAACTCACACGATCCTCCGTGGTCCCCGTAGATGACGCCGAACGACTGGCACCCCGGAGCAGCGCTGGCCATTTTAGAGCTGCACCCAGAGTGGCAAGCAGCCCGATTCCACCGAGTGTACCGATCATCGCCGCACTCCCTGCTTCTTCGGCGATAAACCCGCCAAGCAACAACCCGATCGGCAGCCCGTAGATCCCAAGCGACCTGATGCCCATCACGCGACCGCGAGTCTCAGCCGGAGCCTCTCGCAGTAGCCCAACTACCATCGCCACAAACGTCATCCCTCCGCCGAACCCCCATATAAATAGGAGGAGCGCAAACAGCCATAGCGGCGGAGTTAACGCGAGAAGCAACATGACGGTGTGCCACACAATAGAACCAACGACCATTGTTCGACCCGGACTCGCAATGTGCTGCTTGCCGCCAAGCGTTAGCGCCCCGGTTAGTGCACCGATCGATGCCGTAGCGGCTAGCAAACCAATCCCCGTGCCACCGAGGTCGTAAAGCTCGTCACTGATCACGGTCATTAGCCCGTTCACGATAGGAAATGCCGAAAACTCGATCAGAAATGAGAAGAAGATCAGACCCGGTAAGAGATCGTTCTGCCTGATATACCGCAGCCCTTCACCAAGCCCGGCTCGGATGCTTACGGAGTTGATCTTCGATGTCACTATTCTCGACTCGACCTTTAGCGATGCGAGCGTTGATAGCAGGTACAAAACCGTTATCACGATGTATGCCCAGTCGAGTCCGAGCAGCTCGAAGATAGTTCCCCCGGCTATCGACCCGATAACCCGTGCGCCATCGAGAGTCGACCGAGAAAGCCCGATAGCGCCGTGCAGAGAATGCGAAGGAACTGCATCGGCGGTCAATGCCTGCACAAGTACGATATCGAGCATTCTGACCATGCTTCCTGCGGTGACGATTACGTAGGCATGCCACAGCTGGAGTGCATCGGTAAGGATCAACAGTGTGAGTGCTAGGGCGAGGAGCACTCCAAACACGCGCACCCACACTTGGAGCATCTTGCGATCGAACCGGTCGACCATCAGTCCGTACAGCGGACCCAACAGCGTTCCGGCGAACTTTAGCGCGCCGACCAGCCCGACCAGCAGCGGTGAGCCCGTATCGCGCAGTACGAACATCGACAGAACGATGATCTCCATCTCGATCGCCCACAGGCTGAGCGCTTCTGACGACCACACGAACTTATAGTCACCAAACTGAAGAACTCGAAACGGATTGCGGCCCATATTGGCAGTTGCAGGCTCCGGTCGGGGAGAGATGATTTCAGTATTCTCAGAATCGAACATGCCGCCGATTCTCTCACGCCCCAATCATCGCGTCCTGAACTAACAGCATCCTGACCTCCTTCAAAGGGTCATCCGAGTCGAGGGATCTGGGGGGAAGGGATGCAGGCCTTCACCTCAATCTACCGCGCATTTCTCAGCGCGGGAGTAAACACTATCGCAGACCCCGCAACCAGAACGGCGCCAGTTATCGCGATGAATAGCGTGGTCTGAATACCGAAAGCCTCAATGCCCGCGCCACCGATCAACCAGCCAAGTTGGTGAGTTATAACAACCATGAAGTACAAACTCATCACTCGACCCCGCATTGCCTCCGAAGCAGTGGTCTGGAGGAGCACCGGCACCGAGATCATCCATGCAGAGAAGGAAAGGCCCATCACGACCATCGCGAGTCCGGAGAGAAACACGTTCGGAGCCAGCGCAAAACCAGCGACCGAAAGATTCATCACGATTAAGGCGAATATGACCAGATAACCCTTTCGGACGCGCGTGCCGATCGCGAACAGCGCAAACGCTCCAATGAGTGAGCCAACTCCGTTTAGCCCCAGCATGATCCCGTATCCGACCTCGCCAAGCCCCAGGACGTCCCGAACTTTCACAGGAATCGCCGGTTGGTTCATTCCGATGAACACCGCGCTCATTCCAACAATCAAGAGTGCTCGAATGATCGGGGTGCGATAGGCATACGCGATTCCTTCTCGGATCTCCGAAATCATGTTTTTCCCGCTCGGGACTGGCACGCGGCGCGTCCGAACCCGGTAGATCATCACAGCCGAGAGTGCATAGAGCCCGGCGAGCACGTAGAACGCCGTATCGAATCCCAGCAGCAGTAGGGCGGCACCTGCGGTTGGGCCCGCGATAGTCGCTGTCATCGATAAACCGGTATTGAGACTCGATGCCGAAACCAGTCGGTCTCGCCCCACAACATCGACAGCAAACGCCTGACTGGTCGGGTTGTGTATTGCGAACATCGATCCAGTCATAAGCGATATCGGAATCAGGTGCCACCACTCGAATATGTCGGTTGTCAGCAGCACCGCCGTAAGCAACGCCATCGAAGCAATAATCGTCTTCGTCCGCCACAGCAATTGCCACCGCTCTGTACGGTCGGCCAGGGCTCCTCCTAATAAGGAGATAGAGATGATGGCGATTCCTGGCATGGCGTTCACAAGCCCCATCAGCGTTGCAGAATCTGTCCTGTCTAGAACAATCCACGCCTGCGCCATGTTTCGTATCTGGTACCCGGCAAATGTCGCCAGGTTCGAGAGCACCAAAAACCGGTAGTCGCGAATCGTCAAAATGCTGAACGGACCATGCGGCGTCGCTTCTTGCGTTCGAGTTTCATCAGCAGCGGACGAGTCCACCGTGTCGACAGGTTTCTCTACCAGATCCGTTTCCTCGCTGTAGTTATTTGGTGGCGGATCCGCGTGCGCGAGGCACTACGCCATGATCGGGTGAAAGTGTTCATCGGTATCTACTTCTTCACGATGAATGGTTCAAGCAGCGATTCATTGATATCAACGCCAATTCCTGGTCGATCCGGCAACTTGAAGCCGCCATCTGCGTAGTTCCAGCCTGTGTCAGACGCCTTTTCGAGTCGATCAGACAGTCCACCTTGGAACTCCTGAAGATAGTCGGGTGGCGCAACCGCCGCGCACTGCAACGTTGCAGCTTGGAACACAGAAACTCCGCTCCCCATATGAGGCGTCGTCTTAATTCCAGCGCTACTGGCAATGCCCATCTGAACCATGTAGTCAGTGAAACCAGTTCGACCGATATCAGGCTGGTAAACGTCGAGCGCTCTTGGCTGCTGCACCCACTGTTCCATCTGGTAGCGCGACCTGAAATGCTCGCCGAGCGCAATCTTCGCACCCGGTTTGGTGACCAATTCCTGATGACCAAAAAGATCCTCTGGCTGCAGCGGGCACTCGAAGAAGCGAACGCACCTTTTGCCGTACTCCACCTTGCCGAGCTCAGCCGATTCGTGTGAACACATCCAGAGCGTATCGACCATCCACTGCTCGAGATCAGGCGCTCCCGCCATCAGTCCGTCCAGTTCGGTCGTCCCTGCTTCAACATCGCCCGTCAGGAATATCTTCGCTCCCCGCAGGCCCGTATCGATCCACGACTTCACATGCTCGATCCGCTCTTCGAGAGTCGCCCGCCGTATTCCCGACAGGTAGACATCGAACTGTGAACGATAGTTCGGATCAAGTAGTGCTGCGACAGGTGACTGCTCCCGCTTACCGATCCCGTCCCACACCGCGATATCGATCGCAGCCATAGCATCCAGCCAGTAACCAGATGAATACCCGCGCCCTCGCTGCGTGTCATACAGGAAATCCCAGAGCGCATCGGGACTTTCGAACTCTTGGCCCTCGATTATCTGAGCATGCAATTCGTTAATGATCAGGCAAACGACCTCTGGCCCGATCCCCGTGTTCGCCTCACCCCAACCCACAGTTCCATCCGACAACGTCACCTTTACCAGCGGAGTTTCGATGTAGCGAGCGTAAACCGTCTGCCAGCCTTGCTTGAACTCGAAGCGGTCCGTCATGCGATCGCCTTCATTTACCCGGTACGACTCCCAGTACGAAGCCGAGTTTTTGAAAGCTAAGTGAATTGATTCAACGGAAGTGATTGTGAAGCTTGAATTGGCCGACATTTGGTTCCTGCGTTGGGCTGATTAATGCGAAAATTGCAAGCGGAAGTGTACGTCCAAAACACTCTTACTGGTAGCCGAACTACGAGTAAATAATTGTTACCGGAACCGTGTTTGTTTGCCGGTTTATGGACGTTGACTTTTGATGTGGTGAGTGTATATTTCGACGCTGCTTAGGCTGCAGGATCGGGTAGGTTTGTTCTATTCGAGCGGCAGTGTAGCGAGGCAATTACGTAGCTAGAGCACGGTTGAACACATGGAAAGTATTGCTCTCCATATGAGTTGCCGGGATGATTCTGGCGTTAGAAGCAGCCGCTTTCCCTCGAAAGCGGTGTGTTCCTAATATTTGGCCTTTCGGAGGAAATATAATGGATCTTAGTTTGAACAAGAGATGGGCACCGGTGCTTCTGGCACTAGGTAGCTTGCTTCTCATTGCCGGTATCGCCTGTGGAGGCGATAGCGACGAAGGAGATGGCGGCGGCTCATCAAGTGCAGCAGCTCCTGCAAAAGCAGCTCCTGCAGAGAAAGCAGCTCCTGCGGCTAAAGCAGAAGCAGCTGCTACTGCAAAGCCAGCGGCAGCTGGAAAGTCAGGTTCGGCAGCGAAAGATGCTGCTCCTGCTGCAACTGTGGCGAAAGACGCACCTGCAGCCACCAAGGCGCCTTCGGGCAGCTCGGGTGGACCTGAAGGCGAACTCATTCGCGCATTCACGACACTTGAATCTGTATACGGAATCGGTTACGTCGGTCCTTACCGAGGATCAGCCACCAATCAAATCGGTGGACTTGAAGAAGGACTCTTCGTCTTCGAAGACGGAAACCCAATGACCCCGTTCCTAATTGATACGTGGGACATTGACCCCGCCGGTACTCGAGTCCAGATGACCCTCAAAGAGGGAATTGACTGGCAGAACCCAATCGGCTATGAAGACAAAGACTTTGGTGAACTGAATGCTGCCGAGCTTGTTGAATGGTTCAACCGCTCAAACGCAACCACAAACCCAGAGTCAACTTACGGAGACAGTGGTGACTTCGCCGCTATCTTCTTGGAAGCAAAAGTCATCGACGAATACAGTCTCGAAATTGGCTTGGTTACGCCTGTTTACTATTGCTTGCCGGTATCACAGTTCGGTTGTCTTTCAGCCGCACGTGGCGTTCACAAAGTAACGTCAGCCGACACCGAGGGCATTGACTGGGCACGAGCCCACCACATTGGCACTGGTCCTTACGTTCAGGGTGAATGCACACCGGGTGACCGATGCACGATGCACGCTCTAACTGAGCACTGGCGTCAGGTTGGTAACGTTGCATCAATTACAGGAATTCAGGTTCCTGAAGCAACGACCCAGATCGCCATGCTGAAGAATGGCGCGATCGACATGACCGTGCTTGACTACAAGCTCCTTCCGGATGTTGTTGCCGATGGCTTCACCTTCCTCGAGACGATGCCTGGTGGTTTCGTTGGCCAGTCGATTCTCTTCCCAGGAAACCTCTGGGAACACTCCCACGCACGAACGGCAGAGCCGCTCGAGCCGTGGGCAGGTCCTACTCTTGAGATGGACTACCCGTGGATCGGTAACCCTTGGGGTCACGCCGGTGGAACTTGCACGGACGGTGACGGCGCTGGCCACGACCTCTGTGGTAACGCTCCTTACACCGACGTTGACAACCCAGCCGGTATGGACGATATGGAACAGGCTCGACTCGTTCGACTTGCCCTTTCGACCGCTATCGACCGCGGTGCGATCAACTCTTCCCTTTTGAACGACATTGGAACTCCGATTTACTCCGAGTACATGGGTCCTGAGTACCCTGGCTGGGATGCAACTCGAATGACTGGTTGCTGGGACTGGATTGGTAATAAAATTACCTGTGCTGGAACGTCAGAAGACGTCCCATGGAAAATCGATGACGCTGACCTTGACGTAGCCGGTGCACTCCTCGACGCTGCGGGTTACCCGCTCGTCGGTGGTAAGCGCCAGGGCTTCGAAAAGCTCACACTTCAGGCATACGCAGCAGAAGCAGGACCGGTTGGTCTTGAGGTTGCTGACACCATCATGTCCGACTGGGCCCGACTTGGTATCGAGATCGAAGGTCTTATAGAGGACTACGGTGGGGTTATCAGCCCACGAATGCGACAGCGCATTCAGTACCTGCCTGTTCTGAAGAACGGTGACGTTCACTCAAACGTATACCCAATTGACTGGCCGCTGCCGACGGTGGACACATCGTCATCACGACCTGGTTGGGGTGTTGGTTTTGAGTCACAGCCTGGTGCGAAATGGTTGTTCGAAATTCTTGGTGAGCAGGATGCTAGTGTCCGTGCTGATAAGCACTTGAACTGGGTCGACTACAGCATGTACTGGCTGCAATACGCCGGTGTGTTCCAGGTTCCGAAAGGAATCGTAGTCAACGACCGCATCAAGTCATGGAACGGCTACCAGCAGCACTATTCAAACGTCTCAGGTAACCCTGAGTTCATCGTACTCAACTAGAGTCTGGTGAGTTTGCACAGCAAGTAAAATTGCTAATAGAGACAGGGGTCGGATTATCCGGCCCCTGTCTTGCTTTAACATGACTTTGATTCAAGCCTTCAATAAGCGCCGTTGAAGAATTATGCGATTCTCTGGATTCTGCTAGTTAGTGAGCTTTGACATAGCATGTTCGCAATGCTAAATTTCCGCTGCACTTGATGCAATATGGCGTCGCTTACTCATGCCGGGTCAAGTAACATTCAGCCGTGCGCGGAACGACGGCGTGGTTCAATTAAATCGGACTACCGTAGTAGAACTCTGGAAGTATCCAATAAATGGTCAATTTTCTAGCAAGACGATTCCTATCATCACTGGTATCAGTGGTTGGAGCGACGATCGCAATTTTCGTCCTCATCCAGTTTCACAGCGACCCTCGTGAACTTTTCATCCCTGACTCCGGTTACGGTATTACTCAGGAGCAGTGGGAAGCCCTTGGCGACCGCATGGGCCTGAATGACCCGCTGTGGAAGCAGTACGTAAGGTGGATGGGTAACACTCTTAGAGGCGACCTCGGGGTCTCCCTTGCTCGTGACCGCGCTGTTACCGAACTCATCAAAGGCAAAATTGGTGCCACGGTGCAGCTCGCAATCGGCGGCTGGATATTCGCCATCATGTTAGGTATTCCGATGGGGGTGTTAGCTGCAGTAAAGCGCGGCACCTTCTGGGACTATTTCGGGAGAGGTCTCGCGATCGTCGGGCAAGCGGCTCCACCATTCGTAACCGGTCTTGTGGCTATATGGATATTCGCTGTATGGCTAGAATGGTTCCCGGCTGGGGGTAGATCGCCCGATTTCGAATGGAAAGAATATATTCTTCCCTGTGTGGCCCTCGGTTGGGGTGCAGCAGCAAGCCTGATGCGCCTGACCCGATCTTCGATGCTTGAAGTACTCGACTCCGAGTACATTCGACTCGCCCGAGCAAAAGGCGTCGGCTGGAACTGGGTAATCTACAAACACGCACTGCGAAACGCACTCATCGCACCTGTCACATCAGCTTTGTTGGTCTTTTCAGGTTGGTTGAACGGTGCTCTCGTTGTTGAAATCGTGTTCTCATGGCCGGGAATTGGCTACGACGCACTCTATCGTGCAGTCAACGACAATGACTTCCCGCTGCTACTGGGCACAGTATTCATATTTATCTTGATCTATCTGGTGTTCGCAACCATCGCTGATATTGCCTACACACTTATCGACCCCCGAGTACGTCTCGGTACTTCTTCGGACTGACGAGGACTACTTATGGCAACATCTGAATCTCAAGATGAAGTGCAACACGTTGATTCTGCAACAATTGATGCACCTCTCGTATCGGTAAAGGTTAAACGATCAATAATTGGCCATGGATGGTGGTTCATGCGCCGATACCCGGTAATACCCGGGTTCGTGCTCGTAATGCTTGTAATTGTGTCGATAGTTGGTCCGACCATCGCACCATATGAACGCGATATTGGGGCCATTGGGGATCGTCACCTCGGGATGTTCAAATACTCTGAACTTTCGGTGGAAAAACAAGACGCGCCCAAATACGACCTGTGGCCACAGGGGTACCACCTTCTTGGTTCCGATCACATCGGTCGTGACGTTTTTACCCGAGTGTTGCACGGCGCGCGTATCTCTATGCAGGTGGTGCTTGTGTCGCTCTTCCTCGGAATGGTGGTCGGAGTGACACTTGGAATGCTCGCCGGATTCTACGGCGGTATTGTTGACGAAGTGATCACTAGATTCGTGGATATCTGGTACGCGATGCCGTTCTTGATGGTCGCGTTGATCGTTGTGCTTATATTTGGGCGTGGATTAACAGTGTTGCTGTTCGTTCTCGCACTTATATCGTGGACAGCGTTCGTCAGGATTGTTCGCGCTCAGATTTTGATCCTGAAGGAATTGGACTATATAGCGGCGGCACGTGTAAACGGTGCCTCCGACTTCCGGATCATGTTCAAGCACCTTCTACCGGGAATCATGAACACGGCGATCGTGGTTGGTACCTTGAGTACCTCAGGTCTGATTCTGGCTGAATCAGTACTGAGTTTCGTTGGTGCGGGAATTCAACCTCCGACACCGGCATGGGGTGTCATGACCAACGAAGGTCGCGATTACCTCACAATCGCTGCTCACCAGGTTCTCGTGCCATCAGCAGCCATCTTCGCGGTGGTGATCTCGCTGAACTTCCTTGGTGACTGGCTTCGAGATCGGCTCGATCCAAGGTTGCGCCAGATCGACTAGTCGATTCACTCGAACATCTAAAAAGCCCCCGGCGTTTTCGCCGAGGGCTTTTTAGATGTCTTTCTGAGCAACACGAACCATGTAAATTCCTGAGTTACGTAGCCACCTAATACTGTCATCTTGAACTTGTTGCAGGATCTCTCCACGTATTGCAGCGCTCCCCCGCTCGAAACGTGAGTTCAGGTGCTTTCCAGCGGCCGCCATCCACCCGTGCAAGCTATCAGAGACTAACCGGGCACCTTGGGGGGAGGGTCCAAACACTCCTACTGCCCTCATGCCTTCTCCCTCAGAGAGAGGACGGCACTACGAATACATGCACCAGCCAGCAGACAACCGAATGCCCTCCCTCCCGAATCACTTCGAAAGACCAACATCTTGAGCCCTGCCCATCCTGAGCCAGTCGAATGGGTCGAAGGGTCCAAGACGCGACAAGGCCGCTCAAACAGAGCGGCCTTGTAATTTGCTTATTTCGTAACGAGCCAGTGAACCCTATTCAGCTACCACACATACCGCACCAGTGTTCGTGTCACCGGAGAACCGTGACTGGTAAGTGAAGCAACCCTCAGTCGTGAACGTGTGCTCGAAGCTAGCGGGCTCCTTGTCAAACGTTCCCTTGAACATCGCCTTCGAATCCCACTCTTCGGCCTGGCCAGGGTGTGCCTGCGAGCTACTCGCTGCTTTTCGGGCGTTCGTCCATTTCACAGTCGATCCAACAGTGATCTTTACGATATCAGGTACAAACTTTGTACCCTCGGCACCGAACACCTCAATTTCGACGACAATCGTACCGCTCTCAGCGGGGGTGTCGGGTACTTCAACCTCGAAGGCAGCACCTTCAGATTCCGTACCGATTGCAGACCCTACACCTTTGGAAATAATCCCTTTCTCAGCCTGTGCAGTAGCCTTTGCGTTTTGTTCTCCTATTGCCTTTGCAGCCGCGCTATCGGAATCAATCTTAACCTGCACCTGTTCGTCTGGGTCACCACCGGCATCTATCACTGCCTGTCGAGTCGCCTGAGCATTGTCAAGCTTGTTTTGCGCCTTAGTGGTCTCAACGATTTGTACCGTAGTTGGTCTATCGCTACAGGCCGCCAGAACGGTGCTCAGAATGAACGCACCGGCAAACACTAATATTAATCGTGACCGTATCGACATATAAATCCCCCGAAAACGAAGAGAATACCTACGCGCTGGGTAAGGGTGTTTCAGTTCAAGAACCGGCATTCTAGGCACTGGAACCTTGAACCATTATTGCAATTTGGCGGAAGGATAACATGCAGTATCGTATGAGAGTTAGGTGAGTTTGTTTCTGCACTACGTTTTAGCTGGAATTAACGTCCGCTTACGCCTTACTGCGTCGGAGCTTCAGCAGTATCAATCCCGATAGCAACGCAACGCCAGCCGCGATGAAATACGTGAAGCGATACGCCTCGACGAACGTTGCGCCATTCGACGACTGTTGCCAGCTCAGTATCGATGTCATCAAAGCTATCGAAAGCATAGTCCCAAGCGTCTGAGATACGGTAAGCGCAGCCGAAGTAGCTCCTGTGTGTTCATTTGGCACTCCACGAAGCGTCAGCGCATAGACTGCAGCCTGGTGAATACCAAAGCCGAACCCAACTACCGCCGTAGCGATAACGACAGACAACATCGACGGCGAAGACCCCGCCGCACCCGCAAGAACCAGCCCAACAGCGGTAACAATGGCGCCAATGAAAGTAACTGGTCTGTCACCCATGCGATCCGCGAACCACCCGGCCAGTGCAGATCCAGCGAAATTAAAGCCTGCCATGAGCGCCAGCAACGCTCCGAGAGTCAGGTCACTACGACCCATCACATCAGCAACGTAGAACGGGAAGAGAAACCACATCACAAACGTCGACATCGATAGCAGCAGATTTGATGTCGCACCCGACTTGAACCCGCTGAATTTCGTCAGGCCCGACGGAAAAATCGTGAATCTGCCCGATTGCTTGCCTTTCGTAAACAAGAACCCAAGCGCAATCGTCACGCCGAACAGGGCGATCGGTAGCGGATCCAACCAACCCTCGACCCTCGCGAACGACAACGCCAGAACGAATATGAACAGGGTAGAAAACAGAACTACCGATCCTGGCAAGTCGAATCTGTTTCCGGCTCGACCGGTTACGGCTTTCGCCAGACCGCCATTTAGCCAGATTACAGTTGCAGCCAGCAACGTCAGCCCAATCGGGATCCGAGCCCAAAAAATAGCCTGCCAGCCGATCTCCTGACCCAGAATCCCTCCGCCCAGCGTGCCAGCGAATGTCCCGGCACCCATCGCTGCCAGCGTGACTCCGAGTGCTGCTCCTCGTCGAGAAGGCCCAAATGCACGAGCAACCAGTGCAGGCCCAAGCGTGAACAGTATCGCCACCCCGATGCCCTGTGGAATCCGCAGAGCGACGATCGGCGTCAAGGAGTCCTGTAGCGAAATGAATCCAACAGCAACCGTATAGAGCACAATCCCTACTGCCAGTGGCCACTTGATGCCAAATCTATCGGCAATTCCGCCTGCGACAAAACCCGTGCCACTGCGTGCCCCGTGGTACATGATGATGATCAGCTGAACACTAATAAGCGTCTCGCCAAGGTCGGCGCGGAAGCGAGGCAGATTGACGTTAATCGAAAAATCTAGAGCGCCGAGAAAAAGTGCGCCACTGCCAATAGCAATCGCCAGCATCTGGGCGAATCGAGTTGGCTGGTTCTCAGTCTTGTTGTCCGAGACGGCGGCCTGTGTTGTTGAGACGTTGCTGCTGATGACTAGAGCCCACCACGAACTGATCGAGGCAGCGTGTTATTGGCGTTCGAAATGTCGGACACCGAAATTACTCCGAATACCCTGATCTTGGTCATCAATACACACCGCTCTCGTCCTTGGTCAGTAGAATAATTTCCGGACAGCTCAGGCGATACATTTGTACCAATTATCGCACTAATCGCCGTCTTGATATGGCCTCTGTAATTGTTAGATTTGGGTGATTTTATTTTGCCGGCATTACCAGATTTATGATCGGAAATGGGTTATCTTGACCGCTCTGGATTCGATAGTGCCGGTGCGGCACTATCGAAGAAAATTTTTACGGCGATATCCGAGTTCGGTCAGAGAACGGATGAATAGCGAGTGGAGTTAGAAAATGGGACACAGCGTTATCTACTACGGTGAACACGATGGCGCTCGTACGGTTCGTGCCCTCCAGCTGGGTCCCGATGATCTCGACTGGGGAGTTGTGAGCCCCAATGCACCTGAGGCGGAACAGGCGGAAGCACTTGTCGATGCGGTAGCCGTAATTACAAACGGCCTTTCGATCACCACAGAGATGCTAGAGAAAATGCCCAAAATGAAGCTGCTCCAAGTCATGAGCGCAGGATTCGACAGGCTAGACGTGCCCGCAATTCGGGAACTCGGTATCGAAGTATGTAACAACTCACCAGCCATAGCCCGGTCCGTCGCCGAGCACGCAATCGGTATGATGATGATGGTCTACAAGCGCCTGCCCCAGGGAATCGACGGCGTAAAAGGCGGGACCTGGCAACAACCTGCTAAATCCGGTGAATTTGGCAAAGTCTACGAACTATCCGGCCGGACCGTCGGCATCATCGGACTCGGCAATATCGGAACCTGGGTCGCCAAAATGCTACAAGGGTTCGAGACTACTACGCTCTACACCGACGTCCGTGAATTCCCCGCCGAAACACAGCGAGAACTCAACGTGACACGAGTCTCGATGGACGAGCTTCTCGATCGCTCCGACATCGTCACCGTCCACGTGCCGCTCTCATTATCAACAACAGGTCTGATGGGTCGCCGAGAGTTCGCTGCCATGAAGCCTGATGCGATATTCATCAACACTTGCCGGGGCCCAGTTCAAAACGAAGCAGAGCTTATCGAAGCTCTCAATGCCGGAGAGATTCTTGGTGCAGGTCTTGATGTAACCGAAATCGAGCCAACACCCCTCGACACGCCACTTATGAAGATGGATAACGTTGTTCTCACCCCGCACTTGGCCGGATCGTCCGAGGAGCGGGTCGATAGGGCGCTGGTATTCTCGTTCGAAAACGCCCGGCGCGCGCTGAATGGCGAAACCCTAGAAAATCCGGTTCAGGTGCTTGACTAAAGCCGTCAATCCAACATTTCGCCGCCCAAAAGGGCTGTTGATCGACCTCGACGGAACAGTGTTGCCCAAAAGCAACCAGCCGTCCAACGCAGTTAAGGCCGCCATCGCTGCGGCATCGAAAATCATTCCGGTTGCCATCGCCTCAGGACGATGTCTACCACTACGCCCGACTGTTTGGTCTAACGACATTGCAGGTTGCCGACAATGGGGCATCTTTGATTGACCCGCTCACCGGTTGTGCGACCATTCGCCGCACATTTACCAAGGCAGATGCAATGCACGCTGTGAGCATTCTGGAATCAATAGCCAGTTGGGTGCTTGTGTGCGATGCCGGACGGCTTGTTCCGCTCCCGAAAAACATCACAGAATGGGACATCACAGTGATCATGGGTGAGTTTCCGAACGAATCGGAGACGATGCATTGGGAGGAGCGCCTCAAGTCCGACACCCTAGTGGCCAGCGCCTCGAACGACAACGTCGACAAGTGGTACATCGACTGCACAGTCGCCGGAGTCGACAAGGCCTACGGAGCCGCCGAGTTCGCCAGCAATATCGGAATCGAAGTTGAAGATCTCATGGTGATCGGCGACGGCTGGAACGACGTGCCAATGTTCAAGGTCGCAGGCCTGCCAATCGCTATGGGCGCTGCCCCCACCGAGCTACTCGAACTCGCATTCGCAACAACCCACAATATCGACCATAACGGTGCCACACTAGCAATCAAAAAGTATGTTCTGGACCGTTAGTTAGCACCACTACCGCGTGCTGAGTGGAGGATTCGGAGTCGAGAAATCTGAGGCAGGTGTTGACCGGGGTGGCAGATAAATCTGTGAAATTCCTCCACTGTAGCCTGAAACCACCTCCCATCGGGAGCGAGGCTGAACAACCTTAAGACGACGGCGAGTCGATCCCGTCATCGAAATCGTCAACAAACTCCGGCCCGCTATCTGCTTCTCCCGCCTTACGGAAAGCCTTCACACCAGCAGCCAGACCCACCTGCCACGCCTTGGTCTCACGACGTAGCGCGGCCCGGAATCGGCTACCGTACTCGCCGACCTTCCTGAACTTCTTTTGGCGCCTCCGTACCAACGTTTTAGTATTGCTGCCAGCTAGGTTCGAAAGCTCACGCATCAAAGCCCGCTTCAGCAGCCGTGCCGCTTCATCAGGCGACCCATGCGCACCCTGCTCCGGCTCGGGGACGATGTCGTCCACAATTTCCATATCGACACAATCCATAGATGTCAGCTTTAGAGCACGAGCAATGTCCGAAGCCTTCCCCGGGTCGCTCATCTCCGACTGCGCACCTCGCTCGGGAGCTATCGGCGTATAGATAGCGTTTTCGAGCATTAACACTCGGTCGGTAAGTCCAAACGCGAGAGCTGCTTCCGACCCACCCTCACCGATCAAAATCGACAGTGTCGGTATCTTCGCCCGACCCATCTGGTCGATCATCCTAGCAATAGCGCTGGCCAACCCTCGTTGCTCCATATCGATGCCAAGTCGGGGACCCGGCGAATCCACGATAGACACAACAGGTATTTTGAACGTCTCGGCAAGAATCACCCCACGCCGCGCCTTGCGGAACCCTCCGGGTGTGATTTCACCTGTCTGGACTCCATTTGAGCTGCTGTCGTTTTCGGTAGGGTGAGATTTCTGCTGCGCCAGGATCATTACGCTCTGCCCGCCAAGGCGCGCCAGCCCGATGATCACCGATGGGTCATCGGTGTAAACACGATCGCCGTGCAGTTCGAAGAAATTTGCAAACACGTTGTCGATATAGAACCGAGCTCTGGGTCGATCTGGGTGGCGTGCCAGCTTGACCATCTCCCACGCCTCACGTGGTCGAATCGCCATGCTGTCGGTGTTGATCTTGCGAGACGATGTCAGCCGGAACTCTGGCGATATTAGATCGAGCACCGACGCCAGCTCGTGCTTTAGATGATCCCGTTCAATGATGGCATCGACGTGCCCTCGTTCAAGATAGGCCTCGGCGGTGTGCTCGGTATCGACTCGCTTGCCCTCTATCTCTCGCAAATCCGCGAGCGGGGCGAAGCCAATGTGCGATCCCGGCTCTGCAAAAATAATGTCAGCCATCGACGCGAAGCTGCCCAACACCTGTCCTGTCGACGGGTTGCTGAGCGAAACGATAAAAACCTGCCCCTTATCCCGTAGTGTGCGAGCGGCCAAAGTCGTCTTCGCCATCTGCATCAGCGAAAGCACGCCCTCCTGAATCCGAGCGCCACCCGAAGTAACCATTGCGACGCACGGCACCTTCTTACGGGCCGCAAGCTCCAGCGCCAGCGTTACTTTTTCGCCAACGACCACGCCCATTGATCCGCCAAGAAAACTCGAGTCCAGAACGATGATCACAACCGGCGTGCCACCGATAGAGCACGTTCCCGTTATAGCCGCTTCGGAAAGACCCGTGCGGGTCTGGTCTTGCAGCAGTCTCACCCGGTACGAAATTCGAGGTGAAAACTCCAGCGGATCGAGCGACTGTATCCACTTGCTCGTCTCTTTGAACGACCCCTCGTCTGCAATCGCTGCGATGCGACGCCGTGCCGAGATTGTGTAGTGATATCCGCAAGTAGGGCACATTCTCACCCGGCGATACTTCGACGAATCCGACAGATTCGCCCCACACGACAGGCAGATCTGACGCGGCTGATCCAGATCGATAGGCGCGAGTTCTTTCGGCGACTCATCGTCTGCCGACTGGTCGTGCTTCGACCTGCCGTTCACCGGCTGGTCATCTGGAAATAGTGGAGTTACATCTGACACGTTGGCGCGTTCATCTCCTGAAATCGTCGGCAGGCCGAGAATTAGAAGCCACCTGTATACATTCTAAGCCCACGAACCGACTTCGACTGCTGAGAACGAACATCACTCACCTGCTAACGGTCACAGCAACCTACTCGTGCATCAGAACGGTGTTTGGCACACCCCACACCCAGAATGGTGGTGGATTTTCGAAATAAGCACGGGCTATCAAGAACCGGTCAAAGATCTGTAGTTACAGTTCATACAGATCGTACAAACTGTCGGTGTACAGGGGCTTCACAGCGTCAAATCGCTTCACCAGAGCCTTTTGGCATTCGTCTCAGCGGAGGCAGTGCTATTGTGAACAATGACGAAGGCAGTAAACTGCCGTTTCTCGTCGAAGCCGATTCCAAAAGCCGCCATCTCAAATGGCAACATCAGCGGAACACCCCAGACAATATCGTCGTACGTCGTCTCTTCACGTGTTCTCGATAGATGTTCGTCAACCGTAAATCCCTGATTTTGCACAGAGATTTCGCTGATGATCCCGAGTGCAAAAATCCACTGAACCGTCTGCACTTAGTCTTCGACATCCGCAAGTGACGGTTTGGTCTCTTGGATTACGTCGATGTGCTTTTCGATCGCACCATCCCACACTGTGTAGTAGGCCTCGCCGTCTCTAACCAGCAAATGTGGACCGCGCCCAAGGTTGTCGTACATTGGCCGCTTGAGGCGTCTGCTAAGTGATTGACTGCCTGGACCGTGACTCCACGAGAAATACTCAAGCACTGCGGCGCCCTCAAAGAACGGGACGCGGCTTTCCGGGCTCTCCGGCACCCACAACACCTTCATCCTCAAGCTCATCCATCAGTCGAGCCGCACGTGGATACCCGATCCGCAAACGCCTTTGCAACAGTGACACAGAAAGCGTCTTCTGCGACTGCGTGAGGCTCACAGCTTGGTCGAACAGTGAATCGCCATCTACCGCGCTCGAAGTAGTGCCGTTCTCGGCCCCGGCGTCGTCAAATGACACCACGAGCTCTGGTAATCGCGGCGCAACTATGTTCTGCCACGCACTCACAACGCCCTCGATCTCGTGATCGTTCAGGAAAGCACCCTGTACCCGAGATGGCTTGGGCTTGTCGATCGGCATATAAAGCATGTCCCCCCGACCGAGCAGCTTCTCTGCGCCGACCGAATCGAGAATCGTTCGCGAGTCGATCTGCGACATCACGGCAAACGAAATACGGCTCGGGAAGTTCGCTTTGATCAACCCCGTAACGACGTCTACCGACGGCCTCTGGGTTGCCACAACAAGATGAACGCCCGTAGCCCGACCCAACTGTGCCAATCGAACCAACAAGCGTTCAACTTCTCCAGCCGAAGTCAGCATCAGGTCCGCCAACTCGTCAACGAGAATAACCAGATACGGCATCTTCTCAGACACTGTTTCGTTGTACGAAGCGATGTTCTTCACACCAGCCTGTTCCAGCATGCGGAACCGGCCCATCATCTCGTCGACCAGCGATTTCAGAACTATCACAGCCCTGTCGGCTTCGACAATTACTGGGTGATAGAGATGCGGAATACCCTGGTACGGCGTCAGCTCTACCCGCTTCGGGTCGATCATGATCAGCCGCAGTTCGAGCGGTGTCTTCGTCATGATCAATCCGGTGATAATCGCGTTTATGCAAACGCTTTTACCTGATCCGGTCGACCCCGCCACAAGCGTGTGAGGCATTCGGGCCAGATCGGCCATCACAGGATCACCGCCGGTCCCAAGTCCCAGCGGAACGGGCAGTGCAGCTGTCGCTTTGAACGCGTTCCATTCCGGCGTGTCCATCACCGACCGCAGTGTCACCTCGGTCGGGTGCGAGTTCGGAACCTCGATTCCGACCACCGATTCACCCGGAACCGGCGCTTCGAAACGCAAATTAGGCGACGCAAGCGCCAGCGCAATATCTTTCTCACGATTGAGAATCGTGTCGACCCGAACCCGCTGACCGGTGTTCTCTTCAGATCGACCCTTCCAGCCCGGGCTGAGTCCGTACATGGTCACGGTTGGACCCTGCCGCACCTGGTCGACACTCACGTCGATCCCAAACTGGCTCAGCGATTCCTCAACTCGTCTGCTGGTCGATGCCACCTCGTCGTCTGTGATTCCACCCGGTTTGGCGATTGCCAGCATCTCGTAGTTCGGCAGATGCCACAGGTATTTGTGAGCGGCCGAATAGTCGGGTAGTGGCGCATCGGCCTCTTCCGCTTCCTCTACTTCGCTGTCGGTTGGGTAAGCGACGCCTATGGGAGCGAGAGCCTCTTCTGAATCATTAGAGACAATCGGCTGGTCGACGACCGCGGTCGCAGCCGAGTCATCCTGAGCGGCGGTCACAGCGTCAGCGGATTTGCCAGAAGCCTCGACCGCTACCTGTGCCTCGGCCACCTGTGTCGCCTGATCAGCCTCGTACTCGGCGTTGTCAGCAGCGTATCGAGCTTTCGCCTTCGCCCGCTCATCTCGCCATTCACCAATACCGCCCCACAGCGATTGCGCACCACTGGCTAATGCAGCAAATACCAATATGGTCGCCGAAGCGACCCCTGCTCCAGTTCTCTGGACCCTCTCCGGCGATGCCACAGCAAATGCAATCACTGCCAGAGCAACAACCCGCACCCAGGCGATTGCGTACTCAGAGATACCTACATCGAATCGATCCCATTCCAGCGGTGCTCGTGAAATCGCCGTGCCGACGTCGCCACCAAAGGTCTCGCCGGTAAACGAAGCCAGCGGGGCGTAGAAAATCCCGAGTCCACCCGAAATTGCGAGCGATAGCGACAGCGATGAAACAATCCAACGCCATCGCTTGGACAGCTGGGTCCTGTTGAACGC
This sequence comes from Dehalococcoidia bacterium, assembly GCA_029936155.1. GTDB lineage: Bacteria > Chloroflexota > Dehalococcoidia > Lucifugimonadales > Lucifugimonadaceae > Lucifugimonas. The sequence goes on along the minus strand of JAPYUK010000002.1, from coordinate 36,934 downwards.
AACGAGGAATAGCGTGGCTACCAGCCACATCCCTATCGGAACCGCCGAGAAGCCAACTAGCTTTCCGGTGGCGTTGCGGAAAAAGAAGTACGCAACCGCGGCAATCACCGCTATCGCAACCACAAACCAGAATTGCGCCGGAGCCGCGACCAAAAGCCGACCCACAAGCTTCATCAGCGAGCCGAGCGATCGACCTGCTTTCACGGCGATGTTCCCGCCGGTTTCTTTTGGTTTGGCTTTAGACGTCAATTGCGCTTGTGATTATCAGCGGGCGCCTCTTAGTTCGGCGACCCAGGAAACTTCCAACTGTGTTTCGTACGATGCCTTCCAACTCGCCCCACTCTATTGCTTTCTTCAAATGCTGGTCAAGGATGGGCGACAGTGCGTCCTCAGCTTCGCGTAAAAGCTCTTCCGAGTCCTCTGTGTGAACGAACCCGACTGAGACGATTTTTGGCTTGCCAACCAGCGATCCATCGACAGTGTCTCGTGAGAAGGCCACCGAGACGACTCCGTTGTGCTGCAGCGATCGACGCTCGACAACCACGTTGCCCGATTCGTTCCAGATGCCAAGCCCGTGCACAAATATGTGCCCGGCCTCGATGCGATCAACTACTTCACCCGAGTCAGGGTCCAATTCAAGCACGTCGCCGTCGATCAGCAGGAAGGCGTTTTCTTCTTTAACGCCTGTCGAAATTGCCAGATCGATATGGGCCTTGAGCATTCGATATTCGCCGTGCACCGGAACGAAGTACTTCGGCCGTGTGGCGTTCAGCAGCATTCGCAGCTCTTCCTTGCGAGCGTGACCCGGTACGTGCGTTCGGGTTTCGTGATTCGTGATCACTCGAGCGCCGAGCCGAACGAGATCGTTGATCGACTCGTTGACCGGCACCTCGTTACCCGGAATCGTGCTCGCCGACATGATGATCGTGTCGTTGTCCTGAATCGTGATGTCGCGATGGTCGTTGCGAGACATGCGAACCAGACCCGATTGCGGCTCGCCCTGGCTACCCGTCGTGAGTATCAAAACCTTATCGTCGGGCAGGCTCTTGGCTTCGGCCGCCGTGACGATCAAGTCACCTGGAATGTCCAGATGCCCAAGTTCACGCCCGATCTTGGTGTTGTTGATCATGCTGCGACCCAGTACGCACAGTTTGCGGTTGTGCTTCACACAGGCGTCGGCGACGATCTGAATTCGTGCGATCTGCGATGCAAAGCTAGAAATTATGACGCGATCTTTCGCTGCGCCAATCAGGTTGGGCAGGTTATCGACAACCTCGCGATCCGAAGGCGAATAGCCCTCTTCCTCTGCATAAGTCGAATCCGCCATCAACAGCAGCGCGCCGTCCTGGCAAATGTCTGCAAGCACACCCAGATCCGTTGGATTGCCGATAACAGGTGCATTGTCGATCTTGAAGTCACCGGTGTGAATTACCACTCCTGCCGGCGTGTCGATTGCGATTCCTGTTGAATCCGGCACCGAGTGGCACTGTGCGAACCACTCGATCTTCAGATCGCCAATCTCATGCTGCTCACCAGGGTGAACAATCCGTACCTCAGAGTGTTCGCGCATGCGAGCTTGTCGTAGCTTTTCTTGAATCAGCGCTTCGGCCATCGCCGGTGCGTAAACGGGCACGTTAACCCGCTTCAGGAAGTGCGGGACGGCTCCGATATGGTCTTCGTGACCGTGTGTGATGAGCAGCGCTCGCACTCGATCGGCGTTCTCGTCCAGATAGTCCATATCCGGAATAACCACGTCGATTCCGGGCATGTTCCATTCGGGGAACAGCACTCCGGCGTCGATCACTACGATATCGTCGACGGTCTCGAGAACCATCATGTTCTTGCCGATCTCACCGAGACCGCCAAGCGGTACGACGCGAACCCATGGTGCGTCGTTAGTCTTTGTTGTCATACGTTTGAAATGATGCCAGCGTGAACGTTACGGGGGCACTACGCGCGAGTCGCCGACCTGGTTTTCAGGCAACAAATTCTCGAGTTATTTTGCGCAGCGCTTAGAACATTCCCAACTGGCGATCTCCTTTTTCTGTTGTTTCGTTCGTAAATTGTGTTCAGATATTTGCGCTTCAGCCTCGGGAGTTTCTGGGACTTCAGCTATTGGCGGAGTTGGCTGCTCAGCGATTTGAGGTTCGGATACTTATGTGCTTGGTTGGGGGGTCTGTGGTGCCGGGGCCGACAGTCGAATTGACTCTCGCACGGCTTCAGTGAGTCGAAGCACGTCTTCTTGTAGTTGTTTTTTTATCGCAGGGTTTCTCAGGCCCGCAGCCGGATGATAGAGGGGGAATAGTATTCGCCCTTCCCAGCGCAGAATCTTGCCGTGGTCCTTAGATATTTTCCCTTCGGGATAGAACCTGAGAAGCGAATGCCTGCCAAGTGTCACTATCACTCTAGGGTCTAACAGCTCCATTTGTCGCTTCAAATAAGGGCGACATGCGATGACTTCGTCGGGCAATGGATCACGATTGTCAGGTGGGCGGCACTTCACCACGTTCGTAATAAACACGTCGCCGCGGACGATAGGCACCGTGGCCAGCAACTCATCGAGCAACTTGCCAGAACGCCCGATAAATGGCAATCCCTGCTGGTCTTCGTTGAACCCTGGCCCTTCGCCAATGATAAGAATCCTGGCGTTGGCAGAGCCACTCCCCGGAACAGCGTTGACACGACCTTTATGGAGGGCGCATTTTGTACACGAACGTACCACATCACCGATTTCTTCAATCGAAGTCCAGGAAGGTCGGGTATCGCCAGTAGTCAACGTTTAGCGGTTCAGAGGGAAGCAAAGTCCAGAAACGGACGTGGGTAGTTGTTCCTCAAGTTATCACACAACATATGCCGCGACCTTCCCCCTGCGGGAAAGAGCTGACAGTAGGCAGCATCGGTATCTATGTTCGCTATTAAGCTCACACCCGCCGCGAGCATGACCGTTCGCGACGCGTGTGATCCCGCGTCTAACGAGAAAATCAGAGAGATGTACTCGAAACCCATTTCTTGCCTGAGTAGTGAGATGGGTTCGAGCACCGGAGGTGCATCACGGGGCAAATGATTGATTGCCTCCGAGAGCCAAAACCACATCACCGGTTTTGTCGACCAGTAGCTCCAGTGCAGGTGCATGACGCGCTGTACCACGCACCATCAATATTTTCCCACCACCAGCTGTAGACAGCAGTTTTTGTGCAAGACGAGTCTTTCCGATCCCGGGTTCGTTAACAAGCATCACAAGCCCGCCGCTCCCGTCAAAGGAGCCATCCAAAGCGGAGGCGAGTTCGCTTTGGGTGGCTTCTCGTCCGAAGATTTTATTCAGATCAGCCCTAACTGTCATCGATCAGGTCTCCCAAGTCAGATCGTCATAGGGTGAGAATGGCAAGGCATTCGACACTGAGAAGGATCTGGCACACCAGACGCGAAAAACCGCACCGCTCTCAACTACAAGATGATGAGAACGAATGCGGTTTTTGTACGGACGCCTCGCATTCGCGAATTGTCCTATAAAGAACCAGAACGACTAGTCGGTAATACCGCGATCGGACAGGTACGTTACTGCATCCTGAACGGTCTTGATATTCTCGGCGTGCTCATCTGAGATCTCTAGAGGCTGGTCATCTGTACCAAATTCCTCTTCAATTGCCATGATCAGCTCGACAACGTCGAGAGAGTCGGCGTTTAGATCCTCGGTAAAAGATGATCCTGCCGAAATATCTGAGGCATCCCAACTAAGCTTGTCGGCCGCAATATCGCGGACTCGATCCAACACACTGGCCATGTACTTCAACCCCCGGGAGGTCTGGCGAGACGGCCGCCCCGCTCGAACTTGTATTTTTCAAATCATGCCCGCCCACTCGCATGGTCGGACGGCAACCTATGCTAGCAGAGCACCAAGCACTCCGTTCACGAATTTTGGCGACGAATCCGACCCGAATAATCGGGCCAATTCCACCGCTTCGTTCGCCACTACGTTTTGAGGAGCTGCGTCTTCCATCTCCAACTCGGCTATCGCAACCCGTAAAACGTTGCGTTCTACGAGCGGCATCTGATCGGTAGGGTAGTGAGACGCTATCTTGGCGATGCGTGAATCCAGCTCAATTCGCTGTTCTTCACACACTCGCACCAGACGCGTTGCAAAATCAAGGCCGTCGTCAGTAAACTCTCGCTCAGCGGCGAGACGGTTGATAGTTGCGACGGCCGGGTGTCCGGAGGAATCGGACTCATAGAGCGCCTGCACAGCGGCGGCGCGGGAACCGGTACGGCCGCCGCGGATCGGTGGATCGCTCTCACCAACGAGATCACCATCGACCAGTTCGTCTAAACGGTCGGGGTCCTGGGGAGCGTACTTTGAATCGGCAGAAGACACGGTGAATTGACCCGAAGGGCTGGTTACTTACTCGAAAATTGGGTCAAGAAAGACGGTGCGAAAAAACCTATGAAGCCGAAGCAGTGGCGTACTTAAGTACTGATGCGAAGTCGCCAATGTTGGCAATGCTCGCGCTACGGTCGATCTTCTTTACCATTCCGGAAAGAATTCGTCCGTGGCCGATCTCATAGAAGCTCGTAATTCCGTCGTTCAGCATGAACTTCACGGTGTTGTTCCACTGCACGCACGAAGTCAGCTGCAATCGAAGCTCTTCACGAACTTCCTCGGCAGTACCTAGAGATTTGGCAGTTACGTTACCCACAAGCGGAACAAGCGGATCGTGGAACGTTAGGGAATCGATCATATCGTTCAGGCCGCTCTGAGCCGGGCTCATCAAACCTGAGTGGAAAGCTCCGCCAACCTGTAGCGGAATGGCCTTCTTGGCGCCTCGAGCGCTGGCGATATCGATTGCCATTGCGAGGCTGCGGTGGTCACCGGCGAGAATAATCTGCTGCTCGGTGTTGATAGTCGATATTTGTGCGCCAGACTCTCGACATATCTCTTCGGCGGTTACTTCATCCAGACCAATCAGTGCGGCCATACCGCCCGGTCGCTCTTCACAGGCACCCTGCATAAGCCGACCACGCTCTAGAACCAGTTTTACAGCGTCGGTAACGCTAAGCACACCCGAAACTGCAAGTGCGGAATACTCACCCAGTGAATGACCCGCTGCAGCGTTGGGAATCTGCAAGACCCCCGTCGCCTCTTCCATCGCTCGCCACGTGGCAATTGAAGTTGCCATGATGGCGGGCTGAGTGTTCTCGGTCTGACGAAGCTCTTCGTCAGGACCCTCGAACATCATGGTCGAAAGCTTACGACCCAGCGTGTCATCGATTTCGTCGAACACTTCACGTGCTGCGACTGAATTCAGATAAAGGTCCTTGCCCATACCAACGGCTTGGGAGCCCTGGCCTGGGAATAAGAACGCAATTTTCGAAGCTGCCTGGGTGATCATACCGGAGTAACTCTCCTGCTTGCGCAGTAACTAGGAATCTGACTCGTCTGAAGAGGCTGCTACCGCAATTGGCGCTACCTGTTCGAGTAGGTTCACCTGAGGCCAGTTGCCTGGCATCGTGCGACCCTTGAAGTTTCCACACTCCGGGCATGCAATGTGCGGCTGGATTCGTTCCTGCCGTGAACACGGGCAAACTGAAGACGCTGGCAACTTAATAGCGTTGTGTGCGTTTCGTCCGCCCTTGCGAGCTCGAGTATGTTTTTTCTTTGGAAGTGGTGGCATATCTGTTATCTGGTGAGCCTCTGCCCAATCAATCTGCGGATTCTGCGCCTTTTTCCAACAGTCCTGCAAGCCCCGCCCAACGCGGGTCCACCGAACTTTTGGAGCACGAACACTGAATTATATTGCGATTTACTGTGCAAATGGGGCAAATTCCAAGGCAATCGTCTTTGCAAATAGGGGCAATTGGAAGCGCGCTGAGAAGAGCCTGACCGAGCCCTTCAGTTAGATCTAAGAAATTTTGCTCATCAACGACAAGCGCCGCATCGTAGTAATCATCGTTTTCGTGAACATTTTGGCCGGATTTTTCCGTGCCCATCAGATTGGCGTTTATCGGAGAGAATTCCTCTTCCATCGTAACGCTCACGTTCACAACCGCCGGTTCAAGGCATCTGGAACACGAATCCTGCGTTACAGCTTCAATATCAGCACTCACTAGCACAGTACGATCGGTTCTCATCAAACGAACCGGACCACTGATCTCTTTTATCGACCGATCGCCAATGACGAACCGTTCGTTTTCTATCTCATGCTGCTGACTATCACCGAGTTTCCCGGTAAGCAGCCCCGCAACGTTGTAGATCATCTAGTCCAAATCCCTATAAACAAGGACTCAAAATCGAGTTGCATGCAATCGATATCACTCTGGCTATCACGCACGCGTTCGCGGCTACCGTTTGTGAAATATCACACACAGTAGACTACTGTAATCACCACTATGGAGGTGAGCAAGTGTTTACGTAGGAAGGTTCCGTTTGCTTTAGGGTGGTGAGGTCATTTAGGCTCGCCGTGATGTTTTCAACATTATTGAAGAGTTGGATCGTTGTCCTTCCTCTCATAATGTTCGTATCACTTGTTGTTCGGGTGCTATTTGATCCGTTGACCGCTGTATTGATATTCGTCGCAATTATTGCGGTTTGGTTCATTTGGGATTTAGTCAACATGAACGTTTGCGACACATGTGGAAATACGATTAAACCGTGGCAAGGTTCCGCACAAGTTCAGTCAAATAGTCGAGACTTTAGGGTTCACAGCGGCTGCCCTTTTCAGGTCACGTAAAAAGGGCAGCCGTGCCCACCTCAAGCAACCCGAAAATCGCCGACATTCGAAGTGAGGCCCCAAGAATGATCCCTAACTCGATAAACCTCGCCGACAATCTCAAATTCCTTCAGGGGATTCCCGACGAATCGGTGAGCCTCATCTACATCGATCCACCGTTCAACACCGGGACCAAGCAGCAGATGACGAGTCTGAAAACTGTTCGCGACGACGCCGGTGATCGCACAGGCTTCGGTGGAAACCGGTACCGCACCGAAAAAGGCGTTAGCAAGTCATACCTCGATTCGTTCGACGATTACATCGGATTTCTCGCACCACGTATCGAAGAAGTCTTGCGCGTCCTGACCACCGACGGCTCGCTGTTCTTGCACGTCGACCAGCGTGAATCGCACTACTGCAAAATTCTCTTGGATAGAATCTTCGGTCGTGACTCGTTCATGAACGAAATCATCTGGTCGTACGACTACGGCGGTCGCTCAAAACGAAAATGGCCCGCCAAGCACGACACGATATTCTGGTACACAGCCGACCCTAAGAACTACACCTTCAACGCCGACACCATCGATCGAATCCCCTACATGGCGCCTTCGTTAGTCGGAAAGGAAAAAGCCGCTCGCGGTAAGATACCAACTGATGTCTGGTGGCAAACGATCGTCCCCACGAACGGTAAAGAACGCACCGGCTACCCGACCCAGAAGCCGCTGGCGATTCTCGAACGCATCGTGAAGGTGCACTCGAATCCTGGCGATCTGGTGTTGGATTTCTTTGCCGGATCAGGCACTACCGGAGTCGCCGCAGCCAAAAACGACCGTCGCTTCGTCCTCGTTGACGCCAATCCCGAAGCCGTCCAGGTCGCAGCCAAACGCCTAACCGAATACACCCCCGATTGCATCGGCTTCACACTTGAGCCACAACGGGTCTGAATCTCACTTAATTCCCGTCTGACGGTGTTTGTAATAGAGTCCCGTGATGCTCAGAGAATATGCCATCCCCGAAATATCAGAAAATGATCTGGTCACAGTAGTCGACAACATCTGTGGAGGTGAGTTGAGCGGCGAACGGTCGATCGAGCCGATCGGTAGCTGTATTGGCACTGCGACTCTGGGTATTTACCGAGTTGTTGAATCTGCTGTGAGGAAAACCGGATAATCTGTCGGCTGGTCCACGGTTTTGAAAATCATCGACGCCGACAAAGATCCCAGCGGACAGCGCGAGTATCGAATGGTGGGCTCGGCATATCTTCATTCGCTTGACAGCAGGGTCAGACCGGCCATTTACTACGAAGCTACTGAGAGCGCGCCCAATGAACGCTGGATTTGGATGTAGGATTTGAGTAGTGAGGTCCAATCGCCACCAAACTCACTACCCCTGAAAATCTCGCTGTAAAAAATAAACACACGTGTCCTAACGAAAATGTGCCTACGGTATTTAGAGGTCCCCGATCAGCGACCTCGAGATCACGAGCCGCTGAATCTCAGACGTCCCCTCGTAAATCTCGGTTACACGTTGATCGCGATATATGCGCTCAACCGCTGAAGGCTTGAAGTAGCCGACCCCGCCGTGAATCTGCAGTGCCTTGCTTGCGATACGACCCGCAGCCTCCGATGCGTACAGCTTTGCCATCGCCGACTCCTTGCCGTGGGCAAGCCCCTCGTCGTACAAGGCCGCAGCCCGCCAGGTAAGGAGCCGTGCCGCGTCGAGCTCGACCGCCATGTCCGCAAGCATGAACTGAATCGCTTGCCGTGTTGCGATCACTTTGCCAAACGTTACCCGCTGCTTCGAATATGACAGGGCCGCGTCCAGCGCGCCCTTTGCCAAGCCCAGACACTGTGCAGCAATCATAATCCGGCTCGAATCGAGGATTTTCAAAGCGAGCTTGTAGCCCTCGCCCTCTTCGCCAAGCCGATTCGAAACTGGAATTCTGCAGTTGTCGAACACCAATTCGGCCGTCGCACAGCCCTTCATGCCCATCTTACCGTGCTGCGGATTAATGGTGAACCCCGGCGTGCCCTTCTCGATTACGACCGCCGTAACGCCTCGATGTCCAGCCGACTTATCGTGATTCGTAAACACCGAAAAAATATCTGCCTCGGCACCGTTCGTGATGAACAGCTTCGATCCGTTCAAAACATAGTCGTCGCCATCTCGGGTCAAAGAAGTCTCTAACGCCAGCGCATCCGATCCCGTGCCCGGTTCCGTCAAAGCAAACGCAGCGATCTTCTCGCCCGAAGCAAGTGAGGGCAACCATCTTTTCAACTGCTCTTCCGATCCACCGTGCCGAATTGTCTGTGACCCTAGCGAAACGTGCGTAATCAGCACGGTGCTGGTCGATCCACAGGCCGCCGCTACCTCTTCCAACACCACCATGAAGTCTCTGTATTCACCACCCGAGCCGCCGTACTCCTCCGGAATAGTCATACCGGTCAACCCGAGTTCGGCAAGTCCCCTGAACTGGTCGATAGGAAACTCGGCCTTATCATCGACCAGTTCAGCACGTGGAGCCAGCTTCTCGGTGGCAAACTCTCGCACAGTGGTTGCCAACATCGTTTGCTGTTCGTTGTAGAACGGCTGCATGTTTCGTAGTCCTAAATTCGTTCTTGAATCGCCCTCACAAATGGCGATAAGCCGAGTCGTTGCTTCGCGAGTGGTAACGATACACGCGAGTGACCTGCGAGTGCCATCGAAGCGTCACAGCCTCTTCGAGATCAGAAAGGGATAAGGTTAAACTTTGCGACTGAAATCACCCGTGATTTCGCATCGTTAGGCAAGCGTATTTGCTGCGGCTGAAAACGCTCTGAGATCGGAAATCTACTTGCGCATTCTCGGTATCGACCCCGGACTCACCAGCACCGGATACGGAATAATTGACGTTGTCGACCGCAGGTTTATTGCTGTCGAAGGTGGCGTCGCTCGAACTAAATCGACCGAACCGATGGAAACGCGACTCTTTAGAATCTACACGGTAATCCGTGATGTCATCGCCGAGTACAAGCCAGAAGTCGCCGCGGTTGAAGACCTGCACTCTCGCTTCGCCAAGACGGCCCTCCTGCTCGGCCACGCAAGAGGTGTCGCAGTGATGGCAGCCGGTGAAGCAGACATACCTGTCTTCAACTACCAGCCAACACGCGCCAAGAATCTCGTCACCGGATCGGGCAGGGCAGACAAAGAACAAGTGAAACAGGCGATCGCAGCTCATCTCGGAACTCCCGACGCTGCAAAAAACGAGCACGTCGCCGACGCCTTTTCGATTGCCATCGCTCATGCGATCATGGCTGGAAGCTCGGCGCTCGAAGCTATTGAAGCAGCGAAGTAACATCTACACATAAATGATCAACTACATCACAGGAACCATAAGAAGCCTCACACGCGAACCAGGCCGAGCCGTGGTCGTCGCAGGCGGTGTCGGCTACGAAGTCAGCCTGCCAACATACGTCTACCAGTCACTAGCCAACGACGGTATTCGCGAAGGCTCCGACGTTGAACTTGAGATCTACTACCACGTCACAGAACGACAGCCCAAGCCGATGCTCGTCGGCTTCAGGCACCCCAGTGAAAAGCAGTTTTTCGAACAGTTGATTCAGGTCGAAGGAATCGGACCAGCCAAAGCCGCCGCCGCCCTCGTATTTCCAGTGTCAACGATTGCTTCCGCGATCGAAACTGAAGATCTTGGCTCACTACAGCGCCTGCCCGGAATCGGCAGCAGGGCAGCGCAAAAAATCGTCGCTACTCTGCGGGGTAAAGTGACGGCAACTGCGTTGTTGCAGGACGCCGGAATTTCCGAACAGGGTCAGACACCCCCGCCTTCCGACGCCCGATCGGAAGCAATCGAAGCGTTAATCACTCTCGGCTATCGCCCAACCGAGGCACAGGATAAAGTCGAAGTGGCAATACGGCACATGCCGGAAGTCGCCGACGACCTTCAGGAACTGATGCGAGAGGTCTTCAAGGCCCAGGTTTCTCAACAGGAGTAGATGATTGGCTTCAGGTCCAGACGAAAACGGACGCGAGCGCATAGTCCAGGCGAGTAAGTCTGCCGATGAAGCCGAAATAACCGCCGGTGAACAGGCGCTGGAGGAACGCGCAGCCGATCTCACTTCGCAGTCCGATGAGTCGGAGGTTGCCGGAACAAAAGATCTACGCCCACGTCGGTTCCAGGAATACGTCGGCCAGCGCGCCGTTGTAGACAGCATTTCAATCGCGGTGATGGCGTCGAACAAACGTGGCGACACTCTCGATCACGCCCTGTTCCACGGACCTCCCGGTCTCGGCAAAACTACCATCGCTCACATCATCGCTCGTGAACTCGATTCGATGCTGGTTCACACTTCCGGCCCGGCGCTTGAACGCCCCGCCGACGTCGTGGGATTGCTGTCGAATCTCAAGACGGGCGATGTTCTTTTCATCGACGAAATCCACCGTCTTTCGCACGCTGTAGAGGAGTATCTCTACTCTGCGATGGAGGATTTCAGGGTCGACTTCATGACGGGTTCGGGTGCCTTTGCCAAGAGCATCAACCTTCCGCTGCAACCCTTCACGTTGATCGGGTCGACTACCCGGGCAGGAATGCTCAGTGCTCCTTTGCGAGAACGGTTTGGCCTCGCATACCATCTCGATTTCTACTCGACGGAAGAGCTTGCCCAAGTCGTCACAAGGTCAGCCGGAATCCTCGAAGTCGATATCAACGACGATGGTGCGCATGAGATAGCTCGGCGATCCCGAGGAACACCGCGTATCTCGAACCGTTTGCTGAGGCGAGTGAGAGACTTCGCCGAAGTACGAAACTCCGGAACCATCGATAGCGCCGTGGCTGCTGAGGCGATGGAAATTGAAGGGGTTGACGCGCTCGGTCTTGACCGACTCGACCGACTCTATCTGACGACCCTCTCAAAGAACTATCAGGGTGGCCCGGCCGGTATTCACGCACTCGCAGCGACGATCAACGAAGATCAGCAGACTCTCGAAGATGTCGTCGAGCCGTTCTTGCTCAAGATTGGATTCATTGTGCGCACCACACAGGGTCGTCGAACAACCCCCGAGGGCTTCGAACACATCGGCCACCCCCCCCCTCAAACTGAAGGTCCCACCAACCAAGGAACGCTGCTCTAGGTGTTCTGAGAGTTCTTGTCCTTAAGTCGAAGTTCCGTTCGCAGCCTGCGTTGCTTGCTGAATCAATTCGTCTGGAATATCGTCGAACGACGCATAGTTCATCGAGTACAGTCGTGAGTACATACCACCCAGCGTCATCAACTCATCGTGATTACCCATCTCGATAATCTCGCCATCCTGCAACACGATGATTCGATCCGCCCCTCGAATTGTCGCCAGACGGTGAGCAATCACCATGCCCGTACGACCCTCCATCAACCGGTTCAAAGCCTGCTGAATCAGCATTTCCGTGTACGAATCGATACTCGCCGTCGCCTCATCAAGAACCAGAATCTTGGTATCGGCTACGATCGCTCGGGCAAACGAAATCAGCTGACGCTGACCCAGTGAAATGTTTCCGCCACGTTGCTCAAGCGGAGTGTCGTAGCCACCGGGCAGCTTCATGATGAACTCGTGAGCACCAACAGCCTGCGCCGCCGCAACAACGTCCTCACGAGTGGCGTCTTCCTTGGAATACAGAATATTTTCGTAGATGGTGCCCGAGAACAGGAACGGCTCCTGCAGCACCATCGAAACGTGCCTGCCAAGCGAATCCTGCGTCACATCTCGAACATCGTGCCCACCGACCTTCACTGATCCTTCCCAGACGTCATAGAAGCGGTGAACCAGAGCAGTCGTCGAGGTCTTTCCGGATCCCGTAGGACCAACCAGCGCAACAGTTTCACCCGGCTTAACCTCGAAGTTAATGTTCTTCAAAATCGGCTGATCAGGCAGGTATCCAAACGTAACGTCTTTGAAACTGATCGATCCGTCGATTTCATCCAAATCAAGCGCATGGGGTTTGTCGGCAATATCGACAGGTACATCAATTACTTCGAATATTCGCTCACCCGAAGCCATGGCGCGCTGTAGCACGTTGTAATGCATAGTCAGGGATCGAATTGGGTCGAAGAAGCGCTGAACGAATAGCACGAAGGCCACCATTACTCCAACCTCAATCGTGCCGCCAAGCACAAAGAAGCCACCCATGATCACGATGATCGACATCGCAGCACCGGTCAGCGTGTCCACAATAGGAAGCATCATCACACCGAACTTCGAAGCCCGGTTTGCCGCCTTCAGGTTGTCGGAGGCACGAATGTCGAACAGATCGTAGTTCACATGCTCGCGTGACAATCCCTGTACGGCTCGAATGCCATTAATGTTCTCGGCAAGCGCACCACTCACGATCGACGATGTAACCCTTGCTCGCAAGAAGGCGCGACGTGCGTACGGCAACCAGATAATTCGGATGATGAACAGGGTCGGTACCACAGCGAGGGTCATCAGACCCAACCGCCAGTCGAGCCAAACCATTGCGCCGATAATGCCGATCAGCAACACAAAGTCACCGATTGCAAACACAGCCGTCTGTAGAAATTCCTGCAACGCAGCGACATCACCCTGCAGGCGAGCCATCAGCTTGCCGATTTCAGTCTTGTCCATGAACGATAGCGAGACCCGTTGCAGGTGGTCGTACATCGCTCGCCGCATGTCGACCAGGATGCGCTCGGCAACTCGTCCAACGATCAACTCTTGCAAATAGTTGGCAACAAAATTGAATCCAACCGCCACAAGGAATACGATCACCATCGTCGTAAGTTTTCCTCGATCTGGAGAACCTGCCGCTAGTGCTTCATCGTAGACATTGCGAACAATAAGCGGAATCGCAATCGAAGAAACTGTGAATACAAGAACGGATGTAATAGCCACCCAGAGCAAAACTTTGTATTTCGATACGTACTTAATAAACCGGCTAACAACCTGTCCGCTAAACGCCTCACCAAAAACCTCTTCGTCCTGGGTTGGTCCGAGTCGAATCGACGCCTTAGGTGGAATAATGTGACTGCGGTCGAGAGGATCTCGCGTCGCCATTACGATGCGCCCACTTCGCCGTCTACACTGCCACTAACCTGTTCATCCCGTTCATCGGGGCGAATCTGCAACTCGTACAGATCGTTGTAGTGTCCACCCTGAGCGAGCAGTTCATCGTGAGAACCACGCTCAACGATCTTGCCTTCCTCTATGAACAGAATTTCGTCGGCGTGCATCAGCGAACTGAGCCTGTGCGAAATGATGATCGTAGCCCGATCTTTTGTGAGATCAGTAAGAGCCGCACGAATACGTTGCTCGGTAGCAGCGTCGATCGCAGCCGTCGAGTCGTCAAAAACAATCAATTGAGGCTTCAGCATGAGCGACCGTGCGATCGACAACCTCTGGCGCTGGCCGCCCGAGAGTGAAACTCCGCGCTCACCGATCATCGTATCGTAGCCACCAGGCAGCCTCTCGATGTAATCACCGAGCTGAGCATATTTAGAAGCCTCTTCGACTCGGTCGTCGGGAGCCCACGGATCACCGTAAGCAACGTTGTGTTCGATCGATGCCGTGAACAGGAAAGTGTCCTGCTCAACCACGCCAACCGCTTGCCTCAAGGAGTCGAGTGTGATGTCTCGCAGATCCTGCCCATCGATAGTGATGTGGCCCTCGATCGGATCGTAAAAACGAGGAACAAGGTGGGCGATTGTCGATTTTCCACTACCCGGAGGTCCAACGAGCCCGACTGTGTGTCCCGGCTCGGCCTTGAATGAAATCCCTTCCAGTGTGTGCTCGCCTTCGTACCCGAAGCTGACGTTGTGGAACTCGAGTATCCCGCTAGTTATATCGAGATCTTTTGCGTCGGGCTTGTCCTGAATTTCAGGTATTAGATCGAGCACCGAGAAGAGCCGGCTGCCTGTCACCGAACCACGTGCGAATCCGTTGACCAGCATTCCAATCTGTCGAACAGGTTGTAGCAAAATACTCATAAACGCTAGGAACTGAGTCAGTTCACCGAGGTTGAGCGCCCCGTCGACTACCTGTAGACCGCCATACCAGAGGACTCCGGTCATCGCGAGCATGAAGGCAACGCCCATCAGCGAAATATTGGAGGCTCGTATACCGACCTGAGTATTCGCAAGTATCAACGTTTCGTTTGACGCTTCGTCGAACTTTTTCATCTCGTGATCTTGAGACGCGAACGCCCGGACAACCCTGATACCGCCGAGATTCTCGTCCATCACCTTTGTCAGAGCCGATAGTCGCTCCTGAAGTTGGTACCAGTTAGACCTTAACTTCAGCCGAGCTGCCGTTGCACGCCACGCGACGAATGGCACGAAGCTAAGACTGATAAGCCCAAGGGTGAGATCTAAGCTCAGTATCAGGTACATACCAGCGCCGATCAACACTATTAGGAAGACGGTACGCAGCAATGCAGTCTGGACAAACATCCGGACACCCTCGACATCGATAATGCCGCGTGTAATCAGATCACCGGTATGCACTCCGGCGTGGTAACTGAACGACAGCCGCTGCAGTTTTTCGTAGTACAGCATGCGAAGTTCATAGCCAATCATCTGCCCAATCGACTCGCCCATGTAGTTCTGGAACATCGCTGCCAGACCGCGCCCAACTGAGGCGATGAACAGGAAAACAGCAATGATTATCAGTGCTGTCTTGGCCGGGTTCGACCCTTCGCCAAATACGTCGGTAGTCGAATCTATAGCAGAGGCGACCATTCCGTTCGATATGTCGAGAGCGGCACCTTCGAGACTAAGCGCAGAGTCGACAGCGCTTCCGATGAGAAGCGGTATTGCAAGCTGAAATCCGGATGCTATGAATATCGCGACGAACCCAAAAAACAGGCGCCACTTGCAGTGAAACGCCATACGGGTGATCCGCATGAATACGCCGACCGAACTCGATCCCTCGACAGGGCGAGACGATGAACCGGCAGCTTTTCCTGCCTGCGCAACCTGGCTGGTAGCCGTGACGATTCCTCCCTGGAACGTTACGTAAATCGGCCGGGATACTCTCCGGGCTTTAATCCACTAGTGACAAGCATCGCGCACCCATATTAAAAATGCGTAATGTTTACACCACCTATTTCAGCGAGCGTACAGATTGAATCACGATTAGCGATAAACTCGTCAAAACGTCCATGGTGTAGTTGAATCGATTCGGGCTATCCTCACAATTGTTCGCCCGCCTATACCTACTCATAATTGGGTGAAAACCTAAAACTATGACTATTTCCGACCCCAACGATCTACTTTCAGGTGCGTTCGCCGATCTCGAGTCGGGCAATATGAATGCAGGGCCGGAATCCGAGAATACCGATTCTGAGTCTAAAAGTGAGATTCAGAATGAGTACTCCGTTCGCGTCGCATCGCTTGACGATTCGATGATGCTGGAAAGCATCGAACGGGAAGCCTTCCCGGGAATGACGCCAGTCACTCGAATCGAACGGGACCTCACACGCCAGAACGCTCTCTATCTCGTCTCAATAAGGGAGTGGCGTCCCGACGAGCAGGAGCTTGGGCCAAGGTTCGCCATAGCCACTCAGGCCGAGAAAGAGGATGTTAGCTTTACCGCGCGATTCAAGCGGAAATTAGACCGTTACATTCTCGACCGCGTTACCCACCCGAAACTGCCCCCTGAATACATCGCAGGGTTCATCGGATTGTGGTTTGTGCTCGACGAAGCACACGTGGTCATCATTGGAACCCGGCAGAACGACCTCCGTAAGGGACTCGGCGAGCTGCTACTGATTAGCGCTTTGGAGCAAGCCGTGGAAAACGACTCCCGAGTTGTGACTCTGGAGGTTCGTCAGTCGAATGAACCAGCGATCGAGCTCTATAAGAAATATGGATTTCAAGAGATTGGACTGCGTCGTCGCTACTACTCCGACAACGGTGAACACGCGGTGATCATGACGACTCCGCCGATCCAGAGCGACGACTATCAGTTGCAGTTCTCAACGCTAGCTGGGCAGCACGCCGACAAGTGGGGCTGGGCTCTACGCCCCGGCTACGCGGGGCCAGATCTTTCCGAAGTTGAAACGCCAGAAGTTGAGCCAGAGTCTGAAGAGCCAATAGCCGAGACTTCAGGCGAAGAAGAAGAGAAAATAGAAATGCCAGAGGCCGAACTGGATACTGAAACCGATGCTAAATCATCGGACGAGTCCGAAGCTAATCTACAGGAAGAAGTCGAGCCAGAAGTAGAACCTGCATCAGACGAAGATAGCGAAGCCGAGTCGACCGAGCGAACTAGCTAAGCTCCGCCCCCCGAAATCACCCAGAAAATCAGGATTGCGCCGACGGCTATCGTCAACTTGACGGCCCAGGAAGCCCACTGCTTCTGGAACGCGTTGAAGTGTTCAACCGAGCGCCACTTCTTGCCTCGCCATGCAAGCTCGTTGCCTTTGTACCCGAGGAACAGGCTGGCGCTCACCATGACGATCAACTGATACCCGGATGGCAGCAAAGCCGCGCCAAACAAAATCGCGGTGTAGGGCACTCCGGAGAACAACCCCCAAACCGCGGGCATCAGGAACGCCGCCCAGTTCCAACGTTTCACGCCAGCAGGAATCTCTCCATCGCGGATTCCCGAGGTGTTCTCAGAAGCTTCACCATCGGGCGAATCAAACGGACTCTCCGGCTGCTGCATATCGACATTGGAATGCGCCTGTGGCTGGTCGTCCGGGGCCTGGCTGCGCAGGTCACTGTGGTCGTCTAGAGAATCGTGAGATGACTCGTTTGCCGGAGTCGAA
This sequence comes from Dehalococcoidia bacterium, assembly GCA_029936155.1. GTDB lineage: Bacteria > Chloroflexota > Dehalococcoidia > Lucifugimonadales > Lucifugimonadaceae > Lucifugimonas. Next base: position 19,480 of record JAPYUK010000002.1, on the reverse strand, counting down.
ACCGGGTTCAAATCCGGTCGATACGTTCGAGCCTTCGGTGGTACCTGTGTAGGTGATTGGGTTGGAGCCTGTGAGGCTGATTGGGGCCGATCAGGCACCTGCGTCTGTTCATTTTGCCGGGATCGGGGATCCGATGAGATACGAACCGAATCGTTCATGTCCGATCCACACACCCAGCAGTAAATAGCCTGAGAGTTGTTCGCTCCACCGCACCGTGCGCACGATATGAGCCCGAGCGGGGAGCCTGAATCGGTGGTCATCTGGATCAGGCGCTCACCGCACCGCTCACATGCGTAGCTATCTTTGCTGTTTTTTGTGCCACAGTGGGCGCAAAAGACGTCATTGCCGACGATAGATTGTTCTGTATTTTCTGCCATGTAAATCTAAGCTTAGAGGTGTTCTGCGAATACCGCTGCTGCGGCTGCTAACCAATATGTATATTCAGGTCTGTCTGTAGTTGAGAATTACGTATTACTGCCGACTACAGATTCGAGACGTCCAGATCGAGTGCGTTCATCAGATCATCGAGTTCAGCTCGCGTCGAATCATCGATTGGCGGGCTGGGCGGTCGAATATCGGCCGTGTCTATGAAGCCGCGGCGCTTCATTATCTCTTTTCGAATGGCCAGACCAATCCCTGCAGAGTTTTCGTATCGAATCAACGGCAGCCACTTGTAGAAGATGCTTCTCGCCTTTTCAATATTGCCGTTCGCCATATACCTGTGGATAGCGACGAGAGCTTCGGGGTATGCGAAGCCTGTCATGGTGCCGATCGCCCCACGGCTCAGCTCTTCGAATAGGAACGCTCCACCGAGGCCGCCAAAAATTCCCATGCTCCCTCCAGTGGCCTCGACGACACGAGTGATCTTCTGGGGAGTTGGCGGATCTTCGAGTTTCAGATATTTCGCTTCGGGCAGCTCTGCGTGCAGCTTACCGATAAATGCGGGATCGAGATGGACTCCTGTCACGTCGGGTAGATCCTGAACGACCAATGGAATGCTGGTCACCTCTTGAGCTGCGGCGTAGTACGCAAACGTCGCAGGCGGATTCGGCTTGGTCATCTTGGCTGGAGCGATCATCACCGCCGTCGCTCCCGCTGACTGAGCATCCTTTACGCGGGACGCCAGCGCCCGCCCGCTTTCTGCACTTGCACCTACCGTCACGGTCAAATCGTCTCCGGCATTGGCAACAACGGTGTCGATAATTGGGCCACGTTCAGCGTCAGTAAGCCGATGTGCCTCACCCATCACACCGAGAGTTACTACTCCTGTGCAATTGGCGCTTTTCGCCGCGTCCATAAGCCTGACGAATGAATCTAGATCCACATCACTATTCGCATCGAACGGCGTTGGCAGCATGAAATGAATTCCATCTAATTTCCGGTTGTCCGCCAATTGAAACACTCCTAAACAGATACTTTTACGGATGAAAGCCAGACGTATCTTGATCGCGTTTAGGGCCACGCGCAAGACGCCACAATAGGGGTTCTGCGTATTCACCCACACCAATAGTGGTCGAAGCAGTGCTAAAATCGGCGCGTAATGACGACCACATCCTCTCATCACGACAGTTGTTGCACCTTCCGATAATCCGGGCTGGGACAACAACACGTGAATGATTCGACCCTGCCTCCTAATTAACCGCCGAGGTTTTTATTTGAATGTGTGCCTTCATATTAGACACATGCGGAAAAAGGATCTGAACTGTGACCACGGGAAGAGTTGATACCAAGGACTGGGTTCCAAGCCCAGATTTTGCTCACGTACTGAAGATTGACGGTCCTGAGATCGCAAACTTCGAAGATCAGGTAAAGCTATTTCAGTCTGGTGAAAAAGACGAAGTAGAGTTCCTCCGATTCCGACTCCGTCAGGGAGTTTACGGACAGCGACAGCCTGACCGCCAGATGATCCGAGTAAAGCTTCCATTCGGAGGGGTAACAGCCCACCAGATGGACGTTCTCGGCGAAGTATCTGAAAAATATGCACCGCTCAAGAAAGGTCACATCACAACCCGTGAAAATGTGCAGTATCACCACGTTCCACTGGCTGAGACAACCGACCTTCTACGCTTGCTCGGTGACGCTGGTATGTCGACCCGAGAAGCCTGCGGAAACGTAGTTCGGAACGTTGTTGCCGCTCCTTCGGCCGGTGTTTCCAAAGACGAAGTGTTCGATGTAACTCCTTACTCGGCAGCGTACGCCAGATACTTCCTGCGACACCCAACCACACAGAACATGCCTCGGAAATCTAAAGTGGCATTCTCAGGCTCCGATAAAGACGAAGCCATGGTGCTGATGCATGACGTTGGAATGATCGCCCGGATCCAGGACGGCAAGCGCGGTTTCAAGATCGTCGTTGGTGGTGGGCTCTCCACAAACGCCATGATGGCTCAGACTCTCCGAGAGTTCGTTCCGGTTGAAGATTTCATCTTGAATTGCGAAGCCGTGCTTCGTGTTTTCAACGACCAGGACGAAGAGCGAAAAAGCATTGCCAAGGCTCGCATCAAGTTCACGATCGCACGCCTCGGAATCGACACGTTCCGTGACATGGTCGACGAAGAGTTGAAGGGCGACTGGGCGAAGAAAGAAATCGATCTCGAATCGCTGATGTACGTCGACGACGAAGAAGCCGACGCTCCCGCAGTTCCTGCAAATGCAACCGCCGAGCCTGCTGGCGATGCCGCTTACAGTGACTGGAAGCGAACCAATGTCGAAGGCCAGAAACAGGACGGATTCAGTATTGTCTACGTCCGAGTAGAGCGCGGTGATGTCTACGCCAACCAGTGGGGTCAACTCGCTGATATTTCACGCAAGTACGCCGGTGGTCGAGCGCGACTCGACCAGCAGCAGAACCTTGTTTACCGATGGATACGAAACGAGTCGCTGTACGACATGTACATGGCTCTTGGCGATATCGGATTCAGCGTCGCAGGTCGAGGGACCATACGTGACGTTGTGACCTGCCCGGGTACCGACTCTTGTAAGCTTGGAATCACTTCGTCGATGGGTCTGAACAAGGTGCTTGGTGAGACGATCGAAGGTATGGGCGAACTCGATCCTCTGGTCGAGAAGATGCACATCAAGGCAAGCGGTTGCCCGAACTCGTGTGGGCAGCACCACATCGCCAGCATCGGCTTCCATGGTGCGGTAATGAAAGGCCCGGGCGGCCAGATTCCGGCTTACGAGCTGTTCCTTGGTGGACGCTCGACCGAAGCTGGCGGAACCAAGGTCGGAGCACGAGTGAAAGCTCGCATCCCGGCCAAACAGGCCCCGGAAGCACTGAAATCAGTTCTCGACACCTATGTTGCAAACCGTAACGATGGTGAAGAATTCGCCGACTTTATCGAACGCTTCGGAGTCTCTAAATTCGAAGAGGATTTCGGAAAGCTGAAGGCCCAGGTCGGACCGCTCGACCGAGACAATATCCAGACCTACATGGACTGGGGCAAGACCGTGGTTTACAAGCTCGAGCGCGGTGAAGGCGAGTGCGCAGTCTAGACTTGGCTCCGCTTCTCTTATAGCGACAACTAATCGGGCGACTGCACAATTGCAGTCGCCCGTTTTCATTAACTCGACTTACTTGTGATCGCTGTCTTTATTGTCGACCGAACTAAAATCTGTAATCTTGCCTTTATTACTGGCGCTGGGCCGTTTGGGACTATCCCGCTGCTCCGACTTGTCCTCAATACGCCGACCGCGCCAGTACTTCACCTCAGGATCGCTCTTACGTATCCGCTTCGCCATTCGAACGCGACCAAATAGTCCGCCGCCCGATGAACTAACCCCTCGCGAACCGTCGCGGAACCACATGACATACCCAATAGCAAGAAGCGCCAATCCCACAACAGCCAGCGGCATCTGAACAGCTGACACGAACGCTGCTATCGCAATCAGAACCAACCCAGCGATGATCAATTGCCCAGAATTCAACTTCACACGCGTTCCGGGTCGCCTCTTTGGTCCTGATTTCGTAACTGTTGGTGAAAACGGCTCGAATGTTCGCCTCCGTTCGGCCGAACCCTTATCGTCGTCCGACTTCTCAAGTATTTCATCGATCTCGCGATCGAATTTTGATTTGTCCGGCATTTGTGATTTCCACCTAGTGGAAGGAATTCGCGTTGCTATACTCGAAAATCTAATACTACAATCATCGCGCAGTACCACCCGCGACTGCACGTATCACCCACAAAAATGCCTGGCATCGAATACGATAACTTTCTAAAGATCACCCTGTTCAAGCTCGATCAAGGCTTTCGACGGCTCGATGCCGACGAGCGCGAAAACGGGAAAAAAGAATTCGCCGACCTAATAGGTGAGCATTCGTCCGAAAACGATATCCGAACCTACAGCACCGTTGGCACGTGATCCGACGCCGAGCTGATGCTCGTTCAGGACTCGCCATCGGTCGATACATTTCACGAGCTTTCCAAGTGTATAAACCAGTCGCTAATGGGCAGGCACCTCGATCAGGCGTACTCATACCTTTCGATACGTCGGAAGAGCCGCTACCAGCACGGCGGTGGCGCACCCAAACTCAAAGAGGACTACAAGTACATGGCCATCTACCCGATGAAAGAACGCGAGGAGATGATGAACGACCATTTCCGCGTCGGCAAGAACTACCCGATGGTGAAGATCAACACGTCATATGCGTTTGGTCCCGACGATATCGAGTTCGTATTGAGCTTCGAAATGGACGATCAGTCCGACTTCACCTCGCTGGTAATGGATCTACGCGAAGTGCCCGCAGCACAATACACCATGCCCGAAATTCCTATCTTCACCACAATAAAAATGCCCATCTCCGAAGCCCTCGACGCCATGTCGTAAGGCGCACTACGCAGCGGTCATCTGGCACCCGAAAATTGTCATCCTGAATTCATTTTCAGGATCTCCTCGCGTCCAATGCACCACAAGTGACCGATCAGGAAACCACCAATATCCTGACCAAAGCGAAGGGTAGTGGACGGGCCTTCGGTGGATGACGGGCACGGCTTCTACACCACAACTAGCGACGCCCGCCGCACCTCGCGACCTCACACCAGATCCCTCGACTCCACTGACTACGCTCGGAAAATTTAGTCGATCTTTGTCTCAGGGTAAGCACCAACAAAAAAGCCCCCGGCATATCACCGGGGGCTTTTTTGTTGAAATTCTCGAAGCTACGAAGCGTTCGCACCCGGCTCAGAGGAATCGTAATCGTAGTCGTAGTTCAACTTAATGAACTCGGACTGATCCGCAGGAACTTGATCTTCTGGGAAGATAGCGTCTACTGGGCAGACTGGTTCACATGCTGCGCAGTCAATGCATTCATCTGGGCTGATGAAAAGCTGGTTGTCGCCAGGCTTTGAATAGATACAGTCAACCGGACATACGTCTACGCATGCACCATCCATTACGTCGACACAATCCTTGGCGATGATGTAGGTCATCCGATAGGGCTCCTGTTAAGTCGCGACCAGTTCCTTTCCGGTCGGCTTTGTTGCAAATCCACGGTGAAGTATACGTTTCCGAAACTCGGCGTAAATAGGTTGGCACATACGTGTTTAGACGGAAAGTGCCAGCCAGTAATTAACTCGTGAGAATTTTGGTGAGTCTAGTGACCGCCGCAGGCGCAAGCACCGCCGCCGCCGCCGCCACAACCGCCGCCGCCGCCGCCGCCGCAACCACCGCCACCGCATGCGCAGCCAGATGAGAAGTTGGGGTTGGAGATTACGAAGCCTGAACGCTCAAATCCCTCAACGTAGTCAATGCTCGAACCTTCAAGCATCGGGGCACTCTCGTCATCGACAAGTGCTTTGACCACACCTTCAACCACGGTGTCCGACTCGTTGGGCTCTTCTTCAAGCCCGAATACATATTCGACACCACCGTGGTCTCCGGTCGCAACAGCAATTCGAAGATACTGACCTTCGGCATCCTGTTCCTTAAGAACCTCAAGCAACTTATTCGTTGCCGTCTCGGTGAACTCTATAACGGTCGCTGAACTGACCATCTATGTGCTCCAAATAGCCTTAGTTAAGGTGAAAGTGAATAATACTAATTACTCTACGCGCATTTTTAGCGAAAAGTACAGTCTGCGAATATGAAGAGTGCATGATTGAAAACTCACGTAAAACGTGAAAATCACAGACCCAGTAAACGGATTTCGGCGGTATCATTTACACCCGTAGTAGTAGATCGCCACCTGCTTTGGCGACGTGTCCACTACGAAATGTAAGCAAACTCGATGTTTTACGGAAAGCACCCTACTAGAACGTATACACGTTCAGTGTAGACCGATGTATCACATTAGGAAAATTGGACAGAGCTCGTATGGATGAACTTGATCGACAGATAATTAGCATCCTTGAACGCAACGGTCGAGCTTCAAACGCTCGAATCGCAAGAGACGTCGGGGTCAGCGAAGGAACAGTTCGCCGACGCCTGAAACGTCTCATCAGCGAAAAGATCATCAACGTCATCGCACTTCCCGATCCCCGGAAGCTGGGATACAACTCGGAAGCACTCATCGGCGTTCAGGTTGATCCTGACAAAGTCGACGAAGTTGCAATCAAAATGGCAAGACTCGAACACACTCGCTGGGTAACCATCACAACCGGTACCTACGATGTTTTCGCCTGGGCAACACTTCCCGATGCTGAATCGCTCGGTCGATTCCTGCGGGACGAAGTCGGTGCAATCGACGGCGTACGTCGAACTGAAACCTTCGTCAACCTCCAGGTAATGAAGCGAGAGTTCGGAATCCCCGCCTAAGGTGTACGAACGATATACAACTAAACGAGGTGTCTTCTTCCGAAGGCACCTCGTTTTGATTAACACCAAATACCGTCCGCACGAAATATAATCAGTCTGCATTCCCGAAGTTTCATGCAAATAAATGAAATCCTAACGAGTATTCTGATACCCGCCATCGGCCGGTTCTAAAAATCAAAGTCACTAAGTGACCTGGAGAGAACGATGCAGCAAACTGCTGTTCCAGCCCACATATCTAAGCCATTTTCCCTGCTGGGCCCCCTCGAAGCTCCCCTGCTTGAGCGACTGATACCCGGCGCCAATATATGGCACAAGTCGGCTGCCGTCGTAATCGGAATTATTCTTGTATCGCTGCTGGCACAAGCACGATTCTTCATTCCAGATAATCCAGTGCCGATCACTCTTCAAGGATTCGGCGTACTCATGCTTGGCGGAGTGCTCGGCTGGCGACTTGGACTCGTTTCTGCAATCGGCTACTACCTTGTAGGCATGGCCGGTCTTCCAGTGTTTGCCCGAGGCGGCGAGGGCTGGGACTACGTAATCCACGGAGTAACCGGTGGCTACCTGCTGGGCTTTGTGCTTGCAACAGGGGTAATTGGATATTTTTCACAGCGCGGCTGGAATCGAGGCAGATCCCTGTGGCCCATGCTAATCGGCTCACTCCTTGTATATGCCCCCGCACTTATCTGGTTAACCGTGTTCGAATTCTCATGGCCAGCCGAAGGTGAGCTGCTTTCGAGCGCCCTCTACCCGTTCATCGCCGGTGATGTTCTGAAGCTGATGGCTGCTGCTGCAGTGACCGGCGGACTGTGGCGCGTTGCCGATAGCAGGCGGTAGCCCCGCTTCTACCTTTCATCAGGAACCAAGCTGTGTAAGTGGTCGTATTTTCACTTCCTTCTAACTGGCTCAACAAACAGGAATTTTCTTACGGTGTACAAAGACACGAACTGCGGAGACCCCCGCGAATCGAACGTTGGCGACCAAATAACAGTCGCTGGCTGGGTTCATCGACGACGTGACCATGGCAACTTAATTTTTATCGACCTACGAGATCGAAGTGGTCTCGTGCAGGTCGTTTTCAATCCTGGATACGCCGAAAAAGCCCACGATCTTGCAGGAAGCTTGCGATCGGAGTGGGTGGTGCAGATAACGGGAAAGGTCGTCGCACGACTCCCTGGCGCCGAAAATCCCGACCTACCAACCGGAACAATCGAGCTTTCTGCAACCGATCTTGTCGTTCTAAACCGAGCGCTCACCCCTCCGTTCGAAGTGTCTGACGATGCTGAGATCGAAGCCAACACGCGCCTGAAGTACCGGTTTATGGATCTGCGTCGCCCAAAGATGCAGGCAATGCTGAAAACCCGCCATAAGGTCACCCACATCATGTGGGACTACCTGACCGAACAGGGCTTCACCCAGGTCGAGACCCCTATACTCATCAAGAGCACACCTGAAGGCGCTCGTGACTATGTTGTTCCGAGTCGCGTACATCCCGGCGATTTCTATGCTCTGCCCCAGTCACCTCAACAACTAAAACAGCTATTGATGGTCTCCGGGGTCGAACGATACTTCCAGATCGCCCGCTGCTTCCGTGACGAAGACCTGCGAGCCGACCGCCAGCCCGAGCACACCCAGCTCGACTTAGAAATGTCGTTCGTCCATCAAGATGACGTGATGGCAGTCGTCGAAGAGTTGTACACACGAATCGTCAACGAAACTAGTTCACACATGACCATGACCGAACCGTTCACCCGGCTGACCTACGCCGAGTCGATGGAACGGTTCGGCACCGACAAGCCCGACCTACGATTTGGCCTGGAACTAACGACAATCACAGAAACTGCCGCCAACTCCGACGCCCGGGTATTCCAGTCGGCCGCTGGTTCCGGTGGTTCCATTCGCGGATTCGTTGCACCCGGCTGCGGCAACTACGGCCGACGTCAGACCGACAACCTCACCGAGTTCGCAAAGTCGAGCGGCGCTCAGGGACTCGTCTTCATCGCCCTCGACGAATCCGCTACATCTATTGAAGAACTCGAAAATGACCACATCAAGTCGCCTCTGAAAAAGTTCCTTTCACTCGACACGATCAAGCAATTCGCAACTGAAATGGGAGCCAAGCCCGGCGACCTCATGCTGATCGTTGCCGGCACCGAGAAACTCGTAAACACAGTTCTCTCGAACCTCCGTAACGAAATGGGCAGGCGACTCGAACTGGCCGACGATAACCGCCTCGAGTTCGCATGGGTAACCGACTTCCCACTATTCGATTGGGACGAAGACCTGCAGAAGTACGAACCCGCCCACCACGTGTTCTCGACGCCAAAACCAGAGCACATGGAGTATCTTGATACCGATCCCGGCAAAGTCATCGGTACACTCTGGGATCTCGTCTGCAACGGTTCAGAGATGGGCTCGGGCAGCATCCGAATCCACGATAAAGACCTGCAAACACGTCTGTTCAACATCATCGGCTACACCGAAGACCAGATCGCCGATCGCTTCGGCCAACTGCTCACCGCTTTCACCTACGGCGCACCGCCGCACGGAGGAATGGGCCTTGGACTCGATCGTCTGGTTGCCATCCTGCTCGGCGAAACCGCCATTCGTGAAGTTATCGCCTTCCCGAAGACCCAGTCGGCATTCGACCCGCTGTTCGAAGCGCCATCGCCAATCGAGGACCAGCAACTCGAAGACCTGCACGTCCGCATTGTGATGCCAAAAACCTAGTACCACGCATACGTGTAGTCAATCTCAAAATTGGCAGCCCGAAATAGCGACCCTGAGTTACAATTGATGGCAGTAAAGGAGCGCCCTGTGGCGCTTATTTCATGTACGGAACCGCCGTGCGCCCGCAATTCGCCATAAAAGCTAACGGCTCGGAGAACGCGTTGAAAGTTACTCGCGACGACGGCGAAAACCGTCAGGCTATTCTTCACATCGAAGTAGAAGATGATCGTGTGGAGAAGCATCTCCAGCGAGCACACCAGAAGGTGGCGGCCCGGGTGAACATCCCCGGCTTCCGCAAGGGCAAGGCTCCTCGACAGATAGTTGAGCAGTTCGTTGGTCGTGAATACCTTCTCGAAGAAGCGATGGAAACCCTCGTACAAGAGGCAGTCAACGTTGCCGTAGAAGAATCCGATATAGAAGCGACTCACACCCCACCGAGAGTGAACGTCGTCGAGCGCGAACCCATCGTCAAGATCGATGCCACGGTCGCACTTCCACCTGTAGCCACACTTAGCGACTACAAGAAGCTTAAGTTCGACGACGAACTTGAAGATGTGACAGACAGCCAGATCGAAGAGCAGCTAACCCAAATTCAGGAATCGCAGGCAACTTGGGCACCCGTGGCACGGGCAGCCAAACTCGGTGACCAACTTACAATCACCTCGAAAGGCGTTGTTGATGGCAAAGAGTTCGCCACCGTCGACGACGGTGAATACCTCGCCGAAGCAGGCAGTGAATACCCAGCGCCTGGTTACGCCGAGCAGCTGAAAGGTATGAAAGAGGGCGACTCGAAAGAGTTCGACATCGAGCTTCCTGCAGACTTCCCGAACGAAGATTTTGCTGGAAAGACCGCTACTTTCAGTGTCTCAGTTGCGGATGTGAAGAAGAAGGAACTGCCAAAACTGACAAATGCACTGGCAGCTTCACTAGGTGAAGATTTCAAGTCGGTCGCGGAATTACGGGCTCGAATTATCGAAAATCTTGAAGCGCAGGCGAAAGACGGTTTGCGAAGATCGTTAGAAGAGAAAATTATTGATGCATTGGTCGAAGGCGCAGAGTTCGAAGTCTCGCCAATGATCATCGAACACGAAGCTGAACACGTACTTGAGGATCAACAGCGACAGCTGGCCCAATACAACATCGATTTCCAGCAGTACATTCAGGGTATTGGGAAGTCGCCAGAGGAAATAATTGCTGAGGCACAGGATTCCGCAGAGCTACGGCTCAAACGAATGCTAGTCATCGACACTCTTGCTGAAGACGGTGGAGCTTCGGTTAGCGATGAAGAGGTCGCTGCTGAAATCGCCGTGATGCAGGGATCACCTCAGTATGCCAATGAAAATCTGGACACTGACGAAGCGAGAGATGCTGTACAGCGAATTCTGTGTCGACGCACCGCAATCGACCAGGTTATAGAGATAACTCACCAACCCAAGGCTGCTAAAGCTTCGGCGAAGAAATCGACCGCTACCAAGAAAAAACCTGCTGCCAAGCCCGCAGCCAAGAAAAAAACCGCAGCCAAGGCGAAAGCCAAACCCGCTGCCAAGAGTGCCAAAAAGTAACTAATAACTCACTTCTGGGGCGATAAATATGACATCAAAACTAACAACACCAAACAACTTCGACTTAGGCGTATCAGACACTCCACAGGGCAAAGACAACCCGCTTCTTCAGCTTCCTGAAAGCATCGTACCGATGGTTATCGAGACTGGTGCACGAGGCGAGAGAGCCTACGACATCTACTCTTTGCTGCTCAAGGAGAGGATCATTTTCTTAGGCACGCCGATCAACGCCCAGGTCGCAAACCTGATCGTCGCTCAGCTGCTGTTCCTTGCAAGGGAAGATTCCGAAAAAGACATCAACCTGTACATCAACTCACCAGGCGGTGAGGTGTATTCTGGCATGGCCATCTACGACACGATGCAGTACGTTCCCTGCGACGTCGCAACATTCTCGGTTGGTCTCTGTGCCAGCATGGGAACCGTGCTTCTCACAGCAGGTACAAAAGGCAAGCGATACACGATGCCGAACTCGACGATCCACATGCACCAGCCTTTGAGCGGTACACAGGGTCAGGCATCCGATATCGAGATTCACGCCCGGGAGACCCTGCGAATTCAGGACCGACTGCGTCAGATCATTGCTGACCATACGGGTCAATCTTATGAGCGCATCGCTCGTGACCAGGACCGTGATTTCTGGTTGAATGCAGAACAGGCGGCTGAGTACGGGCTGGTCGACGAAGTGTTGACTCCAGACTCATTGACTTCTGAGTAATGCCTTTTAGGTCACTCAGAAAAACGGTAAACTCGTAACAGGTAGGCATTCAACACATGACGACAGATCAGACAAACGGCGGTGGCGGCGACGGTACACAAACCGGAGAAGCCTATGCGTGTTCATTCTGCGGGAAGCCACAAGAAAGCGTGCGGCGGCTAATCGCAGGACCTTCCAAGATCTTCATCTGTAACGAATGTGTTGGCAGGTGTCAGAAGATCATTGCCGACGATCAGCCGATTGTTAAGCCGCACCAGAAGCCGACAACCCCACGCGACATGTTCGAGCTGCTCAACGAGTACGTCATCGGTCAGGAACGCGCCAAGCGGGTTATCTCGGTCGGTGTGTACAACCACTACAAGCGAATCTGGTTTGGTACCGAAGACCCCGATGTGGAGCTTCAGAAGACCAACGTCATGCTTGCCGGTCCGACCGGTTGTGGTAAAACCCACCTCGCCCAGACACTCGCTCGAATCCTGGACGTTCCGTTCGCTATCACCGACGCCACCTCGCTGACAGAAGCCGGTTACGTTGGTGAAGACGTCGAGAATATCCTGCTGCGCCTTATTCAGGACGCCGAGTTCGACATCGCTCGGGCCGAGCAGGGCATCATCTACATCGACGAAATCGACAAGATCTCTCGCAAATCCGCCAACCCGTCCATCACACGTGATGTGTCAGGTGAAGGCGTACAGCAGGCACTGCTGAAGATTCTTGAAGGCGCAGTTGTAAACGTCCCACCGCAGGGTGGACGAAAGCATCCCCATCAGGAATTCCTCCAGATTGATACGTCGAACATCATGTTCATTCTCGGAGGGGCCTTCGATGGCCTCGGCGAGATCATCCAGGGTCGTCAGACCAAGGATGCTACTTCTATCGGCTTCAAGTCGCTTGGCAAGTCCAGCGCTGAAGAAGGAGCAGCAGACTTCACAGCTGTAGAGCCGGGAGACCTGCTCCACTTTGGATTCATTCCAGAGTTCATCGGTCGTGTACCGCTGGTAGTTGGTCTTGCTGATCTCAACCACGAGGAACTGATTCAAGTTCTTACCGAGCCCAAAAACGCACTGATTCGCCAGTACGAAGCGTTGTTCAAGATGGACGGTGTTGAGCTCGAATTCGAAAAGGCCGCGCTCGATGCAACGGCAAGGCTGTCGAAAGACCGCAAGGCTGGTGCTCGTGGACTGCGTTCGATCGTTGAAGAACTGCTCGTCGACGTGATGTACGAACTTCCTTCAATGGAAGGTGTCGCTAAGTGCGTCATCAGCGAAGCAACGGTCACCGACAACGTCTGGCCACAGCTGTTCGATGAAGACGGCAACAGACTCGACCAGAACCTCCCCGAAGGCAAGTACAAAGCAGTTGCCTAGTCCGTCTTCGAATGTAACGAAATCAAAAAAGCCCTCGGCATCACGCCGAGGGCTTTTTTTGTTAGACAATGTACTTAATAGACTGCCAGTCACCCTAAGCTACTGTCATCCTGAATTCATTTTCAGGATATCTCTCCCCCAATTGCAGCTAGCTCTGTCACCACGAGGGGAACGACAATCAGCGAGAGCCCGCAACCAACCGCTCAACATCTACACTCAGATCAACAACATCCCCAGCACCATTCGGCTCAATCCGCCCACCGGCAACCGCCTTCAGCGTCTCAATCAATAGCGGCCGCTCGCGCAGTATCCCGGCGTCACGTATCGCCTTGAATAGCGGCAAATCCTCTCCAGGATCACCTTTCAACACGCCGAAGTCAGCGCCAGCTACCTCGTTCCATGCCGAGTCAAACTCACTCCCCCGCACCGAGAACATCGTTATCGCAAGCACCGGACCCTCGTCCACATCCTCAGTCGATACGTGAATCATGGCCCCGGTCTCGTCGAGCCCCTCAGTAATCACATCCCACACTGCCTGCTGCCACATCCCAATCGTTCCGCCGGGCAGGGCAGGGTGAAGATTCAGCGTGAGGTACTCAGAGCAGAGAAGAGGGGCGATCAGCATATAACCCGCGTGCACGGCGATATCTGCGTTGTGCGGACGTAACAGCTCGATTGCCGCACGATCAAACTCTTCTCGCAACTCGGCCCACGGCCTACTCTCATGTGAACGCCGGAAATCGCGAGACGACAGGGTGATCAGCGGAATTCCGTGCGACTGCACTAGTTCAAGAAATCGATCAGTACGTTTCGTCTGGCCTTTGACCCGATTCACGAAAACAAATGCTAGCTCCGCCGGTAGATCACCTGAATCGATAGCATCCAAGGCCGATTGCAACAGACCCAGCGAACCCTCGCCGCGCCCTGTCGAAAACCAGCCGATTTTGAGCGGAGGCCCCGTACCCGAGTCGCTTCCTGATGTCACAGGCTAAGAATCCTCGTCGTCCGCGTCGTCGTCGTCTGGCACCAGATTCATCTGCTCGGCAAAGTTCGCCTGTAGCCGTGTGATCTTCAGCTCCGACGAAGAGAGAGTCTCATTGCACTTCGACGCCAACTTCATACCCGACTCGAACAGCTTCGTCGCTTCATCAAGCGACAATCCACCAGTCTCGAGCTTTCGCACGACATCTTCGAGCTCAGAGAACGCATTCTCGAATGTTTTCGCACCGGGTTTTTCGGTCTGTTCAGCCATGATTATTCCGTCGTTTAGATATGAGTAACGATTGTAGCTGCTGGTGGCAATAGAAATTGATCAGGTGGCGTTGCTGCTGGAATTTTCGTCGACTTCTTCGACCGACGTTTCGACCGACCCGTCAGCAAACGTCACACCAAGTTTGTCACCAACACTAAACTGCCCAGCACTGGTTGCTGCACTACCGTCTGCCAGGTGTGTAATCGTGTAGCCACGACCTAGAATCTTGGCGGGTCCGAGGGCGTTCAGCGACGCTTCGACAGTGGCGAGCTGCTGTTTCGACGACTCGACAAGGTGTTGGCCGGCCAGCCGAGCTCTAGTCAACAGTTCATCGATCCGCTGTCGTGGTGCGGTAGTATCGGGCACTCTCATGTTCATCCGGTCGATCGCCAACTCTAATTGCGACCGACTATCTCGGACGGTCCGACCGATAATCTCATCGATTCGGGCTGCGTACCCGGCTACATATCCGCTCAGATCACGAACATCAGGAGCAACGATTTCTGCTGCTGCCGATGGGGTCGGAGCCTTTCGGTCGGCAACAAAATCAGCGATCGTAGTATCGGTTTCGTGTCCAATAGCGCTGATCACCGGTACGTTGCTGGCAAAGATCGCCCTTGCGACCACCTCTTCATTGAACGCCCACAGATCCTCAAGCGACCCACCGCCTCTGGCAAGGATAGCCACGTCAATATCGTCCATAGTGTTCAATGCCCTGAAAGCCTGCACAATCTCAGGAGCCGCCTTGTCGCCCTGAACTGATGATGGGATCAGGGTGATCTCTGCGAGCGGGTACCTGCGGGTCAGCACATTCAAAATATCCTGAATGACCGCTCCGGTCGGCGATGTGATAACTGCTATGTGCGCCGGCATTTCAGGTAACGCACGCTTCCGACCCAACTCGAAAAGTCCTTCAGCTTCGAGCCGCTTTCGCATCTCGTCGTAGGCCTGTTGAAGCGCACCTACACCATCTGGCTCGATCTGATCAACGTAAAACTGCAAGTCACCGCGGGCCGTGTAAATCGAGATTCGGCCTTGACAGATGACCTGAGTTCCGTCGGCAAGAAACTGTCCGCCACGGCCCGACCTGAACATCACGCAGCGCAGCACCGACTGCTCGTCCCGAAGTGCGAAATAGTGGTGGCCTGACGAAGGGTTGCGATATCCTGAAACCTCGCCGACCACGGTGAGATCGGCGAGCCGAGGATCCGACTCAAGCCTGACTTTCAGATAGTCGGCAACTGCGCTGACGGTGTAAGCCGTCTGAAGCCCTGCTGGCTGATTGGCCCTAAGATTTACGGATTCGTACTCGTCACCTGAGTCGTAAGTGCTGGTCATCCGTGCATTCTTCCACAACCGCTCCACAGCAACCACCGTAGACGTCAGAGAATCAGTGTGAATGTGGGTATTTGGTGAACTACGTCATTGCGAGAAGTCTAAGACGAACAACATTGTCATTCTGAACTTGATTCAGAACCGCGGTCAATACACACCAATCGTTCGACTCAGCCTGAGACCGCTCCCACCGGATCAACCCAATTCCCCGATCGAAGCGTAACGAAGTAGAGGGACCTCGGCGGAAACAACTCGTTTGAGAGGTGACGACTTGCAGCTAGGCGACGGTCACTCGGCTAATTGGCGGCTGTTGGCGTTCGAGAACCCTCGGTTCCGATGACTCCACTCGGGAAATCGACCCGCGACGAGTGTAGTAAGAAAAATCCCTACTCAGCGCGACCCGTGTACTCGCCCGACGATGAGTTCACCACAATCCGATCGCCGGTCGAAACAAACAGCGGAACCTGCAACACGAGACCAGTCGTAGTCGTAGCCGGCTTCGTGGCACCGCTCTGCGTATCGCCTCGAAGACCCACCTCGGTCTGCCCAATCTCGAGCGTGACAGAAGGTGCAACTTCCACTGAGAGCGCAACACCCTTGTACATCATCACCTCGATCATGTCGCCCTCGGAAATGTACTTCAGCGCGTCACCAAGCACCTCTTCGGTAATAGCGAACTGCTCGAACGTCTCGGTGTCCATGAAGTGGTGCATATTGCCATCCGCGTACAGATACTGCACGGTCGGCGTGTCGACCTCTGCCTTGGTCAGCTTCTGGTTGCCCTGAAGCTTTCGCTCGTAGACGTTTCCGCTCTTAACCTGCCGAACTTTCAGTGTGAGAGTTGGGGGTGCCTTCGGAGCCTGGCGATGCTGCCAATCAAGGATCTGGTAGACCTCATTATCGAGGATGATGGTCATATTTCGGCGAATTTCACTGGAAGAAATTGTCATCGCAGTTCCTGAGGTTCCTTTGTTACGTCCTGCATTGTGTGGAGCAGGGTGCTTTCTGGGCTGGTCGAAGGGCTGGGTCGGTTATTAAATATACGAGATAAATCGTGCCTAAAACTTCATTTTAGCCGCGTGGCTCAAAACCCGAGCCTTACCGTTCTCAAGAACTACTACATCCTCGATGCGTACACCGCCCCAGCCCGGGATGTAGATACCGGGTTCGATAGTGAACGGCATTCCGTTCTCCAACTTGCCCTTGGCGTTCGGTCCGACTCCCGGATTCTCATGAACCTCAAGCCCGAGTCCGTGCCCGAGACTGTGTCCGAAATCGTTTTCGTGTCCCGCTTCCGTGATGATCGTGCGTGCAATCGCGTCGCACTCCTCGCCGGTCATCCCAGCCCTGACCATGTCGATAGCCGCGAGCTGCGCCGTCAACACGATGTCGTAAACCCGTTTGATCTCGTCATCGGCATCGCCCAACACGACCGTTCTTGTCAGATCGGAGCAGTAGCCTTGGTATCGAGAACCGCAATCGAACACGATCGTCTGCCCCTCGATGAGTTTGCTATCACTTGTAGCGTGATGCGGTCGGGCAGCGTTCGGCCCGATGGCAACGATAGTTTCGAACGAAATCGATTCAGCGCCACGTTCACGAACGGCCTTTTCGAACACCCATGCGGCTTCCTTCTCGGTCATTCCAACCTCGAGCAGAGCGGCGGTTTCTTCGAACGCCTGATCGCCAATATCGATGGCATGCTGCAATAGATCGAGCTCACCGGAGTCCTTGTAAGCGCGCAAGTCGACTCCGATGCCAGTTGTCGGTATCAGTTCCGGCTCGGCATCGTTTTCCTTGAGAGCCTTCTTGAACCGTTCGAGCGTGTCGACTGTCATGTCGTCTGCTTCGAAAACGAGCGTCTTGATCTCGAGCTCGTTGACCAGCTTCGCCAGCCAGTCGGGCTTGCCGCCAATGCGATCGATCCGCCATCCTGGCGCTTGGTGAACCGCAAGTTCGGTGTAGCGAAAGTCGGTGCAGATAATCGCTTCTGTCTGGGTCACCAAAAGGTAGCCAGCACTGCTCACAAATCCGGAAACATATCGACGGTTTTCACCATTGCTGATGAATACGGCGTCAAGCTCGTCTTTGGCTAGTCGCTCTCGAAGTTTTTGCACACGCGAAGGAAATCGGAAGTCGCTCAATGCGAGATAACTCCGTTACGAAATGATGGATAAGTTAGCTTTTGGCGACCGACGAAATGTGGTCGAGGGCGTAAATGTACCCGGCTGGGCCGAATCCCGCCATCTGCCCGATCGCTTTAGATGCGAATACTGAACGCTGTCGAAACCTTTCACGTGCGTGAATGTTCGAGAGATGTACCTCGATAAATGGCAGTCCTGCATCAAGCAGTGCATCTAGAATCGAGTAGCCAACCTGCGTCAGAGCGCCAGCGTTGATGATCACCCCGCCTGCACCGGAAGACGACTCCTGAATGAAGTCGACAATCGAGCCTTCGTGGTTCGACTGAAAGAATTTCACCTCGACGCCAAGCTCTGCCGCTTTCGCGGAGATGTTGTCCTGAATCTCGGCCAGAGTTGTGGTGCCGTACATCGAAACATCCCGCTTACCGAGATTGTTCAGGTTCGGCCCGTTAATGACAAGAATGGTTGCTGGCAATTTGCTCTCCCCGACGTTCGGGATTTTCTGGAAATGAGCACGACGAACTCTGGTGGTGCTCAAACACTAGACAACAAGCGTACTACGCAGGATCGGCATATTTCTTCTTGTTTGCGCGCGGGTGTGAGTCCAAATAAACCTTGCGAGCCTGCTCGGCAGATACATGAGTGTAGATCTGAGTGGTCGCAGGACTGGTGTGCCCCAGCAGGTCTTGAACCACTCGGAGATCTGCCCCACCGTCGAGTAAATGCGTCGCAAAGCTGTGGCGAAGCGAGTGAGTGTGGAAGTCGGGATCGAGCCCGGCAGCGACGGCATATTTCTTCACGATTCGCTGCATCGACCTCATCGTGAGTCGACCCCCAGACTGGTTCATCCAGACTGCTGCATCAGACTGCCGACTCATGAAGCGAGGTCGCACCTCGCCAATGTATTTCTCGATCCATCGAGCAGCCTGTCCACCAAAAAGAGCGACACGGGGCTTCGAACCCTTGCCAACTACACGAATTTCTCGCGTTTGAAGATCGAGATCACCAACGTCCGATCTGTTCACTTCCGACACCCGTAACCCTGCGCCGTAAAGCAGTTCCAACAATGCACGGTCCCGAATACCTGCATCAGTGGTTACATTCGGTTCATCAAGCAACCGTTCGATCTCAAAGCTCGAAGCGATCGCCGGAAGCTTCTTCACTTTCTTCGGACCCGTAACAAGATCGGTCTGATCAATCTCAACGACGCCGGTCTGGCGAAGAAATCGGAAAAATGACTTCAAGGCCGAGAGTTTGCGAGAAACGCTGCTGCGGCTGTAGCCGGTCGTCATCAACCACGCCAGGTATCCCCTCAATAACAGCCGATCAACTTTTTCTAGATCGTATACGCCCTTTTCGTCAAGATAATCGACCAGCGGAACGAGGTCGTTGACGTAGTTCCGAACGGTGTGTTCAGCAAGCTGGCGCGTAGTCGCAATGTGCTCAGTGAAATCACGAACCAACGCCGAAAGCTCGACGTTCTCCGATCTGAGCAGGGCGACTTCCATGGCAGGCGAGGGGAGGCGCTTGAAGGTCGTCATGATCGAACCGCCTTCACCGCTGCCGAACCAACGAATCGACTAAGCCTTGGCTTTTGACTTGGTCTTTTTGGCTGAAGCTTT
>JAPYUK010000058.1 GCA_029936155.1 Dehalococcoidia bacterium | reverse complement strand
ACACAGCCAGTTGCAGCAAAAATAGTCAGCCCAACGACTAAAACTGTAGGCCATCTGGCCAACATCCCTCGCCGAAAGGAAAACTTGAGTAAAACCTTCATCATCCAGCTGCTATGGGTCGATTGTCGAGAGGTAAAGACAGGGTGAACGTCGTGTGATGTTCGGCCGAGCTTGCGCCCTTCGATTGCTTCGACTCGACGAGTAACTCTCCACCACAGCGCTCCGAAAGCGAACTTGCTATGAAAAGCCCAAGCCCTGAACTCTCCTTTTCGCTTCTTGCCGAGAGTTCAGGTGTCCATCCACGATCGAAAACGTGCGCTAGATGCGATTCAGCGATTCCACCGCCGTCGTCCCACACCCGCACCAGGTATGTCGATTCCGAACGGGTAAGTCGGATTTCAATGTGACCCTCAGCGAACTTCGCAGCGTTGTCCACAAGGTTCGTAATTACATGATCCAAAGCTGAGCCGTCGCCGTACACAAGTCCAAATTCGCTCGGCTCGCACCACCAGACCAACTCGAGCCCGCGCTCCCTTGCTATCGGCGTGTAACGATCCGACACATTGCGAACAATTGCCGCAGCGTCGACAGGTTCGATCATCGGTCCCGCGCTTTCATCCTCAAGATCGACAAGAACCCTTACGTTCTCAATCATCAGCCTGAAGTTCGGCGCCTGGTTTTCGATCTCGTCGAGCAATTCGGCAACCATGTGCGGAGTCACCTCGCCAGTCTCGTTGAGCAACGCCCGCGCTTCTCGCTGCTTACCGAGAATCCTCCGCAAAGGACGCCCCATATCGTGGGCAAATGTATCGAAATAGTCCTGTGTAACCTGACTCCATGTTCGATCATCAGCGGATTCGAACGTTCGCCTCGACACCAACTGAAACGCCGTGAATAAAATCAGCGAACCAAGAATAAAAACAGCTACACCGACATACGCAACGGGTTCGATCCACCAGAGCGACCCCGGAGTTATCGACTCCCCAATTACCGGCGAAAGCAAAAGAAGCAGAAGCCCAAAAGCCGCCACTGCCATACCTGCAATCTTCAGTATTTTGAGAGCTTGGTCACTCAATCAACATGTTCCATTATGTTCAACTAATTGGTTTTGTTCGATCTATCTGTTCACAGAACAAACTAATCGGTCGGCGGAACCAGCCTGTAGCCACGATTTCGAACGTTAATAATTAGCTCGGTAGCACCAAATTCCCGCGAAACAGCCCTGCCAAGCGAGACCTTTAATTCACGAATTCGTACTCGTAGCGAAGCCCGTGAATTTTCACCCTCGGAAAATCGTTCGAGCCTAGAAAACGGTACAAGCTCGCCTTCCGATCGGTACATCGCCGAAGCCAGCTCGTTCAATATCTCGAGCTTCATTCCCTGTATCTCACGAATGAGTTCGCGCCGACCGCCGCTTAACGCGTAGACAGCGGCGTTCTCTGCATCGAGCTCGAACAGCGATCCGATTTTGATAGATTCCGGCGCACTGCCGATAAGCCGACGCAAGCGCAGCACAACCTCTTCCGGGCTTGCCAGTTTATCGATGAAATCGACCGATGTACTCGCAGTAAGACTCGCCGCTACAGCCGTGTCTCGGTACGGGCCCTGCGCGTACTGGGTGAACATGAGCACTGGCATGCTGCTATCTCTGTCCACAATCTTTTTGAGGATCGACAAGCCTTTGAATCGATCAGAGTCGTACTCCCCGAAGCGTACGTCGAGCAGCACGGCAGAGGGTCGCTCAGCTTCAATCGCGAATAGCGCGTGGGCTTCGTAATCGTCACCGGTAACGTGCTCACCCTCGGGTGCCACTACCAGCGGCCGAAAACCGTCTGTTTCCAAACGACGAAGAACAGAACGCATGAGGTCGGACATATGCTCGTCGTCCACGACGAGTATTTTCTGACCACCACCGATACTTTTTGAAGTCAAATTCGTCCCCTGAGGTTGCCTGCCAATGTTCCGCAGTCACAACTTGGCGACTGATTGAGAAAATCGACTGATTCGACTCTATCATTCACCAATCAACTGCTCACTCATACGAGCAGAGCCAACTACGCGCAATATGTCAGAATCCGCCATTATGCCGTCACCTGACCGACATATGGAATACGGTGTCACCCTCAACCGAGATTCATCCCAAAATGCCTTATATTGAAGAAGTAATTCCGCTAGCGGGATAGACTCGAACTTTGGTGAACGTTATGCTCCGTTGACCGCTTATTTCCAGCCTCATATCAAAGAAATATCTGCCTGTGACCGATCCCTTCGTCCACCTACACAACCACTCTGAGTATTCACTACTCGATGGGTTCAGCAGGTTGGACGATATGGTGGACAGGGCGGTCGAGCTCGCACAGCCAGCAATAGCGCTCACCGATCACGGCAACCTCCACGGCGCAATCGACATTTTTCAGTTGGCGAAGAAAGCTGGCATCAAACCAATCATCGGTGTCGAGGGCTACGTAGCCGACGGCTCGCGTAATGAACGGAACCCCCAAAAGCGATCTCCGTTCCATATGACCCTCCTCGCCCAAAGCAGGATCGGCTACCAGAACCTCCTGAAGTTGGTTACCGCGTCCCATCTCGAAGGCTTCTACTACCGACCACGCATGGACCGAGAGATTCTCGAAAAGTACTCGGAAGGTCTGATCGTTCTCTCGGGTTGCCCATCAAGTGAACTCGCCCGATATCTCAAAAACGGTGATCACGACGCCGTAAATGAAACTCTCGAATGGTACGGAAACGTTTTTCAGGACCGTTACTACCTCGAAATGATGATGCACGAGCACGTACCAGGGCAGGCCGAGATCAACCAGGCAATCATCGAAATAAGCGAGAAGACCGGCCTCCCCATGGTCGTCACCAACGACTCGCACTATGTGAGGCGTGAGGATTCCGAAGCGCAGGACATCCTCACCTGTATCCAGACGAACTCTAACGTCAAGGATCCCAAACGACTTCACATGGAGGACCCTACCTACTATTTGCGCAGTGCCGCCGAGATGCAGGCCGAGTGGTCACACCTGCCCGAAGCCTTGGCCAACACAGTAAAAATCGCAGAGTCATGTGAGCTCGATCTTGAGTTTGGGCAGACGCTTGTTCCTCGCTACTCAACCCCGCAAAACAAACCCTCGATGGAGTATCTCAAAGAGCTTTGTTTTGAAGGCTTAAAAAAGCGGTTCGACAATCCGAGTGAAGAAGTTCTGGAACGGCTTGAGTACGAACTCGGGATTATCGAAGAGACCAAGTTTGCCGACTACTTCCTGGTTTGCTGGGACATATTCAACTTCGTGAACGAACGCGGCATCCTCTCAGCGGTGCGTGGTTCTGCCGCTGCTAGCCTTGTCTTGTACTGCCTCGAAGTAACCCAAATCGACCCGGTGGAGGCCGATCTATTCTTCGAGCGCTTCCTCAACGTCGAACGCCGCGAGATGCCCGATATCGACATGGACTTTGCAGATGATCGCCGTGCGGAGGTGATCAGATACTGCATCGACCATTACGGCGCCGATCATGTCGCTCAGATCATCACGTTTGGAACACTCGGTGCGAAAGCCGCGATTCGAGACACGGCACGTGCGCTAGCGCTGCCACTCGATCTCAGCGACAGGCTCGCAAAAATGGTTCCCCTCACTCTCAACATCAAGTTGAAAGATGCGATCGAGGAATCGCCTGAAATGCAGGCCGAAATCAGCCGCAACAGAGATGCACGCGACCTGATCGAAATGGCTCAACGTGTCGAAGGCTCGGTTCGCCACGCCAGCACACACGCGGCAGCAGTCGTTATTTCTGAAAAACCGTTGACCGACTTCGTTCCCCTGCAGCGATCAAGCAGCGGAAACGAAGACGCCAGCCCAACCACCCAGTATTCAATGTACCCCGTCGCCGACGTCGGTCTGCTGAAGATGGACTTTCTGGGTCTCGCCAACCTGTCGATTCTCGACCAGTGCGTCAAACTGATCGCCGAAACCACCGGCGAGCACATGGGCGTATACGACGTTCCGATCGACGATGAAAAAGCGTTTAAAACCCTCGGAGATGGCGACACGTTCGGTGTATTCCAGCTGGAATCGGCCGGCATGCGCAAGAACATAAAACTGCTCAAGCCCACTACGATCAATGACCTTGCGGCGATGATCGCCCTCTACCGTCCCGGACCGATGGAACACATTGGCACCTTTATCGAGGCCAAGCATGGCCGTGCCGAAATTTCGTACCCGCACGACGATCTACGTGATTTGCTCGAACCAACGTACGGCGTTCTCGTTTATCAGGACCAGGTCATGCTGATCGCCCAAGCGTTCGGTGGCTACACACTTGGTGAGGCCGACATACTGCGAAAAGCGATGGGCAAGAAAATCGCATCCGTGATGGACGCCGAACACGAAAAATTCAGCGCAGGTGCACTGAAGAAGGGGTATACACAAGAACAGGCCAATACAGTTTTCGAGCTGATGGCACCGTTCGCTGGCTACGGATTCAACAAAGCGCACGCCGTTTCGTACGCCTACATTGCGTACTGGACAGCATATTTCAAAGCCAACTACCCAACCGAATACATCGCCGCCGTACTCGATTCGACATCTGGCAATCCAGAAAAGGTCGGCGAAGCAATTCGAGAGGCAACTCGTCTCAACATCGGTGTGAAGCCTCCGAGCGTCAACTACTCGCGATCCGGGTTCACGATTGAGCGAGATCCCGAGGGTAACGACGTTATTCGATTCGGACTGGCGGCAGTCAAGAACGTTGGTGCCGCGGCCATCGATCCGATAGTCGAAGTTCGTGAAGCAACAGGACTGTTCAAAGACATCGAAGACATCTGCCGAAGAGTCGATTCAAAATCTCTCAACCGCCGTACGCTCGAAAGCCTCATACGTGTCGGAGCGTTCGACGAGTTCGGCGGGCGCGGCAATCTGCTGGAATCTGTAGATCGAATAATTGCGGCGATACAACGGCAGACGAAACTTCGGGAGTCGGGGCAAACCTCGATGTTCGACATGTTGGGTGAATCAGTACCAGCCCCGATGGCCGAGATCGAGATCGCTACTGCCGACGACACTACCGATCAGGAACGTGTTATCTGGGAACGAGATCTTCTTGGAGTCGAGTTGACGCTAAGTCCATTCACTCGCGAAATGCGCCAGCAACCCGACAACATCGTCGTGTTTGCAGCCGACATTACAGCGGAACTCAGCGGCCAGAAACGAGCTGCATTGGGCCAGGTAAACGGCATACGTGAACTGACCACGAAGCGCGGAGACAAGTTCCTGACGCTAAATCTGACCCTGCTTGATGGCGATATCGAAATAGTCGTCTGGCCCAACATTCTCGAGATGACGCCCGCACTGTGGGAGAACGGTAACTTTGTTTCGATAACGGGTGAAGTACGCGATCGCTTCGGGCGCGTCTCCATATCAGTCGAAACTGCCAGCGAGTATCAACTCAAAGCCGAGGGGCAGGCCGAATCGGAAGCCGAGACAGTGAAGAACGAGCCAGCCCCCGTCATACGTGCCGGATTCAACGAGGCGAGCGAACCAAAACCCGTTCTTAACGATCCGATCCATACCGCTAAGCCTTCTCTGCAACCTAGGTCAGAAGCACAACAAGTCGCCGAAACGCCAAAATCTACTTACAACAATTCAGGCCCATCGACAGACGAGCCAGTTCGCAAGAAAGCTCCACTGACAATCGAATCCGCCCCATTGACCGAGAACCATACTGATGACAACGGAACGGCAGATGGCGGCCCCGTGCTTGTGCGAGTCAAGGAGACTGGCGACGCTGCAGAGGATCGCTATCGCCTCGAGGACATCATGCGGTTATTCGCAGAATTTCAGGGTCCAGATCCGGCAATATTAGAGATCGAAACCGGTGCTAAGATCGTTCGACTTGATATGCCGTTCCACGTTCAAGCCGGCGCACAGCTCACAAAACGGCTTCATGAACTTCTCGGCAGTGGCTCGGTTCGCAAGGCCCTAGTGTGATCGAAAAGCACCAGTAGAGCTAGCGCTTAGTTCGACGGAGCAGGCTCTGGGAATTCAACAATGAACTGGGAAGTCCTAACGACTGCACCCGATCAGCTGATCGCAGAGTCGTGGTGCGGACTTATCAGGGCGGCCGGCATCGATTGCAAACTCCAGCCCGGTGACGCAGTTGGATGGATGGGCGTTTCGGTCTTCCCGGTTCGAATAATGGTCGATGCATCCGACATTGAACTCGCCCAAAACGTTCTCGACGCCTATGTAGCGCCTGACGAAAAACCGCCAGATTCAGAATCACTACCCGAAACACAGCCGGACACCGCTCTCGATCCCAACTAGTAGCCTCGTCTAGCCGGCCCGACGATTCGATTCCATCGCCAACAACCGTGACTTCAGCGGTAGTCCCGCTCCACCGAATCCGTGCAGAGCGC
This sequence comes from Dehalococcoidia bacterium, assembly GCA_029936155.1. Taxonomy (GTDB): domain Bacteria; phylum Chloroflexota; class Dehalococcoidia; order Lucifugimonadales; family Lucifugimonadaceae; genus Lucifugimonas. The sequence goes on along the minus strand of JAPYUK010000058.1, from coordinate 1,221 downwards.
CTGTCGAACTCACAACACGATGGCACGGCACTAACAGAGCAAACTTGTTACGTGCCATTGCCTGTCCTGCACCTCGAGCGGCCTTCACATTGCCAGCCTGCTCAGCGAGCCAGCCGTAGCTGCGGGTTTCTCCAACTGGAATAAGCCGACAGGCCTCCCACGCGCTCCTGAAGAACGGTGTTGCACTCCGGGTATCGATAGGCACATCAGCAAGATCCACCGGCTCACCTGCACAGTACGCGGTTACCAACATTCGCGTATCGGCGTGATCATCATGTGAGTGAATTGCTGTATTTACCTCTGGCTGAACATAGTCCAATGCCGTTTCGGGTGTTGCCTCAGGAAGGCTTGCACGAACAACGCCGTGGTCGCCACCAACAATGGCGACCCAGCCCATATCAGTCTCAAATACATCGTATGTGAGCTGCTCTTTTGCAGTCGATTTCGCCAAGCTATGTGCCTCTTCTTTCACCGAGTTCTGGCCCGATTCCACCCAGCTGTCGAATTCGATGTGCCACCAACGCTCGAGCCACTCTGCGCCACGCACCGTCAAGCTGTTTCGAGTAATCACGGTCATCGTCCCTCAACCCGGCATGCCCTGTATATACGCGTCGTTGGTACTCGGCAGCAATGAAATCAGCATGTTCAGTCGCAGCAAACGTGCGGTTACCCTGAACCGCTGCAAATTCGACAACAGTCTGGGTTGCCGCACGCCGCATACCCATCAGCGACGTAATTCGATTCATACGCACATACGCTCTTGTCGAGGCATCCATTCCTCTCAAACTGAGCCACCAGAGGAAGCCGATAAAGACCGTTGACGCGGTCACCCCACCTCCCCAAGCGAACGGTCGCCACGGAAAACAAACTGCTCGGTCGCTATCTGATCATCCTCCGAAAGCGGTCTTGCACGATCAAGTACGAAGCTAATGCAAACAGCTCTAAACAGAATGAATCCTTCATTAAGTTGATGGAGCATCTGGATTCAAAACCGACGTGGAGCGATGGAGAATACATCGCTAGTGAAATAGCCTAGATTAATGTTTCGCTTCAAAAAATACTTCGACAACGATTGTTCATCCCGTGCAAAGTAATATCAGAATCTAGTAGGGACTTTAGGGAATAGCTCTGAATAATTTGAACCAGAACGATACACTGTGCTTCACAAAAATACTGGCCTCCCTACTGGAATTTGATTGAATCAAAAAGAACCCATTAAAA
>JAPYUK010000014.1 GCA_029936155.1 Dehalococcoidia bacterium | reverse complement strand
AGGATGACAACTTTTATTGATCTGAGAATGCTACTGAGCCGTATCCCACAGCTCCAACTACGCCCGTCACACATGGTGATCCCACCGTCAACTACAATCGATTCCCATGACCACCACAAAAATCCTTACTCCTGCCGAACTTCAATCGCACATCGACAAGCTACCTCGGATGAACATTGCTCATCTGCCGACTCCGCTTGAAGAGATGCCGCGTCTTACTGAACGTTTAGGCGGTCCGAAAATATGGATCAAGCGTGAGGACATGACAGGCTTGGCGTACGGCGGAAACAAGGCTCGGCACTATGAGTTTGAGATGCCGCACGTTGCCGACCAGGGCTACGACGTGATGATCAACATCATGGACTACCACTCGAACAACGCCCGAATGACCGCCGCCGCCGCCAACAAGATCGGCATGCGATACATCCTCATCCTGAAGAACGCAGCCAATCGGAACGTCCAGGGTAATCTGCTGATCGATAAGATTCTCGGTGCCGAGCTGCACTTGCTCGATGAGTACCAGTCGGGCAACGCCGAGGGATATGCCACCAAGCTAAAAGAAGAGCTCGAAGCCGAGGGTCACAAGCCATACGTTATTCAGGAGCACTTGTTCCCACGCATCGTCGGTATGGTCGGATTCGTTCAGGCGGGAGTCGAAATTCTCGAACAGATCGAGGAGAACAATCTCAAATGCGTCCACATAATCGGCGTAGCTGGTCGGTCAATGTGCGGACTTATCGTGGCAGCGAAGTCGATGGGACTCGACTGGAAATTCACCGGCGTAACGGTGAACTATGACGTGCCGCTCGACGACTATATCTTCCAGCACAGCAAGGACCTTCAGGACGTGCTCGATCTGCCTGTGACGTTCGCAGAGAGCGATATGCGAGTGCTCAACCAGTACGTCGGTGAAGGCTACGGCGTGATGAGCGCTCAGGTGGCCGAGGCGATTCACATTGCCGCCCAGACCGATGCGATTATCTGCGACCCGAACTACACGGGCACCGCGATGGCTGCTCTTATCGACCAGATCGAAGAGGGCGGGTTCAGCGAGGACGAGACGGTCATATTCCTGCACACCGGTGGGCTTCCTGCCGTGTTCACATTTGCCGATCAGCTAGCGAGTTTCAATGGATAATAAGAGGACAATCTGTGGCTGTGTAAAGAGCTACTATCAAACAATCATTGTTTGCCACGGGCCACCTCCCGGCTACGACGAGGCTGACAATAACAAGCTAGTCGAGACCGTGGAGCCCGCGTCAAAGAAACGCGAATCCTAGCAGAGGTCAATTGAGAGTTTCCAACTTCCGGGGTGGTTATTTTACGTTGTGACTATCGGGCTCATTATTCGGTGGGTGGCAGCCTAGCTCCCAGTGGATTTCAGCAACGGTTCGAATAAAAACCAGAAGGGAAACAGATGAATCTCCGAAACCGTGGCGGTGGAGATCGCGACTCCGATGGCCGACGGAGCGTTTCCGTTCGCCAACTGATGATCAGGACGCTGTTCTACATCGTGGTCTTCGTACTCATCATCTGGTGGGCGAAGGGCTAGTTCCTTTTCGGCTGGCGCAGGTATGACCGGCAGCTTTCCATTGCTAAGCCTGTTCAACCCCAACGACTATTCGCTCAAACAAAAAAAGGCCGGTCCCTATTGGAACCGGCCTTTTCTATTTCGTCTTGTCTGAGACTACGAGGTTGCTGAGCTAACTCGATCAGCAACTCGTGCTACGCCTCGTGCGAATCGAGGTGTAATGAAGCCTTCCGAGATTCCAGCTGCGAATGCGAAAGCAAACATAGCGAGCTGACCCGCGAAGATTCCTGATCCACCGCTACCGGCTAAGAACGCCACTCGAGTGGTCGATTCCTGATCGGAAACCAGTGGTAGCGAGATGATCCCCGCACCAAACAGTGCGAACACTGCTAGGGCCAGAACTCCACCGACTAGCGGTCGTGACAGCCCAACCATGAACAGGGCAACTTTTTCGGTGTACTCAAGCTGCATGGTCACCGTGCGAAGCAAAACTGCAAACGCACTACCTGAGATTCCAAAGATTATAGCGGCGAATACGATTTCTAGTGGTGTGCCGAGGAACAGTGCCTCTACACCCGATACCGTCACCGTTACCGCTGCGAGCGCGCCAGTGAGAATTGTTAGCCCAACCATCGGTGAAACGATTCGTCGCAGCATTGTGCGTGAATGAATCATCTCGCCAACATTGGCATTTAGCGTGCCGAGAATCTGCTCGCCGTCACGTAGAACGTCGATACCGCCTGACATCGCTCGGTCAATCCAAGCCTGAAGGTTGTCGATCATTTGAGTCTGATCATTGAGCTTCGCGCTGCGAACTCTGATAATCAATCGTTCAACCGAAGCGACGAACGGGGCTGATTCGGCCACCATTCCTCGATTTCCGCCCTCTTGCGGGGCGATTTCCTCGGCCTCAAATCGTACTGGTTCTGCCATATCCTGCTCCTGTTAGTCAAAACCGAGCCCTGAACTCGATTCCACCTTGATGGGTGTGCTGATGACGCACCGGTAAGGCCGGTTCCTCATTGGTTGCCGCGCACCGCGGAAGATGCCAAAAATTTAGCACCGAGATCACGAAAGATCAAGAAATCGTACACGGTACAAACTAAAAATTAGCCTATTTCGGCGCGGCTGAATGTTTTAAGGTTCTTTACGAATAGTCCGAGAAGCGAACTAATGCAGCAATTTTGTCGTGATTACTGAGCAGCTAAAGCTGCTGGTCTCGACGCTTCAGCGCCCTCTTGGAGGAGTACACAAGCCAGCCGATGCCGCCTGCAAACGACAGCGCCATTAGAACAAACAGAAATTCTGTCCACAGGCCACTCCCGCCGCCGCGCCCTCGATCAAGTACCTGAATCGACATCACGGAAAGACTGCTGCCGAGTGACGAATCTACTTCGACATCGACTGCCCAAACGCCAGGAAAATCGACATCCAGTTGTGTCAGATAGAAGATGGGTTCAAACGGTGAATTTAGGCCGGGTGAGTACTGCTTCTCGCCCTTTTCTGATGGCGTCGTGAACACACGCACGATGGCATCGTCTATGTCTTCGCCAGATTCAGCATTGCGAACTCGGACAGCAAATCTCGCAATTCCAGTGATCGGAGCCTTCGGGCTAACCTGCACCTGAATAAGATGCGGACCTACGATCTCCTCGCCAATAATCCTATACCCAACGATCGCTTCTTCGCCCTGATCCTGAGCGTGTATCGATCTAGCCGAACATACGATAGCCAATACGAGCGCAATCAGGGCAGCCAGGATCGCGATATATCGAGCAGACAATCGAATGAAGGGTCCGTTTGCGTTCAGGGAATTCGTATTCAAATCTGGATCATCGTTCAGCGAAAACGGCCGCTGATGCCACTGAAACGGTTTTGAGTGCTTAAACTACACACAATTCTGCGCTAGAAATCGGTGCACCGGTGCCGAACTCCAAAAGGAATATCTTGGCCCACTACGATTTACTGATTCGCAATGCGCGTGTTCTCGACGCCGAAACAAAGTTCGACGATATCTCGGATGTCGCAATTACGAACGGAGTGATCGAGCGGGTCGCCCCAGAAATCGACCCTGCAAAGGCGAATGACTCGATCGACGCGAGTGATCAGTGGGTCATGCCAGGAATGATCGACACCCACGTTCACGTCGCCAACACTTCCGATTTCGGAGAGCTACGGGGTGCAGGGTTACCCATGGTGGCAGCGGCAGGTGCGACGACGGTTATCGACCTCGGAGGGAGTATGGATGTGCTGGTCGCTGGAATCGCCGCACGAGGCTCTGGCGTGAATGTTGGGAGTCTGGGCTATCTGAAGCCGGGCGAGACCGTTCCAGAGGGACGACTGAGCACCGATGTAATCACCGAAATAGTAGGCACAGCCCTTGACGCAGGCTCGATAGGAATCAAGCTCTGGGGCGGTTACTACCCGTTCACTCCCGAAGAGACATCTGATCTCATCGCCACAGCGAATCGAATGTCAGCGTATGTCGCATATCACGTTGGGACTACGGCAACGGGCTCTCGGCTCGACGGAGTACGCGAAATTCCCGAGTTGCTCGGTAGCACGGGGCGATTACACATAGCCCACGTAAATGCTTACTGTCGCGGATCGATACTCCCTATCGAGGACGAGATACGTGAGGCGCTACAGATCCTTGAAGATTTACGAGAACAGGTGGTGTCTGAGTCGCATCTTGCCAGCATGAATTTCACCAAAGGGAAGTGTGACGAAGATGGCAATGTTCTGGCCGATGTTGTCAGCAATTGCCTGAAACTCAGGAACTACGATCCGACGTACGAAGGCATTCGGGCAGCTCTGCGGGATGGCTATGCGTCGGCAGTTGAAGAGACTCGGACAGGGCTTGTGTTAGTAACCGGTGAACGTGGTGTCGAACTGTTCGTTGCCGCGCAGACTGACATTTCGATGAGCTTCCCGGTGAACAGTCCGGTCTCAGGTTTTCATTTGACATCAGCTCGGAATTCGAGGAACGAATTCACGGTCGATGCCATTGCAAGCGACGGTGGAGCGCTTCCTCGCAACATGAATCTGGAGCAAGCGTTTCGTCTAGTGAAGTTTGGTGCCTTCGAGCCACTCGACTTGGTAGCGAAGCTGAGTCTGAACCCGGCAAAAATGATGGGTCTCGTATCTAAGGGTCGACTATCTGAAGGCAATGACGCAGACCTAACTGTGATCGACCCCGAAATTGGAAATGCCAGCCACGCGATAGTCGGCGGCGATCTTGTGATGATGGCAGGTCGAGTGATCGGCACCGGTGGAAAGATACTCACAACCGATCGTGGCGAAGAGGCCATCGCAGCCACCGGCATCGACTACGAACTACTCGACCTCACCCAGGCGATGATGTACGCCGGGCGCGGTTAGTTGCTCTCCTCGTCGTCAGGCAGTTTTACGTTTCTGAAAGAGAAGTAGATGGCGAAGTCGTAGGCCAGTTTTAGGCCACCGCCGATAAGCCATGGGGCTACGGTATACGCACCTGCCCAAAGGAATCCGGTGACGGTCGAGCTGGGCATCCGACCCAGTCCTCGGCCCAGATTCGCCGATCCCGCCATAACTGTCCGCTCTTCTGGCGGCACAATGGCCATCATGTACGACTGACGTGTCGGCACGTCCATCTCGTCGAATATGCCACGCAACATCCAGATTCCGGCAGCAACAATCGCACTAGGCGCAAAAGCGAACGAAATTAGACAGATATTCGACAGAACCTGCGTCCAAACGAACGTGTTGAGCAGCCCAATTCGCTTGGCGACAGATGGGGCTAGCCAGATCGACACGAGGTTCAAGCCCTGCGTGGCGATCATGATCGCGGCGATAGTTCCTTCGTTTAGGCCGTACTTGTCGACCATCCACAAGGCGAAGAACGCATCGAATATCATGCCACCCGAGAACGAATCGATTGCGAACAAGCTGGATATCTTGAGGATCGGTTTTCGTGATGGCGTTTTGAAAGGGTTGACGAGTAGATCGCCGGTACTCGCCTTCGATTCGATCGCTGACGATAGTGCAAGGTAGATTGCCGCGTTCAGCAGGTTGATGCCGAGATAGATCGCCAATAAAACATTGTAAGCATCGACGATCTCCCACCCTCGAACACCGATCAAGTAAGTCGCGATTCCGACGAGTGCGCTTCCGACCGCCCTGCCACCGGCTGATGAGACCGAAAGGTTTGAGAACGCTCGGGTGCGAGTCTGCGCGTTGGTGATTTCGGTGAGCGACGACTGTTCCAGCTGAAGGCTCGGACCCCAGTGCATTCCACTTCCCGCGTACGATCCGAAAAACGAAGCGAGCCCAATCAGCCACACGTTCTCGGTGAAGAACAGCATAGAGATCGCAACACCGGTAACAACTGCAATTATCACGAACCATAGGCGACGCGAAATCGAATTCGCCGTGAACATCACAAGCAGCGAAAACAGGAACCCACCGACCAGGCTAGCGCCCAGCACGAGTCCGATCTGCGGAATGGAAAGCCCGATTTCGGCAAGGTAGATCGCAAGAATGACTGCGATCAGACCTCGACCCATATCGCGCAACCCTCGACCGGCATAAACGATCAGCTTGTCCGTACTAGGACGGCCGTTTTGCGGGGGTGCGTCTTGATATGTAAGGTCTTGAGAGGTCATAGTCGACTACGAGGTGCCGAGTTTAGACCTGTCCCACGTGTAACGCGTCCCCCTTAAAACAACAAAAAACGTACCGAAAGATTCATTCGCAACATGCGGCAGGCAACCAGTTAGTTATGAATCTCTCGGCACGCCTTCGATGTAGGTATATTCGGGTCGTGTTCGTTACTCCCTGATTACCGCGGGCGTTACCGTTCGGTTACCGCTTCCGTTACGCCACCATTACTCCAATCTCGCACGGCTATGTAGAATCGCCCCGGAACAATTAGTTCGGGACATTCCTCCATCCGACCGCTATCCAGAAAATTAGGCTCAACTTGGCTACTGTGCAGCAATTCGACACGATTTTGAAGAACGGACGGGTTGTGGATCCGGTGAACGGGACCGATGGCCAGTTCGACATCGGGATACGACACGGCAAAATCGCAGTTGTTTCTGAGGACATCCCGAATGAGCGGGGCGACGACATCATCGATGCGTCGGGACAGATCGTGATGCCGGGTCACATCGACACCCATGCGCATCTCTCTAGCCCTCAGGACCGCAACGTCGATCGATCGTACGGTCACCCAATGCTTGTCGAGTCGGGTACTACCACAGCTCTCGACCTCGCAGGTGACCCCACTCTGATGGCGGAAGGCATGAGGCGACGTGGTGCTGGCTTGAACGTCGCCACGCTGATGGGACTCGTTCCTCACATGACTATCTCCGAAGACGACCCGAGGCCTTCGATCATTCGAGACGTAATCGCCGATGTGAAAACCCGAGGCGGTATCGGCGTGAAGATGCTGGGCGGTTACCACCCTTTCACCCCTGAAGCTTCTGCCGACGTTGTCGCTGCCGCGAACGAGCAGTTGGCATGGGTCGCATTCCACGTTGGTTCAAAAGACTCGAGTAGCGATATGACCGGTCTCAGAGAAGTCCCCGAAATCACTGGCAAAGGTCGCCTTCACGTCGCCCACATAAACTCGTATACCCGTGGAATGATCGACGAGCCGCACGAAGAAGTGAACGAAGCGCTTGCGATGATTGAGGTGATGCGATCGCAGTGGGTCACCGAGGCATATCTGGCCCAGGCCAACGGCACGAACGGCAAGTGCGACGAGAACGGCGATGTCATCTACAATGTGATGCAGAATTGCCTGAAGGCACGTGGCTATCCAACTACCGATGAGGGCGTGAAAGCTGCGCTGCTCGACGGCTACGGCTCTGCCCTGATCGAGCGTGGAGGTCGTGTGGTCATGGTGACAGGCCAGAACGCTGTCGATATCTGGGAGTCAGCCTCGACCGACGCCTCTCTCAGCTTCCCGGTAAACCCACCGACCAGCGCATTCAGTCTGGCTACCGCTCGATACGATGACGGCACGTTCAAGGTCGATGCAATTTCAACCGATGGTGGGTCGCTTCCTCGAAACGTGGCAATCGAGCGGTCGATGGCGCTTGTGGCATTCGGTGCGCTAACGATGGGCGAAGCGGTTACGAAACTCAGCTACACGCCGTCACGTGTGCTGGGTCTGCTGAACAAGGGACACTTCTCAGAGGGTGCCGATGCTGATGTGACGATCGTGAACGCGCAGACCGGCAAGGCTTCGATGTCGCTGGTGGCTGGCGACCTGATCATGCTGAATGGCCGAGCAATCGGTAAAGGTGGAACATGGCTCGTGCTCGACGAAGGTGTAGCCGCAGCAGAAGCAAGTGACCTAGCGTACGAAGTGATGAACCTCGAAAATAGCAAACTCTACGCAAACTGGAACTAAAGCGCCTCTGGGCGCTGTGAAGTCCTAAAATAAACGTGGCGTTGCCACATGGGAGATGTGAATGTCGCTGAAAGATCGCATAGGTGCCGACGCCGGAAAAACCCGACTGGAAGACGCCGTTCAGTGGGCCATAGACAACGAGTTCTTCTTTCTGGATTTCAACGCCGATACAGGACCAAACCACATGGAGACATGGTCGACCAACCGGGCGCGTGAAGTCCGGAGTATGTGCGAATCAAACGGCATTTCGATCGGACTACACACTCTCTCGGCCGTGAACGTCGCCGAGTTCTCACCTCACGTTTCGCGAGCCGTCGAGGACTATATGAGAGCGAGTGTGGATCTTGCGAATCAGCTCGGGTGCGCATGGACGGTTGTCCACGCCGGGTATCACTTCACAGGGGATGTTCCTGAGCGCAAAAAGGCTTCGCTTGATCGACTGAAGCGCATTTCGAAATACGGAGCCGACACCGGCCAGAAAATCCTGCTTGAAAACCTGAACTTCGAACCGGATCACGCCGAAGTGCACTACATGGCCCACACAGTAGACGAGGTTCGCGAGTATTTCGATGAAATTCCGCCTGAGCAGCTGGGCTGGGCATTTACCGCGAATCACTCACACTTGGTTCCCGAGGGATTCGACGGATTTTTAGACGCATTCGGGATCGATCGCATCGGTGAGGTCAGGCTTGCCGACAACCATGGCGACTATGAGGTTCACCTCATACCCGGCGAGGGCACGCTCGATTTCGCCAACCTCTTTTCTCGCCTTGAAACTGCTGGCTACAAGGGCCACTATTCGATGGCCTATGGCTCGGATAAACAGCGAATCGAATCACGAAATCAGCTATCGACTCTGACATAAACCAACCCTGAAATACGACCGGATTTAAGAATAGAAAGACAGGCAACGTGTACAACGTCGGAGAAATCGACCCAGACGCTCTGTTCCCGAAGGGTTCAGCCCCTCACGGACGTTCGACGCGAGCACCCGCAACCGGTACCAGCGGGATGGTCGCCTCGGCGCATCCGTACGCTTCACGGGCCGGGCTAGACGTGCTGCGAGATGGCGGGAATGCTGTCGACGCCGCGGTCGCAGTTGCTTCCACTCTAAATATTGCCGAGCCTTACATGTCAGGAGTCGGCGGAATTGGTATAGCGATGATCTACATCGCGAAAGAGGGCCGAACTCGTGTTTTGAACTTTTCCGGGCATGCGCCGAACGCAGCCAAGCCCGAGATGTACGACCACTTGAACGCGGAAACGGGTCCGATATCACCGCTTGTGCCTGGCAATGTCTCGGGCTGGATGACAATGCACGACACGTACGGATCGCTGCCTTTATCGAGAGTGATGCGTGATGCAATCAAGTACGCCGATGAAGGCATCGCCCTCACACCGTTCAACGCCGACATGGTGGAGGAGAATCTGCAACGAATCGATCGATTCGATACCTCACAGAAAGCGATGATCGTCGAGCGTGACGGACTCAGCGCAGGGTCGGTTTTGCGCATTCCTCAGCTAGCAGAAACGCTCTCTGCAATCTCAGAAGGTGGACAAAAAGAGTTCTATGAGGGAGCACTTGGCGATCGCATTCAGGCTGGTTTGGCCGCTGCGGGTGGGATCATCGATCGAGACGAGTTGGCCGCTTATCGTGCGTACTGGCAGGAGCCACTGAGCACGAACTATCGCGGATTCGAAGTCCGCACTCCGCCGCCAAATTCATCGGGTTTCCAGATTCTTGAGACGCTTAACATTCTCAGCAATTTTGACGATATGCCGTACGGATCTAGTGACACGCTCCACAAGCTGGTCGAGGCTGTTTACTTCGCTGCGGACGACCGTGCGAAGTACGCGGGCGATCCGGCGCATGTGGAGATTCCGTTGGATCGCCTGCTATCAGCCGAATACGCCGCCGACCTTGCCTCCGATATCAGCATGCTCGAAACCTCGGGGCCACCCACAGAGCGTTGGAACCGGGCACGTGTCGATCACCCTCCAGTCGGTGTAAAGGTCGAGTACTCGAGCGGTCTGACAACACATTTCGCAACAGCCGATGCTGAGGGAAACGTGGTGACGATTACGCAGACACTCGGCGGCGCGTTTGGTTCAGCAGTGGTAGCTGGCGATACCGGTGTGTTCATGAACAATATGTGCAAGTGGTTCGACATTGACCCCAATAGCGACAGCCCAAACTTAATCGGACCCGGCAAGCAGCAGGATTTCTGTATCGCCCCGGCTCAGATTTTCGATGCGTCTGGCGATAAGAAAATTCGAATGTCGATCTCGACTCCAGGTAGCTGGGGCATCCTCCACACAACGGCCCAGATGATGTCGAATCACATTGATGCAGGGATGAACGTGCAGGAAGCAATCGAGGCTCCTCGCTTCCGGATTTACGACACGGGAATGCTACTGCTTGAGAATCGCTTCCCCGAACGAATGCGGGCCGATCTTGCTCGCCGTGGCCATCGTGTTCACGTGGCTCCCGATTGGCACAACGCCGTTGGAGGAGGTCAAGGAATTCAGTTCACTGAGCACGGCACCATGCTCGGAGGCGCCGACCCAAGGCGTGACGGCGTGGCGATGGGGTACTGATCAGATCTTTGTACGTGACCGACTGAAATTATCCCTGGTCCCGACCGCAGCGGAACGTAGGGATCTTGGGTAAAGGCAAAAGCGTTAACCGTTTCGAGCGCGGCGTGGTTCGAGTGAATATCGGAGAGCAGCAAAATTCGCATTGCCGATGTTTATAACATGTTCGTGCGATTGAGCGATGTACTTGGCACACGCTTCACCGAAACCAAAACACCCTGCCGAGATTGCCTCAACAGGGTGCCTACATATCGAACCCCTCAGCGGCTTGAGCGGGTCGAACCAGCCAACTCATTGCGACGTCGCAGAAAATGTGTCTGTGTCACCGCTGGACTCGCCCGGTTACGTCGCCGCCGGCTACTGCCATTACTTCTTTGACGCTCACGAGGTTAAAGTCACCGTGGAACGTGTGCGACATCGCAGACGACGCTACTGCGAAGTCGAGAACCTGTCGAGAGCTCCAGCCCTCCTGGTTCAGACCGTAAATCATGCCAGCACAGAACGAATCACCACCGCCAACACGGTCGACAATGCGAACGTCGTACTTGTTGCCAAGAAGAATCTCATCGCCATCGAAGTAGATTGCGCTCCAACCGTTATCGTCGGCCGAGTGACTTTCACGAAGCGTGATTGCAACCTTCTTGAACCCGTACTTGTTGACGAGATCCTGGACAACAGGTCGATACGCGTTGGCGTCAATCTCGCCTGTGGTCACATCGACACCCTCGGCGGCAACACCAAGGCACTTTTCAGCATCTTCCTCGTTGCCGATCGAAACATCGACATGCTTCATCATCGGAATCATCGTAGCCTGCGCCTCTTCAGCGCTCCACAGGTTGCCGCGGTAGTTCATGTCAGCGCTTACGGTCAGGCCAAGCTGCTTGGCGGCCGCGGCTGCTTCATCGCATGCTGCAGCGGCGGATTTCGAGATAGCAGGGGTGATTCCGGTGAAGTGGAACCAGTCCTTGCCAGCGAGTACCTTCTCCCAGTCGACCTCGCCGGGCTTGATCTCAGCGATCGACGAAGCCGCACGGTCGTAAACAACCTTCGAGGCTCGCATTGCTGCGCCTGATTCGAGGTAGTAAGTGCCGAGACGCTTGCCCTGTCGAAGGATTTCAGATGTGTCGACGCCGAACTGTCTGATGTAGTTCACACAGGCCTGACCAATGTCGTTATCGGGGATGGCCGACACGAACGTTGCGTCAACACCGAACTGCGCCAGCGATACGGCAACGTTGCACTCACCACCGCCGTAGGTAACTTCGAATTCTCGAGCCTGGGTGAACCGCTCTCGCCGCATCGTTGCAAGGCGAAGCATCACCTCACCAAAAGTCACAACCTTAACCATGTGTATCTCCAATACGTTTTCTTGAGGACTGGTTATTTGCTAAATAATGTAAATTCGTGATCAATTGCGATTCAACTGATTCACGCTGAATAAAAGCCCTACAGAGCACGGATTGATTTGATTAGGGCGACGGTGTCTTTGCTGCGCTGTTCGAGCTTGTCCCACGCGCCGTCTTTCAGGATGTCGGCTGAAACGAGTTTAGAGCCCATTCCAACGGCAACCACTCCGGCCTCGAACCACGGTCGAAGTGATTCTTCTGTGATGTCGACCCCGCCTGTAGGCATGATCGAAGTCCACGGCATGGGTGCGAGAACGTCTTTGACAAATCCGGGACCACCGACCGCACTGCCCGGGAATGCTTTCACGATGTCGCAGCCAAGTTCTTCTGCGTCCGAGATTTCGGAAGCTGTGCCACATCCAGGGATGTATCCGACTTTCCTGCGATTGCAGACCTTCGCAACGTCGGGATTGGTGACAGGTCCCACGATGAAGCTGGCACCTGAACCGATGTACATCGAAGCGGTTCCGGCGTCGAGAACTGAGCCCGCGCCAAGAATAGCGTCGGGAAGCTCGGCTGCACAGAACTTGTCGAGCACCGAGAAGACTTCCCATGCGTGATCGCCACGGTTCGTGAACTCAAGAACTCTAATTCCGCCGTTCACACAGGCTTTTGCAATGTTCTGGACGGTAGCAATATCTCCGTTATAAAAAACTGGAACAACGCCTATTTCGTGCACGGCGTTCAGCGCCTGCAGCCGGGTGTGTCTGGCCAACTCGGAGTCTCCTTAGCGATCTGTAATAAATAAGTCCGCGGGCTAGTTTATCGCTCTCGTGCGAAGTAGTAACCTGTTTCGCCGTATTAAGATTCGTCGACTATCCGATCACAGGGGTTTTCGACCCAATCCCAAAAGCAAAGAAAGACCTCTAATGGACTCAAATCCGGTCTTAGACAAGATGAAACGTGGTGAAGCGACGATCGGTACCTGGTCGACCACTGGCGATCCATCGGTGATCGAAGTGCTAACCCACATGACCGATCTCGACTGGATCACCGTCGACTTCGAGCACAACGCCATCGATGTTTCCACCGCCGTCAACTGCCTGAGGGCGTCTCAGGGAAGCGGCATTCCGATGTTCGCTCGGGTTCCCTACGGTGACAAAGTCTGGATCAAGCGGATTCTCGATATCGGGTTCATGGGCATCGTGGTTCCAGACGTTAAAAACGCCGAGCAGGCTCTCATAGCGGTTCAGGCTGCCAAGTACGCGCCAGATGGACTACGTGGCATTGGAAGTGCACGCGGGCAGATTTCGTATGGCCCCGGTTTCTACGAGAAGGCCAACGAAATGACTCTGGTGGTCATCATGATCGAGGATCCGGTTGCGGTGGATCAGATCGACGAAATCATGGCGGTCCCCGGTGTCGATGTATGTTTCATTGGACCGAACGATCTTGCGCAGACATTAGGCGTGCCGATTGGTCTCGACAATAAGCACCCAGATCACATCGCAGCTGTTCAAAAAGTTGTCGATGCAGGAAAACGCCACGGTGTATTCACAGGAGCTCACACAGCTTCTGGCGAAGAGGCATCCCGTCGCATCAAGCAGGGGATGCAGTGGTTCCCGATCAGCTCAGACGCCGGACTACTCAAGATGGGTGTCGAAGGCCAACTCGCCAGCGTAAAAGCAGGTCTAGAGGGCCAACTTGACGACGATGGTGAAGACGGCGGGACGTTCTACTAGGCCGCGTACGGCATTTTCTTCAGGCGGGATTCGCGAAATCATTGGAGAATACAACCTCTCAGAAAACATGCCTCTGGCACCTCACAACTTCTCGATTTCGTGCAGCAACTCGCCTGATGCTGGGATCGAGTCGGTGTAGACATTTGACCAGCGGATCATGCCTTCACCATCAATAATGAACACCGAGCGTTTGGCATTTCCGTGATCTTCATTGAACACGTCAAACGCCTTCGTCACCTCGCCATGCGGCCAGAAATCGCTGGCAACGTGGAACTGAACTTCGCCCGCACCTCCATCCTCGTCCAGACTTGCAACCCACGCCCTTTGCACAGGAGTTGGATCACAGCTGATCTCGATAATCTCGGTGTTCAGTGCCTCGAACTTCTCGTAATGTGCGCGGAACCCGCGCACCTGGTTAGTTCACCCACCGGTGAAGCTGGCCGGATGAAACCCGATCACGACCGTCTTGCCTCGAAGCGAGGATAGGGTGATTGTGCCAAGCGATGAGTTCAGAGTGAAATCAGGTGCCTGTGTGCCAGGTTGAAGTGCCATATGTCGTTACTGCTCCGTGTGCATTTTCGGGTGCGTTCTAATCCTGCGTAATTCGTGCGCCGCAATACTACTCGCTATCCCAGTTCCCTATGCGCATTGCGTTCTCACCGAGGTACTTCGCACGTTCATCTTCCCTCAGCCAGTCGAAGCCTTCGTTGACTAATTTCAGTTCGTCAGCGAGCGAGAGCCAACCGTGTTCGACCCGATGGTAACCGGGGTAACCAGTGCCCCACATGACACGGTCGATACCGAACGAATCGATAGCCATCTTGATCACATCGTGCATGTCGGCGAACGGGTGTTGGTCGCTTTCAGATCGGTTGTGAATGTCCGAAATCTTCATCAACACGTTTTGGTGGTTAGCCAAATCCAGAACTGGCTTGTAGACATCCCAACTTGGACCCATATTCGGCTCGGCATACATCATGTGATCGATCAGCCAAATGATTCCCGGGTACCTGGCCGCAACGTAGTCAAGCTGGTGGGCGTGCTCGGGTCGATTGTGAATCTGGACAATGCCTTCACGCTTTTCGATCTGCCTGAACATTGCGTCGTTTTCGGGGCGCTTTAGGATGTCGACATAGTCGTAGTACTGCGGATGAAAGCGGAAACCCTGCATCTGGCGTTCGTCCATCCATCGCACCGCTTCGGTCTCGTTGTCGTCGTCCATAGGATCTACTAATCCCATCGAAACGAAGCGATCCGGGTATCGAATCGCGGCTTCGGCAACATACTCGTTATTCCACGTCGAAAACGACGTCTGCACAAGCACGGTCTTGTCGACGCCATTGGCGTCCATATCGGCCAACTGAAGCTCCGCATTTCCATGGGCCGACGGCTTCGATGTGAAGTTGAGTGCGCTCGGCCCGATCGGCGCGATCGGAGGCATCTCCCAGATATGAACGTGGGTATCGACAATCATTCGGTTAGTTATCTCGTGAGTGTTCGTGGCGCGCTAAATCCGCCGTGAGTGTAACGGTGTTGACAAGCGGTGCGACCGACTTTTCAGCCGATTCCGGGTGCTACCAGGAGGGCTTTCTCGCTTCGACCACCACCCCAGAAAGGAACATGAGCAGCGCCACACTACCGATAGCCATAAGGCCAATTCCGAATCCAGCTTTTACACCGGAGGAATGAGTGGTCATTACGTGCGTGATGTTCGTATGACCGGGAAGAACTTGCTCGGTTGAGTTTTCGCCGGGATGAGCCGGAACAGACTCTGCGAATCGTTGTTCAACGTTTGTTTGGTTATGGGCTAGCGAATGATCGCCTGTCGATGCCTGCGTCGTGATGGCCACGCTGGGTAACGAGACGACAACTATAGTGATCAGAATAGCCCGCATAATCACTTGCTTTGTCATTCCAGTATTGTGCCGGGTCGTGTCAAGGCAGGATTTCGTGGGTGATCCGCATAGTTACGGAATTCGTAGTTTAGGTATTGCATCGCAACCCAACGCAGCATCAACCCTCGGATCCATCGAACTGTCATCCTAAATCTAGTTCAGGATTGCGCCGGGTGATGACACGATGGCGGCCGATAGGTGGCCAGTTGACACATCAAGCCCTTATCCCTCAGCGGTCCAACGCAACACCGGCTTGCGGGCTGCTTTTGCTTCGTCGAGGCGGGTTACCGGTAAGTCGTGTGGTGCTTCGTGGATTAGCTCTGGGGTGGAGTCGATTTCGTCGTCGATCTGGCGCATTACGGCGATGAAGTGATCAAGGGTCTCTCTCGATTCCGACTCGGTCGGCTCGACCATTAGCGCCTCTTCGATGATCAACGGGAAGTACATGGTCGGAGCGTGAATTCCAAAGTCCAAAAGCCGTTTTGCGATATCCAGACCCGCAACACCGCGCTTCTTCTGGCGTGACGCCGAGAGCACGGCCTCATGCATGCAGTAGCGATCGGCGGCCAGATCGTACTTGTCTTTTAACTTCGCCTGAATGTAGTTGGCGCCGATGATTGCGTTTTCGGAAACAGACTGCAGCCCTTCAAGCCCGAGCGACTTTATGTAGGCGTAGGCACGAGCAGCGATAGAGAACGACCCGTGGAAGCCGTTTATCGGTCCAATGGATGCTTCTGGTATTGCAAGCACGTAGCCGTTTTCTGTCTTCTCAGCAACCGGCTTTGGAAGGTACTTTGCAAGTTCGTCGGTGACCATCACCGGACCAGATCCCGGACCGCCACCGCCATGAGGAGTCGAGAAGGTTTTGTGAAGGTTCGAATGGCAGATATCGACACCCAGATCGCCAAGCTTCACAATTCCCAACAAAGCATTCAGGTTCGCACCATCTGCGTAAACCAAACCGCCAGCATCGTGAATGATCTTGATGATTTCAAGAATATTTGGTTCAAACAAACCCATTGTGCTCGGAATCGTCAGCATGAACACAGCGGTTCGACCGTCAGCAAGCTCGCGAAGGTTCTCAACGTCGACGTTACCATGGTCGTCCGAGCGCACTGTGGCTACTTCAAGCCCAGCCATCGCAGCCGAAGCAGGGTTGGTGCCGTGCGCAGAGTCTGGAACAATCGCGACCGTGCGTTCCGCGTCGTTTCGGGCGGCATGGTAAGCGCGGGTGATCAACAGGCCGGCGTACTCACCCTGGGCGCCAGCAAGCGGGGCAAGAGAAACGCCAGGCAGCCCCGTTATCTCGCCAAGATCGTCTTGAAGTGATTTCAGAAGCCGGATTGCACCCTGAACCGTTTCTTCGGGTTGCAGCGGGTGAATATCTGCCAACCCCGGCAGATTAGCCAGTTCGTCATTGATCTTTGGGTTGTACTTCATCGTGCACGAGCCGAGCGGGTAAAAATTCGTGTCAATAGAGAAGTTCAACTGGCTCAAAACCGAGAAGTAACGGACCACTTCAAGCTGCGACACTTCTGGAAGTTCAACGTCGTCGCGAAGGTATGATGAATCGGGCAACTTTTGGAACGGCACGTCGGAATCGGGCACCGTGAACGCCACGCGGCGCGGAACTGATCGATCCATGAGCAGTCGTCGATCGATGTCACCTGCGCCGGTTGTAATCGTCAAGATCCTGCTCCGATCTCTCTAAGAGCATCGACCAATCTGTCGATATCAGCCTTCGAACTCGTCTCGGTGACGCAGACCAGCATGCCGTTATTCGAACGATCGGATATGTCGAGTCCGCCGATGATCTTCCTGTCGAGTAGCGCTGAGTTTATCTTTGCTGGCGATTCAGGACACGTAATAACGAACTCATGAAAGAACGGACCCGTCCGTTCCACTGAAAACCCATCCAGCTGGTCGATTTCTGCTGCCGCATAGTGCGCCTTCTGATAGCAGAGGTTTGCAAGATCTTTCAGGCCCCGCTTGCCAAGGGTGGCGGCGTACACGGTGACCATGAGCCCAATTAATTGGGTGCTTGTGCAGATGTTGGATGTGGCACGCTCACGCCTGATGTGCTGCTCACGGGTTTGCAATGTGAGCGCATAGCCAACTCGACCCTGCGTGTCGGTTGTACGACCGATAATTCGGCCCGGCATCTGCCTGATGTGCGCCTTTTTGCAGGCGAACAACCCAACGTACGGACCACCAAACGCCATCGGAACGCCCAGCGGCTGCCCTTCTGCCGTAACGATATCAACGTCGAACTCGCCTGGCGCCTTGAACATACCTAGTGCCGTCGGGTTCACATGAACGATAGATAGAGCGCCGTTCTCATGTGTGAGATTCGTAAACCGCTCGACATCCTCAATTTCGCCAAAGAAATTTGGACTCTGAACACCGATACACGCCAGATCGTCTGGTATCTCGGTGGCATTTGGATCAATCGAGACGATCTCGATCCCCTGGTGCTTCGAGTAGGCCAGTAACGTTTCAGGCAATCGAGCATCCGCACTCGAAAGCACTCCGATCCTCGTACGTTTTGTCACCCGTGCGGCCATAAGACAGGCCTCGGCAAACGCTGTAGGACCGTCGTACATACCAGCGTTTGCAACTTCCATGCCAGTCAGCTGACAGATCACAGTCTGAAACTCAAAACCGACCTGCAGCGTGCCCTGCGCAGCCTCGGGTTGATACGGCGTGTAGGCAGTCACAAACTCGCCGCGCTGCAAAATCGACTTCACGGTAGATGGGATGTAGTGACTATAAGCCCCCGCACCTAGAAACGAGATATAACCGTTCACCGCCGACGCGTTTTCGGCGGCGATCGCAGCGAAAACACCTGACAGTTCCTGCTCAGAAAGCCCGGCATCGAGATTCAAGCTAGGATGCCGGTGCTCGATAGGAATGTCGCCGATCAGATCGTCCAACGAGTCGACGCCGATAACGCCAAGCATTTCGGCGCGCTCCGAGTCGGTCGACGGTATGTATGGGTGATTTGCGGAGGTGCTAACTGGTGAAGCCATCGAAGTAGTCGCTACTCCAGTGTCGCTTCGTAGGTGGCGGCGTCCATCAATTCGTCCAGCTGAGCCATATCCGAAAGCTCAACCCTGATAAGCCAGCCTGAACCGTGCGGCTCTTCGTTCACGACCTCGGGTCGGTCGGAAGCTTCCGGGTTGACCTCAACAATCTTCCCGCCAACAGGCGAAAACAGGTCGCTAACGGCTTTTACCGACTCGATTTCACCGAACTTGGCGAACTGTCCAATGTCGGCCCCAGCTTCGGGTAGATCAACGTAAACGACGTCACCTAGCGACTCTCGTGCGAACACGGTCACGCCCACTTCGGCAATATTGCCGTTCATGCGTACCCACTCATGTTCTTTTGAATATTTTAAGTCTTCCGGGTACATCTACGTTCCGATTCTTAATCTTTTATCTCTGGTTTCGCTGACGAAATTCTGTCGGGTCAAACTATCAAATTTTGTGCGAGTCTATCCACGTTTGTAAAAAGGCATTTCGACGACTTTTGCTTCGATCAGGCGCCCACGAACATCGATCACGATCTGGGTGCCCGTTGCAGAGAATTTTTGCTCAACGTAGCCCATGCCAATTCCACCGTCAACAGTGGGCGAATGTGTACCCGAGGTTACCGTTCCGATTACGTTCGATGCATCTGCGCCAGATAAGCCAATTTTTAGTATGTTCAGACCCGCTCTGGGGATGCCGCGACCGGTCATTTTGAAGCCGATAAGCGCACGGGACTGCTCCTGGGTAGAGAGCTGTTTCAAGGCGAATCCAGATATACATCCCGGTGCCTCGAAATATGCGAATCGTCCGAAACCTGCTTCGAAGGGATTGGTGTCGGTGGAAAGATCGTTGCCATGTAGTGGTAGACCTGCCTCGAGCCTTAGTACATCACGAGCGCCAAGTCCGCACTCGACGACCCCGGCCTGCTTCAGCACCGTCCACAGCTCAACGCCATGATCAGCGGATACGACAATCTCGAACCCGTCCTCACCTGTGTAGCCAGTGCGAGCAAGTGTGGAGGGTATGCCGTTGACCTCTGCATCTCCGATACAGAATCGTCGGATTCTCGATGCGGTGTTGCCAGTTAGATCGTCAACGATTTCGACAGCCTTAGGTCCCTGAACTGCAACCATCGCTGTGTCATTGGTCACCCCGCTCATGGTGAAATCCGATCGCCCCCTTAGGCGGGGATTGATCCAGTCTATATCGACATCGGTGTTGCCAGCGTTGATCACCAACAGAAACTTTTCGTCGCCGATGCGGTAGACCATGGCGTCGTCGATAATCCCGCCACTGGCGTTGCAGATGAAGTTGTACTTGCTGCGACCGATCTTGAGTATAGGTAGGTTTGCCGAAAGAATAGTGCCAAGAAACTCCTCAGCGCCAGAGCCTTCGAACTCGAGTCGACCCATGTGCGAAACGTCGAACATACCGGCCGAGTTTCGAACCATTTTTACTTCGGCGATGATGCCATCGGCATATTGAACTGGCATGTCCCATCCGCCAAACGGCACCATCTTGGCGTTCGATTCGACGTGTGTTGCGTGGAGGACTGTTTTCTTCAATTTTGCGGTCTGCGACCCTTCGCTCAACATCAACTCCAGGCGCCCGTACATTGGAAGAACTGACTTCGTAAGTTAGGCTTTCGGTTCACCCACAATTCGGCGTACTTTCACCCACGCCGACGGGCAGACTAAATATTAACCCAAAACGTCATGAAAAACTGGGCTCGTCTACCGGCATATGCAACGTAAAACCTTCACATCATCTACTCCACTGCCAGCCGGATCACCGGTGGCGGTTCAGGTCGGCAACAGATTTTTCACATCTGGAATTGTCTCCGATCGGACCGGTGGGCTCGAATCGGAGTCGCATCGGGTCTTTCAGCTAATCGCGGAACTGTTCAGAAATGCCGGGATTTCGTCGGCTGATGTTGTGCGGACCCGGATCTGGCACACATCACCGGACACCGCTGAGGCGGAAGCGATGCTTCGGGTGGTTCATGGCGTGATATTCAGTCACCCGGGCCCGGCGTTGACCATTGTTCAGGTCGAGCAGCTGCCGGGCGGTGTTGAGGTGTCGGTCGAACTAGAAGCGATCGCTGGTAGCGGCGAGTCGTCCACCAAGTTCGAGTCTGATATCGATTCGTCGAGTTCTTCTGCGGTGCTGGTAGGCGGCGAACTGTGGACGTCGGCACTCAGAGGCGACCGGAGCGGGGATCATGCGGCTCAGATGGTGCAGGCCGTTGAGGACGCGAAGGGGTTGATGAAGCATGCGGGGGTGGGACCGGGCGATGTTGTTTCAACCCGGCACTTCATGCGTCACGATGTACAGTTCGAGGCCGGCCCGCCAGAGTGGCTCGAATTCAAGAAGCCGTCGATTCCCACATCGGCCGGTATTGCCGTGTCAGGGGTGGGCGAGCAGGGGCACACGGTCGCGTTCGAAATGGAGGGTGTTACGGACTCGGCTGTTGGGCGAACTAATTTACGCACTGACCGTGCTTTCGAAGTTGATCACAACTATTGCCGAGCGGTTCTGGTTGATGGCGGTGATGTGATTTATGTGGCTGGAACGACTTCAATAGTTGTCGACGAGATCGTGCAGCACCCGTTCGAGGTCGGCCCCCAAGTTGCCGACACTCTCAAAATAATCAGGTGGGCGATCACGGAATTGGGATTCGAGTGGGACGATCTGGCGCAGACTCGAACCTACGTGGTGGGAGGCGATGCTGAGATCGTCGAGGCGATCACTTCGCTGGAAAGTTCGTTACCGCACAAGCAGGTAGCGAACACTGTGGTAGGCGTGCCGGTTCTTGGACGTCCGGAGGTTGTAGTCGAGATAAAGGCGAGGGCGGTTAAGGCTCGTCGCTGAACAGTTCTTCCCAGGTTGGAATCTCGCCGGGATGCGGACGGCTCTGCGAAAACGGGTTACTCGAGCGAAGCAGTCTCGCGTGATCGACGGTCGAAGCGTTCAAGGTCGGTGCGCTGTGCCCTTCGGAAAGCAGTGCCCCGCCTGAGATACCAGTAAGCTGCCGCCCACCCTCTCCGTCGACTTCAACACCCTTTGAGTGCACCGCCACCCTGAACCGACCAAGCCCTTCCGGATTGATCAACGAGCCAATACCCGCGAGATCCTCTTCGGACTCGCTGCGTCGCATTTCTCCGGCCGCGACCCGGTCGCTGATATCACGTAAAAATCCGTCAATCCCGATGTTCGACAAAAACTCCTGCTGGGAGGGTTTTCCGATTCGGCTAAATCCCATGACCATCAGCGTGTGATCGACCGCGGTGAAATCTACGTGAGCCGTGATGTCCTGTTTGCCAATCCGACTCAGCGGGTTCTGCCCAAGCGTGTGCTGGTAGTAGCAGCGGAGCGAACCGTCGATACGCACCGGCTTGTATAGCTCGGGTCGGTCGAATCCATAGTCGATAGTCATCACATATCCACGTTCGAGTGTGGCGGCCACCGAGTCGGCCCAGTAGCCGAGTTTTAAGTTCACTTCGCCCCGGTACGACTCCGGCAGTGAATCGAGGAACGGATCGACACGCCCGGCGATCTCACCCTCACTAACGTCACCAACCGATTCGATGAATTTTTCGTTTTTGAAGTCGACAAAAATCTCTTTTAATTCACCGCCCTGAACGATGAACCGATTCACAGGGAGAGCATCGAGAAGTTCGTTCGAAATCACGCACCCGGTCACTCCGATAGGCAACTTCGAGCCATCTCCAACCCGGTCAGATCCGGCTGGAGGAACGAGATCGGTCGAAATGTACGAAATCGCCGGTGCGAACTGGGGCAGTTCCTGCTGAACATACTCGGAAATATCCGAACCTAGAGTGCCGCCGCCCGCGCCCATCTCGACTACGGCGAACTCGCCGGGTGAGCCCATATTTCGCCACATCTCGTCAAGCTGAAGTGCGACTAGCGCGCCGAACGCCGGGTGACTTGCTGGACTCGTGAAGTAGTCGCCGTCTGTGCCCACCGGCGTCGATCTCGATAGGCGACGTCGACTCGGGTAGTAGCCGTGCTGCTCATCGTAAAGCGCCGCTTCCATGAAGGCCTCGAACGTGATCGGTCCGTACTGAGCGATGTGATCGATCAGCCGCTGTTCGAGTTCGGTGTGGATTGGAGACGGGGTTGGCATACAGGAAGCAGAGCGTTCGTTTCAACAGGATATAGACGATCACACTGCCATGCCCTTCCTTCCTTTATGGGAGGGATCGAGGGAAGGTGAAACGCAACGCGCGACCAAGTCGTTCGACGACGCCCGGAACAATAACGCAGCGCTCTAAACCTAACGGTCGCCGATCGGGACGTACTTCTGCTCGCGCTCACCGATGTACTGGAGAAGCGGGCGAATTAGGATGTTGTGTTCGAACTGCTCAACGACCTGGATCGTCCAGCCGGGGATACGACCCACTGCGAAGATCGGCACGAACAAGTCCTGAGGCATGCCATTAAGGTAGTAGATAACCCCGGCAAAGAAGTCGACATTCGCGTGGATGCCTCGGCGGGCGTAAGGCTTCATCGCTTCGACCACTGCTTCGAGGATCTGGTACCACTCGGGTTGGCCCATCTCTTCACTGAGACTTTTCACGCCCTCGCGCAGGTGTCCCGCTCGTGGATCCTCGGCCTTGTAGACGCGGTGACCAAATCCCATCACACGCTCACGGTTCGACAGCAGGTTTTGTACATAGTCGGCAGCTTTGTCGGCTGTTCCGATTTCCTTTGCCATCTGCATAACATTCTCGGCCGCTCCACCGTGGGACGGGCCTGAGAGTGCCGCAATGCCTGCGGTAACCGCGCCATGAATATCCGCTGCTGTTCCCGCAACTACTCGAGCCGTGAAGGCCGAAGCGTTAGAACCGTGATCGGCGTGCAGAACAAAGTCCTTGTCCATGAGAGCCATGGCTTCGGCACTGGGCTCGTTGCCGTCCATCATGTACAGGAAGTTGCCAGCGTGATTCAGCACCGTGCTTGGCTTGACCGGGTCTTTGCTCTGACGAATATTGTGGTGCGCCATGACTATCGAAGGCACCTGCGACGTGAGTCGGTTGCCCTTGCGAATCGTAGCTTCAACGGAGTTGTCGTTGCGGTCGGGATCGAACGATGCGAGTGCAGAAACACCAGTTCGAAGTGCGTCCATCGGGTGCGAGTCTTTGACCATCTCAAGAACATCACATATTTGTTCTGGAAGCTCTCGAGCCGACTTTAGCTCGGCATCGTACTCGTCGAGTTCTGCCTGGGTCGGTAGCGTGCCGTGAATGAGAAGGTAGGCCGTCTCTTCGAAGGTCGACTGCTCTGCCAGTTCGTTGATGTTGTAGCCCCGGTACTCCAGAACACCATTTTTGCCATCGATGTAGGTTGTATTGCTTCGGTCGAAGTAAACGCCCGTCAGCCCGCGATGGATAGTGATGTCTTCTGAAGTCATTTGGAGTTACTGATCCATCTGCGCGCCAGACAATGGCATCGCTTATCGAAAAATAGGGTGGCCGAATAAGTACATACAGTGTGGATTACATCGGGCAATTTCCAACTGCGGCTACATACTGTACCAAGCCGTTCGAGGCTACACCGCGTGCAATAGGTCGTCAAATTGACGGGCTATTGATTTTTGTGAGGTTTTAATAGGCACGATTTCTGGACTCTTTGCCAGGGTCACAGATCAGCTTTTATCCGCGATTTGGGTCAAGAATTTTTCGATAGCTTGATCAACCGACATCGGATCGAGGTTCTCGCCGGTTCGCGTTCGAACGGCAAGAGTCCCGGACTCGATTTCACGATCGCCAGCAACAAGCATGTACGGTATCTTTTGCAGTTGTGCTTGCCTGATTTTCGAGTTCATACGATCGTTCGAATCGTTCACTTCGACCCTGATCCCAGCTACCTTAATCTTTGCTCCAACTTCGTGACAGAAGTCGTTGTGGCGATCGGCAATTGGCACAACAACGGCCTGAACTGGGGCCATCCACAGTGGGAACGCACCGGCAAGGTGCTCGATCAGCACGCCCAGGAATCGCTCAAGTGTGCCGTACATCGCTCGGTGAATAACGACCGGACGCTGGCGAGTTCCGTCCTCTGCAGCGTATTCAAGGTCGAAGCGCTCGGGTAACGAGAAATCAAGCTGTACCGTACCCAACTGCCAGTCTCGCCCCAAAGCATCCGGCACGAAAATGTCAATCTTAGGGCCGTAGAACGCTCCCTCTCCCGGCTCTGCTGTGTATTCATGGCCTAGTTCGTCGAGCAACTCTGTCAGGGCAGTTTCCGCCTTGTCCCACATGCCCTCATCGCCAACCCGCTTATCGGGTCGAAGTGAAAGTTCAAATCGATAGTTGTCAAACCCCAACGCACTGTACGACTCGTCTAGCATTTCCAGAAACGATTTTATTTCCTGACCGATTTGCTCAAAAGTGCAGAATATGTGCGCGTCGTCCTGCACCATTGATCGAACCCGCAAGAGACCCTGAGTCACGCCTGAACGCTCGTTGCGGTGCAGCCGCCCAAAGTCGGCGTATCGCATCGGTAGCTCTCGATAGCTTCGAGAATTCGCCTGATAGAGCATCGCATGGGCAGGACAATTCATCGGCTTAACACCGAACTCGCGCTCGTCTACATCGACGAAGTACATGTTCTCCGAGTACGCCTCAAGGTGACCCGACTTCTTCCAAAGATCTGTGTTGAAGATCTGCGGGGTCATCACTTCGTCGTAACCGTACTTCACGTACAACTCTTTGACGTATTCGATCAGGCTGTTCAGTACCTGCGCGCCTTTTGGCAGGAAGAACGGGCTTGCGGGGGCGATGGGATCGAAGAAGAACAGGTCGAGCTGGCGACCCAGCTTGCGGTGATCTCGCTTTTCAGCTTCCTCGATGCGCTTAAGGTAAGCCTTCTGGGCATCGCGTGATTCCCACGCCGTGCCGTAAATACGCTGCAACATGGCATTCTTTTCGTCACCGCGCCAGTAAGCACCTGCCGTTGAGAGCAATTTGTACGCTTTGATATCGCCAGTGCGCGCCATGTGACCACCACGACAGAGGTCTTCAAACCCGCCGTCCGAGTGACTACAAAAAGTCACACGCTCATCAGCTGGAATGCCTTCGAGGATTTCGACTTTGTACGGGTTGTCCTTAACGATTTCGAGTGCTTCATCACGACTGGTTTCGCGTTCAATGAACTCGGAGTTGGCGCGAATTGAGCCACGCATTTCGAGCTCGATCTTTTTCAGATCGCCAGGTGTGAACGGCTCGGGAACTGCGAAGTCGTAGTAGAAGCCGTCTTCGATCGGAGGGCCGATCGTAAGCTGCGCCTCAGGGAATAGCTTGGTAACCACCTCAGCGAGAACGTGTGCCGTGGAGTGACGCAGTCGATCGCGGTGATCCTGCTGCTCGTCAGGTGAGAGATCTTTGAATTTAACTCGGTCTGCCATAGCGACTGGCTCCAAATGTGCGAAGCGCTGTTTGTGCAATAAACGCGGGATGCTTCGCTGTGCAAATCCTGACACGTCAAAAAGATAAGACATCGTATCAGGACTAAGTGAATGGTCTACGTAGTGGGAGGCACGTCGCTGTAATGGTGAGCGTCGTGCCTACGTAGTGGCGGTACTGCGCCCGAAAGACGGGCTGCACTCCGTTGTACCGCGGTTCGACGTGCCAGCAGCGATGCTGACAAGAAACTGTATTTGCGGCAAGTTGCACATGATTACAAATTGTATCCGCTGGAGAAGCAGGAACATCACAGACAGTAAAAAACAGATCTGGTGGGCGGTACAGGACTTGAACCTGTGACCTCGTCGATGTCAACGACGCGCTCTAGCCAACTGAGCTAACCGCCCCCGTTACTTCACGGGATTCGCCCAAAAAGGCGGAACTTTGATTTTATATGAAAAGTGCGCCTGTGCCGCTATAGCCGAAGGCGCTCATTTTCAGTGAGCTTTGGAGTTTAGGCACACCGGCAATTGCCATGGCTTGAGAAGCCTGACCAAGTGATATGGCTCAAAACTTACTCTTAAACACGTTGGACCCGACTAAAAAGTCGAGGCCAACGAATTTGTCATTTTCACGAGCAGAAAAGACTACTCCTTAGAGTCGTCCTTCTTGCCGTCTTCGCCTTCATCTACGAACTGTGGTGCAGGCTCGACATTCTCTTCAGCGGTCGACGTCGAAGCACGAAGTGCCTCTGCTGCCTTCGCCGCATCGTCATCACCAGAGCTAGACGAATCATCGCCTCCTGTAGCCACATCGGCCAGAGCCGATACTGCTGCAAGAAGACCGCCATCGTCTTTCGGTGTTTCTGTTGAAGTCACTGCTGCCGCAGCGGCGGCTGCGGCAGCGCCACCAATTGGTGAAGCAGGTTCGGCGCCAACGCCGACCAGATCGCCACCACCGATTGCTGCCAGTGCCTCTTCGAATGTCGCAGGAGCCTGCGTGAAGCCGGTAAGTCGACCAGCCTCTCGCTCGCCTTCCTTGACACCCAGTCGCTCGCGACCTTCTGGAGTCTGATCCAGTCGAGCTGGAATCAATCGTCCGATGATCACGTTTTCCTTCAAACCGTTCAGCCGGTCGACAGCGCCGTTTACAGCGGCCTCTGTCAACACTCGAGCGGTTTCCTGGAAAGACGCAGCTGCCAGGAAGCTCTGGGTGTTGAGGGATGCCCTCGTCACTCCCAGAAGTACCGGGCTTGCTGTTGCGGGCTCGCCGCCTCCAGCAAGTATGCTGTTGTTGATGAACTCGTATTCGTGCCTGTCGACCAACTCGCCCGGCAGCAGATCACTGCCGCCAGGGGCGTCAACTCGAACCTTGCGCATCATCTGGCGAACAATTACCTCGACGTGCTTGTCGTGCAATTGAACACCCTGCGATCGGTACACGGTCTGAACTTCGTCGACCAGGTAACGCTGAACAGCGCCCTGACCTTCGATCCTCAGAATGTCCTGCGGGTTCTTGGGGCCGTCCGTAAGAGCGGTACCCGGGTCGATCTGTTCGCCGTCGGTCACCAGAATTTCCGATGCTGCCGGAATGACGTACTCGCGTTCGTCTGTTTCGTTCCAGATGATGCGAACGTAGGTCTTTGTAACCTGTACAGTACCCGCAACAGGAGCGAAAATTTCCTCATCCAGTTCGTCAACGGTGCCAGCTTTCTTAGCAGCTGCCATCGCTGTTTTCTTCACCGAAAGAACTGCTTCACCGGCATCGATCCAATCGCCAGTTTTAATGGTCTGGCGGTGAGTAGATGGGATATCGAGTTCTTCTGAGAATTCTTCGGTAGAGATAACTCGAACAACACGGCCTTCCGGCAACTCTGCAATTTCGATCTTTCCACCGATTTCAGAAAGTATCGCCATGCCTCTTGGCTGTCGGGCCTCGAACAGTTCCACTACACGAGGCAGACCGGACGTGATGTCCTTTCCGGCGACACCACCAGTGTGGAACGTTCTCATAGTGAGCTGCGTGCCAGGCTCACCAATCGATTGGGCAGCTATAATTCCAACTGCCTCTCCCATCAGAGCCGGTGTGCCTGTTGCAAGCGACGCTCCGTAGCATTTCTGCGAAATACCACGTTGAGTGGTGCTCGAAAGGGGTGAGAATACCCACGCTTCCGTCACGTTTGCTTCTGTGATTTGTTCTGCTATTTCACGAGTGATCAGTTTGTCGCGGTTCACGATAATTTCGCCCGTCTCGGGGTGAACAATCGGTTCTGCAACGTAACGAGTCACGATTCGCTCGGCAAGAGGAGCCTGAATACCACCCTGAGCAGTACCCGTGATCAGAATTCCCTGAGCACTCGGGTCGTTGTCA
The DNA here is from genome assembly GCA_029936155.1 of Dehalococcoidia bacterium. Lineage (GTDB taxonomy): Bacteria > Chloroflexota > Dehalococcoidia > Lucifugimonadales > Lucifugimonadaceae > Lucifugimonas. The sequence goes on along the minus strand of JAPYUK010000014.1, from coordinate 14,454 downwards.
GTAGTGATAATCACGTCTTGAGCAACGTCAGCAAGTCGTCGGGTCAAGTAACCCGAGTCAGCTGTTCTCAACGCCGTGTCAGCAAGACCCTTTCGAGCTCCGTGAGTCGAAATGAAGTACTCAAGAACCGACAAACCCTCAGCAAAGCTGGAGCGGATCGGCATCTCAATAATTCTTCCCTTCGGGTCTGACATCAGTCCACGCATACCAGCCATCTGCTTGATCTGAGCGATGTTACCTTTCGCTCCAGAATCAGCCATCGCGAATATGCCACCGTAGTTCGGGAGGGTATCCTCAACAGCTTTCGTCATCTTGTCCGATACGTCGGTCCAGATTTCGACCGAAGCCTTGTATCGTTCCGCCTCGGTGATCAGACCTTCCTGGTACTGCTCGTCAAGACGGGAAATTCTCGTGTCAGCAGCCGAAAGCAACGACTGCTTCTGCGGCGGCACAACGATGTCCTTCATTGCGATGGTCGTACCCGACTGCGTCGAGTACCTGAAGCCAAGCGTCTTGATCTTGTCGAGCATTATCGACGTGACTTCGTTACCGTGCTCGTTCACCGCTTCACCAACGATTGCTTCAATAGCACTGCGGTCAAACCGCTGGTTACGGAAGTCCATTGCTTCGGGAAGGGCCTGGTTAAAGATGATTCGACCCACGGTCGTCTCGATCCACTCACCAGCCTCGTCACGAACACTAATTATTTCGCGAAGCTTTACACGCTCAATGTCGAACGCAAGACCTGCATCTTCAAAGTTGGCGAATTTTTTGTATTTGGCGTTGCCTTCTTCGTCTCGCTCGATCGCTGTGACCTTCTCACCGTCGATACCGGTGAGGTAGTACATACCGAGAACCATGTCCAGCGTTGGCGAAACAATCGGGAAACCCGAGCTCGGCGCAAGCATGTTGTTGGTCGAAAGCATCAGACGCTGTGCTTCGAGAACTGCTTCTCGTGAAAGCGGAACGTGCACAGCCATCTGGTCACCATCGAAGTCAGCATTAAATGCAGTGCAAACAAGTGGGTGAATCTGAATGGCCGACCCATCGACCAGTACCGGCTGGAACGCCTGGATACCAAGTCGGTGAAGGGTTGGCGCTCGGTTAAGCATTACCGGGTGGTTCTGGATAACTTCTTCAAGAAGATCCCAGATTTCCGGACGTGCTCGTTCGGTCATTCGCTTTGCGCTCTTGATGTTGTGGGCGTAGCCCTTAACGACAAGTGCGTTCATAACGAACGGCTTGAACAGTTCCAATGCCATTTTCTTCGGCAGGCCACACTCGTACATTTTGAGTTCGGGACCGGAGATAATCACTGATCGACCGCTGTAGTCAACTCGTTTTCCGAGAAGGTTCTGGCGGAATCGACCCTGTTTACCTCGGAGCAGGTCGGTAAGCGACTTGAGCTTGTGGTTGTGGCTGCCCTGGATAGCGCGTCCGCGTCGACCATTATCGATAAGCGCATCAACGGCCTCTTGGAGCATTCGCTTTTCGTTACGGATGATGATGTCTGGGGCCTGCAGGTCGATTAGGTGCCTCAACCTGTTATTTCGGTTGATAACTCTTCGATACAGGTCGTTCAGGTCACTGGTGGCGAATCGACCACCATCAAGCTGAACCATCGGGTGAAGCTCTGGCGGCAGTACCGGTAGAACGGTGAGAACCATCCACTCGGGCTTGTTGCCGCTCTTGCGGAAGGCCTCGATCACACGGAGCCGCTTGATCGCCTTCTTGCGGCGTTGACCAGATGTGTTCCGAACCTGATCCTGAAGATCAGCTCGAACGGCGTCCATATCGCTGCTCTGAAGAATCTCGAGAACAGCCTCTGCTCCCATAGAAGCCTTGAATACTTGGCCGAACTTGTCGCGGAGTTCGCGGAAGCGGGCTTCGGTCAGCAGATCCATTACCTGAATTGCTTTCAAGTCATCGATCTTATCCTGCACGTCAGCCTCGACACCGGCCTTCTGCTCATCAGTCAGCTCGGCCAGCTTGGCGATCGCTTCTTCGCCCTTGAAGCTGGCAATTTCGGCGGATTCGGTCTCGGCCCGTAGGTTCGCTTCTTTCTCGGCTTTTGCAAGCTGAGCTTTGGTCGGCTTCTTCTTAGGCTTGTCGATCTCTGCAAGCTCGGTTGCCAGTCGCTCTGCCTCAAAACGGGCATCGAACACAGCCTGCATAGTTGTCGCAAGAATTGGCTCAACGTCGCTGCCGGTGAGGGACTCTTTTAGATCCTCGCCAAGACGATTAGTCTCGGCGTCTCGGTAGGATTCAAGCTGCTCGATAGCACTCTGTCGTGCCATGTTGTCGACTGATGTGACCACGTACTGGGCGAAATACAGTACCCGCTCGAGGTTTCGAGGGGAAAGGTCGAGCATCAGTCCGAGGCGGGAAGGTGTGCCTTTGGAAAACCAGATGTGAGCAACGGGAGCCGCAAGCTTGACGTGACCCATACGTTCACGTCGAACCTTAGACCGCGCTACCTCAACACCACAACGATCGCAAATTACGCCTTTGTAGCGGATTTTCTTGTACTTACCGCAGTAGCACTCCCAGTCCTTGGTAGGCCCGAAAATACGCTCACAGAACAGGCCGTCTTTTTCCGGACGCAGTGTGCGGTAGTTGATCGTCTCAGGTTTGGTCACTTCTCCGTATGACCATGCTCGAATCTGCTCTGGCGATGCCAGTGAGATTCTGATTGCGTTGAAATCGGCGCCAGACTGTGTCATATGTGGCCGTTTCCTTCGCCTTCCGGGGATAAATCCCCTACTGGGCGTGAGCCCGTGGTGTAAAGCTGGCAGTGCCAGCGAGTAAAAGTGCCCCGACCGGATTTCGGTCGGGACGTAATTGAATTAGTTAGTTAGTTCTCTTCGTCTTCGACACCGGCGATTGAATCCTCGGTGTTTTCGGACTCTTCAGAAGCGAGTGACTGCAGTGAATCCTCAGATGATTCTTCGTCCTTGCCATCATCTGACTCTAAGTCGTCATCATCCGAGGTTTCAGCCTCTTCGGACTCGGTCTCAACAGTCGCGGTCGCCAACTCGCCACCTGGCAGCTCCTCAATATCGAGAGCATCAAGCGGTTCGTCGCTCAGGTCGTTCCAATCGAGCGGTGCACCAAGCGTTGCCGACATTTCCTGGGCCTGAGTCTGGGCCTGGTTGAATCGTTCGATGTCTTCGTTCAGAAGCTCGACCGAAAGTCCCAGTCCTTGCAATTCTTTGAGTAGAACGTGAAAGGATTCTGGTACACCCGGCTGGATGACCTCTTCTCCCTTCACAATCGCCTCGTAGGTTTTTACTCGACCGATCACATCGTCAGACTTGATCGTGAGCATCTCCTGCAGCGTGTAGGCAGCTGAGTAGGCCTCAAGTGCCCACACTTCCATCTCACCGAATCGCTGGCCACCAAACTGTGCTTTACCCCCAAGCGGCTGCTGGGTGATGAGAGAGTAAGGACCGGTTGATCGGGCGTGAATCTTGTCTTGAACAAGGTGAATGAGCTTCAACATGTAGACGTTACCGACAGTAATCGGTGCGTCGTACTGGAGACCAGTTCGGCCATCGTGGATCATCTGCTTACCGAAGATCGGTGCAGATATGTTCCTCTCTCGAGAAACCGAAAGAGATTCCTGCATGAGTTCAGATGGCTTCATGTCCTCGGTTTCAACTCCTATAGTTTCTTTAAGCCAGATACGTAGGCATGCCTCGCGAGCCACGCCCCTATTTGACTGGGCGTCACTCCAGAGTCGGTCGCGATCGAAGCCGCGCTCTTCCAGATACCCATCGACCTTTGTCCAGTCGATATCGCCGGAATCGAGAACGCGGGAGTCTTTGGCGTGAGATTCACTAACGAACCATGCTCGTGCAAGCTGGTCTTCAATAACACTGTCCTGGGCTCCGTCAAACACAGGTGTCCGGGCATGGAAGCCAAGCGTCTTGGCAGCCCAACCCAGATGGGTTTCGAGCAGCTGACCGAGGTTCATTCGAGAAGGTACACCGATTGGGTTCAACATGATGTCGAGCGGTGTACCGTCGGGAAGGAATGGCATATCTTCACGTGGAAGAATTTTTGCCACGACACCTTTGTTGCCGTGTCGACCGGCCATCTTGTCGCCCTGGTTGATCTTTCGAGTGTGAGCAACCCAGACACGAACGGCCTTGGTCACGCCAGGCTGAAGATCGTCGCCATTTTCCTTCGTCAGGATACGTACGTCGATCACCTTGCCGTGCTGTCCGTGCGGAATACGAAGGCTGGTGTCTTTTACATCACGCGCCTTCTCACCAAAGATGGCTCGCAAAAGCTTCTCTTCAGCGGTTAGCTCGGTTTCGCCCTTGGGGGTGATCTTTCCGACCAGAATGTCGCCGGGAGTTACCCATGCGCCAATTCGAACGATTCCCTCGTCGTCGAGGTCACGAAGACTCTCTTCACCAACGTTTGGAATGTCACGTGTAATTTCTTCTGGTCCAAGCTTCGTCTCTCGGGCTTCAACTTCATGCTTGTCGATGTGAATCGACGTGTACCGGTCGTCCTTCACGAGGTCTTCATTGAGGATGATGGCGTCTTCGTAGTTGTAGCCGTCGAAGGTCATGAAACCAACGAGCAGGTTCTGGCCGAGAGCAAGTTCACCGTTTTCGGTCGACGAGCTATCGGCAAGAGGCGTGCCAGAGTTCACCTTGTCGCCCTTGTAGACGATCGGGTGCTGGTTGATTGAGGTGCCCTGGTTCGACCGTACAAACTTGGTCAGTGGGTACTCAGTCTGTTCGCCGTCTTCACTGAGGATCTTGACGTAATCGCTGGTCGATTCCGAAACGATCCCTTGGGTCTCAGACATCAATACCTGACCGGAGTCGGTTGCGACCCTCCACTCCATACCGGTTCCCACCAGTGGAGCCTGAGGTCGAATCAGCGGAACTGCCTGTCGTTGCATGTTCGAGCCCATAAGTGCTCGGTTAGCGTCATCGTGCTCAAGGAACGGAATCAGCGCAGTCGAAATACTTACGATCTGCATCGGCGAAACATCCATGTAGCTAACGTCGTCGGGATGAGCGTATGTATAGGCTTCGCTACCACCAACTCGTACTTCAACCAAATCGGTTATGATCTGGCCCTTGGCGTCCATCGGCGTCGTTGCCTGACCAATGGTGTTCTGCTCTTCATCGTCGGCCGAGAGATAGTCACGGTCCTCTTCGTTAGTCGTGACGTAGGCCTGAACCTTCACGTCACGAACCTTGAGGGCATTTACCAGTTCAGCAACAGGGATTGTGATCGGCTTGTTGGCCTTAGCTACAACCTTGCCACTGTCGTCAGCAATATCTTCGAGCGGAGTACGACCCTGAATGTCCGGGTTGGCACTCGACATTGACCGAAGAATCCTTCGGTATGGAGTCTCGATAAAGCCGTAGTCGTTCAAACGTGCATAAGTCGAAAGGGAACCCAGCAGACCAATGTTAGGCCCTTCGGGTGTTTCGATCGGGCAGATACGACCATAATGAGATGCATGCACGTCACGCACGTCGAATCCGGCGCGCTCTCGGGAGAGTCCGCCAGGTCCAAGTGCTGAAAGTCGGCGCTTGTGGGTTAGTTCTGCCAGCGGGTTGGTCTGGTCCATGAACTGCGAAAGCTGCGATCCACCGAAGAACTCTCGAACAGCAGCGACTACCGGCCTGATGTTGATCAGGGCGGCGGGCGTCGTCGTGGTTGGGTCCATCTGAGTGGTCATACGTTCTTTTACAACGCGCTCCATTCGCAGGAAGCCAACACGTAACTGGTTCTGAATCAGTTCACCAACGGCTCGCACTCGGCGGTTACCCAAATGGTCGATATCGTCGATCGAGGCCCGACCGTTGTTGATCGTGATCATTCGGCGAATCAGCTCGACAAAGTCGTTCTTCGTGAGTGTTCGAGTTTTTTCATCAACACCAAGACGGCGGTTCAATTTGTAGCGACCAACTCGACCGAGGTCGTATTTTCGCTCGTTGAAGAATAGGTTCTGGATCAACTCACGTGCGTTGTCGACACTCGGCGGCTCGCCGGGGCGCAAGCGACGGTAGAACTCTAGAAGAGCCTCTTCTTCTGTCGTAGCTGCAGTGTCTTTTAGCAGGGTGGCCTGCATGAAGCTGTGCAGCGGGTTGTCGTCAACGTCGGCTACGAGACCGAGAATTTCCTCGTCTGTCGTAAATCCGAGTGCCCGAAGCAATGTTGAGATCGGCGCTTTGCGCTTTCGGTCGACCTTCACTGAGAGCAGGTCTTTGTTGCTGGTTTCCAGCTCGACCCATGCTCCACGGTAAGGAATCAACTTGGCGCTGCAAAGATCACGACCCGATGCGGGGTCGGTCTTGGTTGTGAAATACGCACCCGGAGATCGAACAAGCTGCGATACGACAACACGTTCGGCACCATTGATTACGAAAGTGCCGTTTTTGGTCATCATTGGCACATCACCGAAGAACAGTCTCTGTTCTTTTACTTCACCGGTTTCCTTGATGACAAGCTGAACTGTGATGTAGAGCGGGGCGGAGTAAGTGATTTCACGCTTACGGCATTCTCGCTCAGTGTGCTTGGGATCTCGTATCTCGTGATTGAGGAAACGAAGATCAAATCGACCACCCGAGAAATCCTCAATTGGGGACATTTCTTCAAGTAAGTCTTTGAGTCCGTCAGTTTTGAGCCAATCGAATGAATTGACCTGAACTTGGACCAGGCTAGGGACATCAACATTGTTTGCAATGGTATTGAACCCTTTGTAATCGGGCTGTTCTGAAGGGGTTAACCGGCGATCAGCGATGACCATTCACACACACTCCTAGAGTGACAAGACAAGGATGTATTACACGCGTGCGAGACTGCAGAACTCAAACGCGAAGATACCGAAGTACGCGCGGGCTTGCCGCACATGCTTTCGATGTTGTTGGAGAATTAAAAAATATGAACCAGGGCGAGACGCAAAGAGATGGACATTTCTCTAAACAGCCTCGAAGTTTAGCCCTCTCCCTAGCACAATGTCAACGAGAGCGCACTTGAAATGTGGTACCTATGCGAAAATGGATCTGGCACGTAAAGAAAATGTCTGTTGTTCTGGGGCGGGCAACAAGGTCTGTGCCAAGCCGGCTCGGTAGAGATTCAGTTCAGAATCCCTACGCCAATCACAGAATCACTTTGAAACGTTTATCACAAACTTGACTAAAACCGCCAAATTGCAAAAAATGTACGCAATTGGCCAAGAAAGCTTCTATCTGAGAGATTTTTTGGATTGCCCGGTTCAGGGGGGGGCAGGTGGTGCTGAGGACGGTCACAAAAGAGATCGCACTAATTGGGGCTTGTTACCTCGCGTTCGCACTCGCTAAAAATCTGACCGACCCCTCGCCCGTATTCCAGGCTGTTGTGAACGGTTGGGGCGTGATTCGGATCGAATCTGCTCTTGCTCTCAACCATGAATCGTTCATCCAGCAAATCATCGGCCGTATTTCTGTGGGGGCGCTGGTCGCCCTTACCTACTTCTACGCTGTTGGCATGTGGCTCGGACTCTCCGGAACGGCGATCATTCTTTTCGTCAAGAACCGTGCTGCCTACATCGACCTGAGGCGCACCTTCATTCTTACGATGATCCTCGGAGCGATCGTATTCGCACTTTACCCACTTGCGCCGCCCCGGTTCATGCCTGGATTGGGCATGGCCGACACAGTGTCGCTGCTGGGCCTCGACCCCGCACCTACCTCGGACTCTACCATTAGCTACAACCGGTTTGCTGCGATGCCCAGCCTTCACTATGCTTGGGCGCTTCTTGTCATGACTGGTATGTTCCGACTTGGTGGATTCTGGCTGAAAACAGCCGGATTTATGTACCAAGCCCTGATGTTCGTAGCGATCATTGCAACTGCCAATCATTACGTGCTCGACGCGGTGGCAGGGGCCATTTTGCTGATGCTTTCGATGTACCTACTACGTTGGTGGAACCACTATGAACCGCAGTTGAATCACTGGGCACGGATCAGAACTGCTCAACTGATGAGCCTGAATCTACGGTGGCGTACCCAGTTCGAGCAGACAGTTGTACCAAATCTACGAGAGCAGTTTCTATCTGGATTTATCCTTCGTGGCGGACATGCCATCCAGCCCAATGGGTCGAAGCTAACGCCGCCCGCCCAGTTCGACCGAGGGCTAAGGAATCATTCCATCCCGAACTCGATGATCTGATTCTCGTATTGCGCTGATCCCACAGCATGACGATCCTGAATTTCTGGAAGCCAGTGGCTCTTAATATAGGCGAGAATGTCGATCACTTCCGCTTCCAATAACTTGTCGCGGAACGCAGGCATGGTGACTTGTAACGGCGGACGATCGAGGACCCACTGAAACAGCAACCTGTCTGGATGATGCCATGTGTGCCCGGCGTCGCCGTGTACGGGCGCCGACTCGAGAACTGATGGCCCGTTTACGGGTCCGTGGCATGATGCGCGGTTATCGGCGTAGATAATCTCTCCGGCTTCGACACGGGAATCGGCTAGCTCAATTGGGAACATACCGGCGTCGCCATCTTCGCTGCACGCACTGACCGTCACCGCGAAAATCAGCGCTGCCCCGCCAATAACGATCTTGTTTAATTTGCAACCGTTCTTTCTTGCTCGCATGCGCGACACATAGCCTACAACCCATACCCCCCTGGTGGGGGTATAATAGGAAGAATCCGAGCGACTAACCATGCCATACCGTGAGCAATCCATGATTCATGAACACCACAGCCACGAGGGTCACGAGACCACAAAGGCCGCCACCCAGGACGACGCTGTAAAGCGCCTCAACTACATCGAGGGCCATCTGGCAGGCGTAAAGAAGATGGTCGAAGAGGATCGCTACTGTGTCGACATCCTTCGCCAGACGTTCGCGGTACGGCGGGCACTACAGAAACTCGAATCTCAACTCATCGATGGTCATCTAAGAACCTGTGTCGTTGACGGTGTGCGTGAGGGGCGCGAAGAGCAGGTATTGAGCGAACTGGTGGAGCTTTACGAAATTGCAGACCGGTAACTCAACTGCAGCAACAGAATCTGAACTCCCAACTGCTGAAGAGGTAGTCGAGACCCTCTCAACACTGACATTTAGTGTTGGAGGAATGACCTGTGCCGCCTGCGTGCACCATGTTGGCAACGCTCTGCGCGATCTTCCCGGAATAGTCGATGCACAAGTGAGCTTGGGCACGGAGTCTGCAACTGTCGAGTTTGCTAACGACGCCATCACGAAACCAGATGTACACGAGGCGCTTTCGGGTGCTGGATACTCCGTGCGAAGCTTCGCCGACGAGGATGATTCGGTCTTCGCCGATGGCGACAAGGCGATTCGCGCAGTCGAACTCAAGCGGACTCGAGACATGATGATCATTAGCCTCACCGTTGCGTCGTTTGTGATGATCGCAATGAACTACGCCTCGATTTCGTCTCTTTCAAATCTCTCGCCAACCACGGTGAATATCTTCTTCCTAATATTGGCGACCCCGGTGCAGTTCTGGGCTGGTTCGCGGTTCTACCAATCCGCCTGGTCGGCAGCGAAGCTCCGCACATCAAACATGAATACCCTCGTGGCAATCGGAACGTCGACTGCATATTTCTACAGCGTGACGGTCACGGTTCTACGCCCCATGTTCGAGGATTCACTTACGTTTTCGGATTCAGCAGTTGTCGGAAGCCACTCGACCGGCACTTATTTCGATGTTTCGGCGGCAATTATTGGATTGATTCTGCTCGGGAGGTGGCTCGAAGCACGGGCACGTGGGCGGACATCCGATGCCATCAAGAAGCTGATGGGCATGCAGCCATCAACTGCAATGGTCGTCAAGGACGGCATACCTGTCGAGGTTGAGATCGCAGACGTCGGGTCGGGCGATTTCATCGTTTTGCGACCCGGCGAACGAGTACCTGTAGATGGAGTGATCACCGAAGGCGCCACTACTATCGATGAATCTATGCTTACGGGAGAGCCTGCACCGGTCGCAAAGCAGAAGGGCGATGGTCTCTTCACCGGAACCGTAAACAGCACCGGTGCTGTGCAATTCAAGGCGTCGGCAGTGGGTCGTGACACAATGCTTGCGGGCATTGTTCGAATGGTCCAGCAGGCGCAGTCATCGAAGGCGCCTATCGAGCATCTTGTCGATCAGATCACTACACGGTTCGTTCCTGCGGTGCTAATCATTGCAATTCTCGTGTTCGCCGTCTGGTCGTTCCTTGCGCCCGAGCCGGCGATGATTAATGCACTGTTGATGACAGTCGCAGTACTGGTGATTGCATGCCCCTGCGCACTCGGACTCGCTACTCCAACAGCCATCATGGTCGGCATGGGGCGTGGTGCGGCGAGCGGAGCACTAATACGCAACGCAGATGCGCTCGAGCGGGCCCACAGGGTCGACACGATTGTCTTCGATAAGACGGGAACCCTCACCGAAGGAAAGCCAACCATATCGAGTATCTCTGCTTTCGGGGTTTCTGAGAAAGAGTTACTTCGATTGGCAGCGGCAGCCGAAGCCAATTCCGAGCACCCACTTGCTGCTGCTGTACTTGCTGCAGCGAAGTCACGTGAAATCGAGATCCCCGACGCAACCAACGTCGACGCCGTGCCGGGTCGTGGCATATCGGCGGCCGTTGGTGAGTCGACAGTAATAGTCGGTAGTGCAGCATTCATTGTCGAGAAAACATCGGCGACCTACAATTTTTCCGAGCAGAGTTTCGTTATCGCCGAGCGAGGTGAGACAGTTCTAGCAGTGGCTAAGGACGATAAGCCGATCGGGCTTATCGGAGTGTCGGATTCAGTGAAACCGGGAGCCAAAGCTGCGATAAGCGAGCTGGTATCGCGTGGCATCTACACCGTCATGCTCACCGGAGACAACCAGAGCACAGCCCAGAAGGCTGCCGGGTCGATTGGCATCGACCGCGTGATTGCTGATGTCCTACCAGAAGGCAAAACTGCAGCGATTACTAGTCTTCAACAAGAGGGTCGAACGGTGGCGATGGTCGGAGACGGCATCAACGATGCGCCCGCACTTGCTACGGCAGACGTCGGAATCGCAATCGGTACCGGCACAGATATTGCGATTGAAGCCGCAGACGTAACTATTACTTCTGGCGATCCCTCTGCAGTGGCCGAGTTAATCGATCTCAGCCGAAGCACGATGCGCACTATCAAGCAGAACCTGTTCTGGGCCTTCTTCTACAACGTGCTACTGATACCAATTGCTGCTGGGGTGCTCTACCCGATATTCAGCGACGGAACTGCTCCCGGCTTCCTGCACCCGATCATTGGCGAGTTCGGATTCTTGAACCCGATAGTGGCAGCTGCTGCGATGGCGTTCAGCTCGGTGACCGTGGTTTCAAACTCACTTCGACTGGGCCGGGGGGGTGCCCGGAAACACAGCGTGTCTAACCCGCCTTCTGCACCGCAGATTGGTACTCCGACCGAAGCAACCAACTAAAAATCACTTTGCAGCAATTCGCACTGCGGAAATACTGTAGCAACTGAAATAACAAAAGTCTGGAGACCTGAAATGAAAATACCATTTTTGAGTTCAAAGTCCGAAACCGCAATCGACCCGGTGTGCGGCATGAACGTCGATACCGGTAATCCCGGTGGCGGCGTTGCCACTCACAACGGTGAGCTCTACTATTTCTGCGGTCCCGGCTGCCGGGTTGTGTTTGAAAAGGATCCCAAGGGATATCTCTCCGGCGAAAAATCTATGGAGATGTAAAATCTGCTGGGTCGTGGTTTTCTTACGGCTGCCAGCATCGAACCTCAGACAAGTCGCATCACAATCAACCAGCAGATATTTTGAAAACGAACTAGAACGAACACTCGTTGAAGTCAGACTGTAGCGGTCTTGCAGCAGCGAAATCAGGAACAATAATGCCAAAAACCGAACAGCCGCCAGCTGACGGCGTCGCCATCGTTTACACCCACCCAACATGCGGTTATTGCGATCTGTTGAAGGAAGATCTGGTCAAGGATGACATCGCCTTTCGAGAGGTAGACGTGTCGAAGCAGCCCGGCCAATGGGTCGAGGTAGAACGGCTTTCTGGTGGTGACAAGATCACGCCTGTGATGGTGACGTCAGCTGGAGAGGTCGAGATCGGCTACAAAGGCATAGGCTGCAACTACAACTAACGCCCAACGGCATGTTTTCTGGTGGGTCGGGTGCCTAGACAGTGGTGAGGGCTGATGCGCCGGTGAGGTGCTCCCGGGGTTACCCTAGGTGGGGACGAGAGCCTATGCACCGGCAAGGCGCGATTCGACTGGTTGAAATTTGTAAGTGAGTGCAATGTCACTGTTGACTGACCTCAGGTACCAGCCGTACTCTCAATAGGCGCGGATTTATTTCGCGACGTGGTCCCGTGGTGTAGTGGTCTAACACGCCTCCCTGTCAAGGAGGAGATCGTCAGTTCAAATCTGATCGGGATCGCCATATTGGTAATAAGAAAGGCCCCGGACGGTGATGTCCGGGGCCTTTTGATTGCGCCTTCCCCAGATGAAATTGGAAATCCGATCCAAGATCGCTTTCCATGCTGTTCGAATCCTCGGCTAACGGTTTATATTGGGATCAATCACAGATCGAGCACGAATTAAAGCCGTTATTTCAGCGGATAATCCTGGGTTGAATATTGCCTACGAATTCAAATAACACACTGCAAATTGGCGATGTCCACATCACCGGACTAAGCGATGGAAGCATTTCGTTCGACCCGAGGGCATTGTTTCCTGAGGAGTCCCTTGAGATATGGGAGCCGTACTACGATCGATTCCCTGAGTACTTCAAGGGTCAGTTTTTCCAGAACAATCTGGGATCGTTCGTGTTCACTTCTGGCAATCAACGAATCGTTGCTGACACTGGATTCGGTCCTCATGGCGACATGCTGGGTCACCCTGCACCGGGCGATCTGATAGCCGATTTCGAACGAAACGGCATCGATCTCGAATCGATCACCACTGTGTTCCTCACGCACCTGCACGGCGATCACGTCGGTTGGAACCTCAGGGAAGACCAGCCCGACCGACCCGTAAGCTTCCCGAACGCCCGATACCGGGTGCATGAAACCGATTGGAAGCACTTCACTACTTCCGAGATGCTTGCCGACCCAAACAGAGGCGAGGCAACGAACCGAAGCGTGATGCCGCTTGATGCACAGGGCGTTATCGATCTGATCGATGGCGAAACCGAGCTTGCGCCGGGTGTAACGGCATTTCCTACTCCCGGGCACACGCCGGGGCACATGAGCCTGTTGATCGCCTCGAAGAACGAGCGAGCGCTGCTCGTTGGCGACATACTTGGCTCGCCGATGCAGGCGACCGAAACCGATCTGCACTATTCGCCCGATTGGGATGGCCCTATGGGCATTCAGGCTCGCAAGGACATTCTCGATCAGGCCGAACGCGAAAACGCTGTGGTTATCGGCAGCCATTTGAGCTATCCCGGCTGGGGCACGATGATCCGCTGGGAAGGGCGTCGTTACTGGAAAGCCCTCTGATAATTCTCGAAATATATGAACTGAACGTACCAACCCGCCAATTCACAAGCTAACTTCGAGGAACGAACACAAATTGCAGATCTCGATAACAACGCCGGCGAAAACGTTTACAACGCTATTGATACGAAATCGACCGAATGGGACACAAGTCACAATCCTAAGCTGGGAGTCGATCTCGGTCGCCTGATGCTCCGTAAAGACCCCGATAGCGGCGCTGAGATCAGGATGATCCGCTAGCCGAAAGGCGTTCTGAATCCTGAGCACACACACCCGTGCGGTCACGGAATCTTCGTATTAGAAGGCAAACTTCGCACACATCAGGGCACATATGGACCCGGAACGTGGGTATGGTTCCCGCAGGGCGAGCCTATGGAGCACGGTGCTCCGATGAAGCCGATATGCATATTCATAACAGATGGCGCATCGAGATTCACTACAACAATAAAAAGTAGCTCTGTCACCGCGTGAACAGCGCCACTGAAGACCAGAAGCATTAATCAAGGTTTGTACACCACACTTATGACGAAAAAGAGCATCTTCAAAGCAAAACGTATAGCCAATGAGGACGTTTCCGGCTGGCTGGAGGACCACGCAGTGGTCGTCGAAGGCGGAGTCATCACGGCTGTCGAACCGGCGGCTAATGTTTCTGCTTCTGGTGACTCGTATGAGGTGCACGATTTGGGCGACGTTTCGCTCTTGCCGGGCCTCGTCGACGCCCACTGCCACATGCACTGTAGCGCCACCCACGATGCCCAGGCTCTGGCAATGAGCGAGAGTGACCAACAGCTCACCATTCGTGCCACAAATAGCATGCGTAAAGCGGTTCTCGCCGGAACCACCACGATTCGCGATATTGGATCTCGAAACGAAGTCGCATTTGCAGTTCGACAGATGATTCAAAACGGCCACGTCCCGGGTCCACGGCTGCTACTTGCTGGCTCCCCTATCACGATCACAGCCG